>NZ_JBHXIB010000022.1:43358-72931 GCF_042723975.1 Amycolatopsis sp. NPDC058340 | reverse complement strand
GCTTCACCCCCCTCTCGGGCGCCCCCCCCACCCCCCCGCGTTGCCAAATCCCATTTTCCCCCGTTGTTTGGTTGCGAAAGTGGCTTTCGCAACACGCCGCAACACGCCGCAACACGCCGCAACACGCCGTCGCCGTAACCCGGCGAAACCGGTCACCGGCCGCCGACGAGACCGTTGCGGTACGCGTAGACGACGGCGTGCACCCTGTCCCGCAGCCCGAGCTTCGCCAGGATCCGGGAGACGTGCGTCTTCACCGTCTCCTCGCCCACGTGCAGGCGCACGGCGATCTCCGCGTTGCTGGAGGCGTCGGCGACGAGCAGGAGGACTTCGCGTTCGCGTGAGGTGAGCCGTTCGAGCTCCGCCGGTTCGGCGGCCGCGGGTTCGATGCTGGTGGCGAAGGTCGACACCAGCCGCCGGGTCACCGACGGGTCGATCAGCGCGTCGCCGCGCGCGGCCACCCGCATGGCCGAGACGAGTTCTTCGGGGGCGAGGCTCTTCAGCAGGAACCCGCTCGCGCCGGCCCGAAGCGCGCGGTAGACGTACTCGTCGGAGTCGTACGTCGTCAGCACGAGGACCCGGGTGTCGTTGCCGGGCGCGGACATGATCGCCTCGGTCGCGGCCAGACCGTCCAATTTGGGCATCCGGACGTCGAGGACGGCGACGTCCGGGCGCAGCGAGGCCGCCTGCGCGACGGCCTCGCGTCCGTCCGCCGCCTCGCCGACGCATTCGAAATCCGCCTGGGTGTCCAGCACCGCGCGCATCCCGGACCGGAACATCGCGTGGTCGTCGGCCAGCAGAACCCGGATCACTGTGCCTCCAAAGGAAAACCGACTCGAACCCGCCAGTGCCGCCCGTCGTCGAGCGGTCCGCATTCGGCCTGCCCGCCGAACAACGCGACCCGTTGCCTGATCCCGGCGAGACCGCGTTTCGTCGACTCGGCCGACGCGTTCGGGCGGCCGATCTCGTTGGTGATGGTGAGAAGCACCTCCGTCTGCCGGTAGGCGAGGTCGATCTCGACGATCCCGCCTGCGCCGTGCCGGAGCGCGTTCGTCAGCGCCTCCTGCACGATGCGGTACAGCGCGATGTCCACCGAACCCGGGAGTTCGCGCGGACCGCCGTGGCTGGTCAGCCGCGCGGGCAGGCCGGCGGTGCGGAGGTTGTCGAGCAGCTCGTCGAGGTTGTCCAGCCCCGGTTGCCGCTGTACGTCACCGTTGTCCTTGCCGTGCAACAGATCCAGCAGGCGCCGCAGATCGGCCATCGCGGCCCGGCTCGACGATTCGACGGCCGAGAGGGAACGCCGGACGGCGGGTTCGCCCTCCGGCAGCCCGAGCCGCGCGGCACCGGCGTGCACGCCGATCGCGCTGACATGGTGGGAGATCACGTCGTGCAGGTCGCGGGCGATCGTCGTGCGTTCTTCGACGACGGCTCGGCGGACGGCCTCGGCTTCGTGCTGTCGCCGTTGTTCCTCCGCGCGCTGGAGGTCGGCGATGTACGCGCGCCGCGCGGTCGTGTAGCGGCCGACCATCCACGGCAGCAGCCCGCTCACGCCGACGTCGATCACCAGCAGCCGCCAGTCCCGGTCGCCGCGGTCGACCGGGATGATGTTGCAGGCGACGAGCCCGGCGAGCATCGTCACGAGGGCGGCCACCGCGGGTTTGGCCGAAAGCCAGGCGCCCGCGCGGTAACCCGCGATCAGCACGCCGGCGTTGGTGGCCTGCAGGTAGTGGTCGTACGGGTACAGCAGCAGCGGCGCGGCGACGAGCAACGCGCCGTGCGCGGCGGAGACCCAGCCGGAATACCGCGAAGGCCCGGCGAGCGCGGCGTTGGCGAGGATGCCGCCGATCAGGACCACCCACGCCTGCCAGCCGAGCGAGAGCGGCGGTCCCCCGATGAGGAACAGCCCGGCGTCGGCGATCAGGCAGACCGCCGCGACCGCACAGGCCTGCCTCGCCAACGAACCACTGATGTCCCGCACCAGCCCAACTCTGCCCTAATTTCGCTGGACAGGGGTTCCTAAGATCGAAACCCATGGGGGCAGCGAAGACGCCCGTGCTCTGGACGACCGGAGCACCGGGAACCGGGAAATCGACCACCGCCTGGGGTTTGTACACCCGCCTGAGGGAAGCGGGCGGCAGCGTCGCGTACGTCGACATCGACCAGCTCGGGCTGATCGGCCCGCCGCCCGGCGGCGGGGACGCCGCCCACGCGATCAAGGCGGCCAACCTGCTGCGGGTACTGGAAGTCCTGCGAGGCACCGCGCAGGTCATCGTGTCCGGGGTCGTGGACCCGGCGAATCCGTACATCGACGGCCCGGATTTCGACCTCACGCTCATCCGCCTGACGTGCGATCGCGACGAGCTCCGGAGCCGTTTCCTCGGCCGCGGATCACCCGCCGCCGCTCTGCCCGACCTCTTCGCCGTGGCGGACGCCTACGACCGCGCCGATTTCGGCGAGGAGATGGACACGACCGGGCAGCGGCCCGAGGAGACCGTCGCGGCGTTGTATCACCGCTGCGTCGTGGACGCCGGAACACCGCGGCGGCCGGACCCCGTGCCTCCGCTGCCCGGGCCGGTGACCGTGGTGACCGGCCCGACGGCGGTCGGCAAGTCGACGGCCGCGTTCGGCGCGCTCCGGGATCTCTGGGAGCGCGGGATGCCCGTCGCCTACGTCGATCTCGCGCAACTCGGCTTCACGCAAAGCCCGGATTCGGCACTCCTTTCGGCTGTCTGGCGCGGCTATCGCGACGCAGGAGCGAAGCGGCTGATCGTCGTCGCCAGGGAATTCCTCCCGGAGCACCGGCGGGTCTTCGACGAGGTCACCCTCGTGCACCTCGACGCGGACGACACCACGCTCACCGAGCGGGTCGGGCGCCGGGCCGAAGGCGAATCCGCGCTGCTGGCGGGCGACGAACTCCGCGGCGCGCCACCCGGTGTGCGTGACCGGGTGGCCGCCCGCGCGGTCGCCGAGGCGGCCGGGATGCGTGCCTCCGGCGGCGACCGCGTCGTCCTCGACACGTCCGGCCAGGAACCCGCCGAGACGGCCGCCGCCCTGCTCGCCGTGGTGGCTCAGTAGCGCCGCTGACCGTCCTGGCCCTGTCCGGGCGGCCCACCGCGCTGGTTCTGCCCCGGCTTTCCGATGGTCGTCGCCGTCGCGGTGTTCCCGGTGACCTTGGCGGTCACCGTCACCGTCTCGCCGGCCTTGGGCTCGCCGGTCTTCATGGTCGACGCGTCGATCGTGTAGACCTGCTTGTAGCCGTCCTTGCTGGTCAGGCTGACCGAGGTCGCGCTGATCTCGGTGATCTCCCCGGTCTGCATCCGTTCGGTGCTGTAGCCGCCTTTGCCGTCCGAGACGACGAAGTCGCCGTGCAGCGCGTCGCGCGGCATACCCCCGCCGGGGCCCATGATCACGCGGCCGCCGCCTGGACCGCCCATCATCGTGCCCCGTTCGGCGCCGTTCGCGGCGGTCCCGGCCCAGATCGCGGCACCGCCGCCGGCGGCGATCACCACCGCCACCACGGCCGCGATCGCGGTCTTGCGGCCCGACCAGGTCTTCTTCGGTTCGCCCGCCGGGGCGGGCGCGCCCCAGGCCGCGGGCTCACCCGCCGGTGGCTCGGCCGGTTTGGTCGGTTCGGTCATCTGGTCGCCTCCGTGTGGTCGGTTGCGGCCATCGTCGGCGCCGTCGCTGTGCGGGAGCTGTGCCGCCGGTGGGCACGCGCTGTGATTCCGCCCCGGCCGGGTGATCGTTCACAGGAAACGCACAGGCGGCGCACAGAGAAGCCTCATCGGCGCCACCCAGGATGGCACCATGACCAGTGTGAACGTCCCTTCGTCCGGTTCCGCGAAGGCAGGCCTGCGCCGTGCCGACGGCAGCCCCGTGCGGGTGCTCGTCGTCGACGACGAGCCGACCTTGTCCGAACTGGTGTCGATGGCGTTGCGCATGGAGGGCTGGGACATCCGCGCCGCCGCCGACGGCGCCGAGGCGGTCCGCGTCGCCAGGGAATTCCGGCCGGACGCGGTGGTGCTGGACGTCATGCTGCCGGATATGAGCGGCCTGGAGGTGTTGCGCCGCCTGCGTTCCGAGGTGCCGAACCTGCCGGTCCTGTTCCTGACCGCGAAGGACGCGGTGGAGGACCGGATCGCCGGGCTCACCGCGGGCGGCGACGACTACGTCACCAAACCGTTCAGCCTGGAGGAGGTCGCGCTGCGGTTGCGCGCGCTGCTCCGGCGCGCGGGCGGGGTCGCAGGGCCGAGCGGGTCGACGCTCGTCGTCGGCGATCTGACCCTGGACGAGGACAGCCGCGAGGTGCACCGCGGTGGCGATCCGGTGCCGCTGACCGCGACCGAGTTCGAACTGCTGCGTTATCTCATGCGCAATCCGAAGCGCGTGCTGTCCAAGGCGCAGATCCTGGACCGCGTGTGGAGCTACGACTTCGGCGGCCAGGCCAATATCGTCGAGCTGTACATCTCCTATCTCCGCAAGAAGATCGACGCCGACAGGGAACCGATGATCCACACGATGCGCGGCGCCGGGTATGTCCTCAAACCCGCGGGGTAGGCGGCCGTGGTCCCTGCGGCGACGGCTGATCGCGCAGGTCGCGGGCCTGCTCGCGCTCGTCTGCCTGGTGGTCGGCGTGGTCACCGAACTGGCCTTGCGGAGTTTCCTGATCGACCAGCTCGACGCCCGCCTCGCCGAGACCAGCGAACGCGCCAGCCGCCCGCCGCCACCGGGCCGTCCCGGCGGGGAAAGGGTTCCCGAGGGCCTTCGCGCGTACGGGCAGAGCACCGGTTCGCTGTTCGTGAACCTGCTCCCGGACGGCCGTGTGGTCGCGGCGGTGCTGCGGTCCAGCTACGACGCGAAGATCGCCGACCCGTTCCCCCACGACCCCATCGGCCCGGCCCAGCTCTCCGCCCTGCTGCGGTCGACGCCGGACGACAAGCCCACCGACGTGGACCTCGGGTCGCTCGGGGAGTACCGCGTGATCGCGAAGCAGTCGGCCAACGGCGGTGTCGCGATCACCGGGCTGCCAACCAAGGACGTCACGGATACCTTGTGGAACCTCGGTTTCATCTTCGGCGGGGTCGCCGTCGGCGGCATCCTGCTGGCGGGTGCGCTCGGCGCGGTGACCGTGCGGCGCACCATGAAACCCCTCGACCGCCTCGCCGCCACCGCGACCAGGGTCGCCGAACTCCCGCTGGATCGCGGCGAGGTCGCGCTGTCCGAACGAGTGTCCGAAGTGGACACGGATCCGCGGACCGAGGTCGGGAAGGTCGGTTTCGCGCTCAACCGCATGCTCGGCCACATCTCGAACGCGCTTTCCGCCCGCCAGGCAAGCGAAAGCCGGGTGCGCCGGTTCGTCGCGGACGCCAGCCACGAACTGCGGACGCCGCTCGCGGCCATCCGCGGCTACGCGGAACTCACCCGGCGCTCGGGCTCCGATGTGCCGCCCGACATCGCGTTCGCGATGGGCCGCGTGGAGTCGGAATCGACGCGGATGACCGGCCTGGTCGAGGATCTGCTGCTGCTCGCGCGGCTCGACTCCGGCCGCCCGGTGGTGCACCAGCCGGTCGATCTCTCCCGGCTGGTCGCGGACGCCGTCGCCGACGCGCACGTCGCCGGGCCGGAGCACAAATGGCTGCTGGAGGTCCCGCCGGAGCCGATCACCGTCCTCGGTGACGCGGATCAGCTGCACCAGGTGGTGATCAATCTGCTCGGCAACGCGCGCACGCACACCCCGGCGGGCACCGAGGTCACCACTTCTCTGTCCATAGTGGACTCGACGGTGGCACTGTCCATTGTCGACGGTGGCCCGGGGATCCCGCCGGAGATCCTCCCGGAGGTCTTCGAACGCTTCGCGCGCGGCGACGACTCACGATCGCGGGCGGCGGGCAGCACCGGGCTCGGGCTGGCCATCGTCGCGGCCGTCGTCGCCGCGCACGGCGGGCAGGTCGGCGTCGCCAGCCGCCCGGGGCGCACGGAGTTCCGGGTCGTGCTCAGGGCTTCCACTCACTGTTAGCGCCGCAGAGGATCACGCAGGGCAGCTCGCCCTCGGTCCGCCCGGCCAGCCACGCGGCGAACGGCACCGCGGCGGCCGGTTCGACGGCGAGGCGGAACTCGTCCCAGAGCCGGTCCCGCGCGGCGAGCAGTTCCGCGTCGCTGACCAGCAGAGACGTCACCCGGTCCCGGAGCACGGAGAACGGCACGTTCCCGATCCTGGTCGCGCCCAACGCGGACGCGGCGACCGAATCGATCTCCACATCCACGGGCTCGCCCGCCTCCAGTGCCGCGTTCAGCGCCCGGCACCGCTCCGGCTCGACGCCGAACGTCGGCAACCCGGCGAGCGACGTTCCCGCGACCAGCCCGCCACCGCCGACCGCGACCAGGAACGCGTCGACGTCCGGCGCGTCCTGGACCACTTCGGCCGCGACAGTGCCCTGACCGGCGACGACGGCTGGATCGTCGTACGCGTGCAGGTACCGCGTGCCCGGCTCAGCGGCGGCTTCGAGCGCTTTCGCGGCTGCCTCGGCGTACGTCGCTCCGTGACGGATGAGCTTCGCTCCCGTCGCCTCGATCCTGGCCGTCTTCGCCTGCGGAGCAGACTCCGGCACGTACACCGTCGCAGGCAGATTCAGCAGTGAAGCCGCCGTCGCGACGCCCAGCCCGTGGTTGCCACCGGACGCCGTCAGCACCCGCTCCGGCAACGGGCCGCTCACCAGCGCGTTCACCGCGCCCCGCAGTTTGAACGACCCGCTCCGCTGCAGATGCTCCAGCTTCAGGACCAGCGGCCGCCCGTCGACCTCGGCGCGCAACACCGGCGTGCGCCGCACGAACGGATGAACCGCCTCGGCGGCCTTGAGGACATCTTCCCAGGTCGGAGTACTCATACCCCCCACTGTCCTCCATGCCGGGACGGGAGTGACTACACTGGTCCTCGGATCCCGCGCGGCGTCCATCTTGTGAACCTCCCCAGGGCCGGAAGGCAGCAAGGATAAGCAAGCTCTGACGGGTGCGCGGGGTCCGCCTTATTTTTTGGGGTGCGACCCCAAGCCCGCCCGGCGGGGCTTCGCCCCCCGGACCCCCACGGTTGGTCGCTTGGGTGACCGCGTGCGGGCTAGAAGATCCCGAAGACGTCTTTTGGCGGTACTGGGGACGGTAGGGCTTCCGCGTCCGCGATGGGTTTCGCTTTGCCTTGCAGGTCACGGAGGTCTTCTCCCGCGACGCAACGCGCCGGGTAGGCGGACGAGGCGGCCCGGCGGGTCAGGTCGGTGACCGGGAGTTCGACGCGGGAAGCGGCGACCACGATGTTGCCGAAGCGGCGGCCCCGGAGGACGCCCGGCTCGGCCAGGATCGCCAGGTGGGGGAACGATGTCGCGAGTGTCGCCAGGAATCGGCGGAGGAACGGCAGGTTCGGCCCGTCCGACACGTTGGCGACGTAGGTTCCGGCCGGTCGGAGGACCCGCGCGACCTCGGTCGTGAACTCGACGGTCGCGAGCCCGCCGGCCAGGATCCCGCGTTCGAACGCGTCCACGATGACCAGGTCGGCCGAAGCGTCGTACCTGCCGGAGACGCCTTCACGGCCGTCGCCGACACGGACCTTCAGCCCCTTCAAACCAAGCTGCTCACGGACGAGCGCGACGAGTTCACCGTCGGCGTCGAACACCAGTTGCCGTGACCGCGGCCGCGCCGCGGCGACGTAGCGGGGCAGCGTGCAGGCCGCCCCGCCGACGTGCAGCACGTCGAGCGGGCCTTCGCCAAGGCAGTCGACGACGTCGGCGATCCGGCGGATGTAGTCGAACTCGAGATCCGTGGGATCGTCGAGGTTGACGTGCGACTGGGCGACGCCGTCGACCGAGATCATCCAGGCGTTGGGACGGTCGGCGTCCCGCAGCAGTTCGGCGGTGCCGAAGCGCACCGGATACGTGCCGGGGGTCGGTGCCGGTCTCACCTGTCGGGCCCTCCCGGTAGTCTCGCCGCGTGGCTCTAGCTCTATACCGAAAGTACCGTCCGGCTACCTTCGCCGAGGTCGTCGGGCAGGAGCATGTGACCGATCCGCTGCGCACCGCGCTGGCCGCCGGTCGCATCAACCACGCCTACCTCTTCTCCGGCCCGCGCGGCTGCGGAAAGACGTCCAGCGCCCGCATCATGGCGCGGTCGTTGAACTGCGCGAAGGGCCCGACGCCGGATCCGTGCGGCGAGTGCAACTCGTGCCGCAACCTCGCGCCCGAGGGCCCCGGCAGCGTCGACGTCACCGAGCTCGACGCGGCCAGCCACGGTGGTGTCGACGACGCCCGCGAGCTGCGGGACAGGGCCTTCTACGCCCCGGCCGACTCGCGCTACCGCGTCTTCATCATCGACGAGGCGCACATGGTCACCACGCAGGGTTTCAACGCCCTGCTGAAGATCGTGGAAGAGCCGCCGGAGCACCTGATCTTCATCTTCGCGACCACGGAACCGGACAAGGTGCTCCCCACCATCCGGTCGCGGACGCACCACTACCCCTTCCGGCTGATCCCGCCCAGCTCCATGCGTGAGCTGCTGGAACGCAACGTCGCCGCCGAGGGCGCGACGGTCGAGCCCGCGGTGTATCCGCTGGTCATCCGCGCGGGCGGTGGTTCGGCGCGCGATACGCAGTCGGTGCTCGACCAGCTGCTCGCGGGGGCCGGCCCGGACGGCGTCGACTACTCGCGCGCGGTGTCGCTGCTGGGCGTCACCGACGTCGCGCTCATCGACGGCATGGTCGACGCGCTGGCCGCGGACGACGCGGCCGCCGTGTTCGGCACCGTCGAGCGGCTCGCCGAGGCCGGGCACGACCCGCGCCGGTTCGCCACCGACCTGCTCGACCGCCTGCGCGACCTGGTGATGTTGCGTTCGGTGCCGGACGCGGGTGAACGCGGCCTCGTCTCCGCGCCGGACGACGAGCTCAAGAAGATGAAGGAACAGGCGGGCAAACTGGAGCCCGCCACGCTCTCGCGCTACGCCGACATCGTCCACAATGGACTCTTGGAGATGCGGGGCGCGACCTCGCCCCGGCTGGTGCTGGAGCTGCTGACGGCGCGGATGCTGCTGCCGTCGGTCGCCGAGAGCACCGATGCGTTGCTCGCCCGGCTCGAACGGCTCGAGCGCCGCGCCGCTTCGGCTCCGGCGCCCGCTGCCGGTGCTCCCGTGCAAGCGGCTCCGGTGGCGCAGTCCGCGCCTGTCGCTCCTCCCTCGGGTGAGCCCGTCCGTGAGTTCCAGCGGCCGTCGCAACGAGCCGCCGCGCCCGCTCCGCAGCCGGCCCCCCAGCCCACCCCTCAACCCGCGGCGCGACCCGAGCCGGTCGCCGAGCGGCCCGCCCCGCAACGCCCTGCCGCGCCGGCACCGCCGCCCGCCGCGCCCGCCCCGGCCGCGGCTTCCGGCGGCACGGACGCGGACGGGATCCGTGCTCGGTGGCCGCACGTGCTCGCCGCGATCCGCAAGGTTCCGGGCGGCCGCAGCACCGAAGCGATGCTCACCCAGGCGAGCGTGGTGAGCGTCGAAGGCCACGCCGTCACCCTCACACACAGCGCGGAGCCGCTGGCTCGACGGCTCTCCGAACCGCACAACGCGGAGCGGGTCGCGGCCGCGTTCAAGGAGGTCTTCGGCGGCGACTGGCAGGTGCGCTGCGTCCACGGCGCCGCGCAGCCCCGGCAGGCCGCGGCTCCGAAGGCCGCGCCGCCGCCACCGGCGCCCGAGCGATCCTTCACCCGCCGGTCCGCCGAAGCGCCCAGCGCCCCTCCGGCGGCTCCCACACCGAAGCCGGAGCCCCAGCGGCCGAAGGTGACGACCAGCGAGCCGGACATCCCGCTCCCGCCCGAGCCGGTCGAGGAGGACGAGGACCTCTACAACGAGGACGCGAGCCCCGCGCCGCCGCCTCCGCCGCTCCCGCCCGAGCAGGATCCGGAAGAGATCGCCCGGAAACTGCTGGCCGATCACCTCAACGCCCGCCCCCTAGACGAACGCAAGTAGTCCTCTAAATGCGGTGCTTGCACGCGCAAGTACCGCATTTAGAGGACGAAATGCGGGTGCCCGCTTGGCCTGGCGTGTCCGGCCGTCGCCGTTCCCAATGTCGCATTGGAGACGCTCAGCGTCTCCAATGCGACATTGGGAACAGCATCAGGCCCCGGACCGCCGCTTGTGGCTCGTAGCGGGCAAGCCGCGGTGTCGCGAAAGCCACTTTCGCGACACCACGCTCCTCGCGGGTACGCCACGTCGCCTTGCCCCTCAACGCCCGCCCCTCGACGAACGCAAGTAGTCCTCTGAATGCGGTGCTTGCACGCGCAAGTACCGCATTCAGAGGACGAAATGCGGGGGTCAGCGGGTCAGGGTGACCCGCCAGGCCGGGTGGTCGGTGCCGGGGATCGACGTCTTCCCGGAGCTTCCGAAGCCGAAGGCGCCGCCGGCGATGATGTGCTGCACGCTGCCGTCGCCCTTGCGGAACGAGCCCGCCGGAACGCACGCCTGCGCGCTCGGATCGCCCGGATAACGCAGGTTCAGGTCGCCGCCGAACACCGTGCCGGTGCCGTACTTCGCCAGCAGCCCCTTCAGGTCCTGACACTGCTGCTCGACCGCGGGCCGCTTCGTCGAGAGGTGCGTGGTGCACGCGTTCACCGTGCCGAATTTCGCGCACAGGTAGGCACGCTGTTCCGTGCCGCCGTCCTGAGGCCCGTAGTAGCCTCCTTCGCGCGCCTTCACCGCTCCGAGGTCCTGCCTCGCCAGCACCGCGATGCCGTACTCGCCACGCCCTGACGTGCACGGATACGGCGTCGTCCGGCCGTTCTCCTTCTTGCCGACGGGCTGCCACACGACCGTGTAGGCCCGGCCCGACTGCGCCTTGACGTCGGCAGCCAGCTTCGTCGTCTCCGACGAACATGCCTCGTTCAACGTCACGACGGCCGGGTTCACCGCGACGATCGTGCTCGCCGCCTTCGTCATCGGGTTCGTCCCGCCCTGGTTGAAGCAGTTCGCGATCCCGCTGCGGCAGAGGTTCATCTGCAGCACCGGGAAATCCGTGGCCGCGGCGGCGGGGGCGGCCGTGCCGAGGAGCAGAGCGACGGCGGCGAGTACCGATTTCATGGAGCGGTCCCTTCGTCGAGTTCCCCGGTGAGCAGCGCGGTGCCGAGCCGGGTGAGGTGGTGCAGGATGGCGCTGCCGTGCCGGACGCTGGTGACGAGCCCGGCCTCGCGCAGCACGGCGGCCTGTTTGCTGGCCGTGCCGATCGAGGTGCCGAGGCATGAGGCCAGCTTGCTGGTCGTGCGCGGGACCCGCAGCGCGCCGAGGCTTTCGGCACGGGTCCGGCCGAGGAGCGCCACCAATTCGGGTGACACGTCCACCGGGCGGGCGCTGGTCACACTGGCGGGGTACAGCAGCACCGGCGGCAGCGCCGGGTCGATGAAGGTGACCGGCGTGTTCGCGCAGAACCGGCTCGGGATCAAGGTCAGCCCCCGGCCGCCGAGATGGACGGTCCGCTGCCGGGGGTACGCGATCTCCAGCACCTCGCCGTCCCAGCCGCGGACGCCGGGGATACCGCGCATCATCGCCCCCGCCCCCTCGGTGGCCAGCGTGCGGACCCGCCGGGCCCGGTCGGCGGCGACGGTCTCGCGCATGCTGTGCCAGAACGGCTCGATCATCAGGTCGTACGCGTCGCGCAGCGCGCCGACGACCCCGTGGACCTCGTCGCGATCGCCGTCGGCCAGTCGTTTCACCCAGGTCGGGGCAGGGCCGGTGAACACGGTCCGGAGATCGGCGCTCAGCCGTCCGCGCGGGGTGCACGCCACCGCTTCGAGCCCGCTTTCGAAGGAGCCCGCCGACGTGGGCGGGGTCAGGAAGTCGGGAAAGTTCCCCTTCGGCGGGACAAGGGTGAACAGCGTCTTCAGCGATCGTGTCGCGCCTTCGTTCTGACGCAGGTTCAGCCGGACCCGCTGCCGCCAGGCCGACGGGCGGTCCTCCCTCAGCTGATGCGAACCGAGGACCAGCTCCCACAGCGGGTCCGGTGCTTCGGCGATCCGGATCCCCTGGAGATCCTTCCGATCGAAGATCATGCGCAGAGTCATGCCTCGTCCCCCTCAAGACGGCATTTTCTTCCCCGGCGGTAACTCAAACGTGCCGGACGCGCTGAGACAAGCCGATCGGACCAATCCGGGAGGGTGGGACGGCGACCCAGCGCTGACCTGCGGAGACGCGGGCGCGTGAGACGTTTCGGAGACGCTCGGGGGCGGTGGTGTTTTCGCTGGGACGAAAAGGTGTGTCCCGTTCGCGGGCCATCGGTGACGCTTCGTGGGCAACACCCGGGGGAGGGACCCATGGCAGGAGGAGAACACGGCCGGGCCTTGGCGGAACTGCTCGAAGGGCTGAAACGGCGTAGCGGGCACAGCTACGAACGGATCGGCGCCAAGGCGCATCTGAGCCGATCGACCGTCCACCGCTACTGCAGCGGTGTCAGCGTGCCGGCCGCGTTCGGCCCGCTGGAACGGATCGCGACGGTCTGCGAGGCCGAGCGTGACGAACTGTCGAAGCTCTTCCGGCTGTGGGAACGCGCGGACGCGGCACGGGGAGGGGTCGCGTCCGCGCCTCCCGCCCCGTGTCCGGTGCCCGAGCCGAGGAGGCGGAACCGGGTCGGCTGGTGGCCGTTGCTCGCCTCGCTGGTCATGGTCACCGTGGCCGGGGCGAGCGCGGTGCCCGCGGCGGAACCGGTCGCGCCTGCGCTCCACGCCCCGATGTGGACCGAGTTCCCGTCCTCTGTGGACAGTGCGTTCTTCGGGGTGACGGCCAACAGCGAGACCGGCCTGATGCCGACGTTCGGCGTCGGCGCCGTCCGGCTCTGGGATTCGGAAACCCGCTGGCAGAACCTCGAACCGGACCGCGGCAGGCCGGTCTGGTCCACTCTGGACAGGCTGGTCGACGGCGCGAACCGGGCGCGGCTCCCGGTGCTGTACGTCTTCGGCGGCACCCCTGGCTGGGCGGCGCCGGGCGGACCGCCGTCGGCCTACCCGGACGGCTCCCGGGCGGCGCCGCCCGACGACCTCGCGGACTGGGACGCGTTCGTCGGGAAGGTGGTCGAGCGGTATCGCGGCCGGATCGAGTCCTACGAGCTGTGGGACATGGCCAACCACCCCAAGTACTTCACCGGCCCGGTCGAACGGCTGGTGGAGATGGTCCGGCGGGCGAGCCGGATCATCAAGGCGGGTGATCCCGGCGCGACCGTGGTCTGCCCGTCGATGGGGCACCTCGCCGATCCCGCGTATCGGCGGGTCATGGAACGGTTCGGCGAGCTCCGCGGCTACGAGAGCTGCGACGCCGCCGCGGTCAAACTGCATCCGGGCAGGATGGCGGACCCGCCGGAGACCATGCTCGCCGTCGCGGACGAGATCCAGCGGAGTTTCCACCGCACCAACGGGCACGCGAACCTGTGGAGCACCGGCCCCGATTTCGACGTACCGTTGCAGCCGCCGGTCGATCCCGCCGTCGCCTCGGACCACGCCGCCCGCTTCTTCCTGACCGGCCTGTACGCGCGGTTCAAGCGGATGTACTTCTACAACTGGGGAAGCGACCGCGTGCCGATCGTGCTCCAACCGGCGGGCGGGCCGCCGACCCGCGCCGCCGCCCACGTCGAACGGCTCGGCCGCTGGCTCGACGGCGCGAAGATCCGGTCCTGCGGCGAGGGCACGCGCGCGGGCCTGCCGGAGAACCTGTGGCGCTGCCGGTTCACGCGGAACGGCACGGAGTTCCGGATCGCGTGGGCCCCTTCGGGCACCGTGCGGCTGTCCGCGCCGGGCAGCGCGGAACGCCTCGACGGGACACGGCCGGCGATCGAGTCGGGCTCCGTCGAGATCACCGGGAGCCCGGTGTTGCTCAAGCCTTAGACGACACGCGTGGCGTCCGGAATTGTCGGAGATAGGTTGTCCGCAAAGGACTTCGCCAGTTGAGCCCGGTTTGGGGCTTTGCGCGGGGGTCGTGAGTGGCGATGATCGTTCTAACCCTCTTTGTCACTCACGACCCTCGCGAGAACTGGACATCATGACATCAACCGGGCGCGCGATCGGGGGCGTTCGCCTCAACCGGCGAGGTAGTCCTCGATCGCCTTCGCGATGACGGCGGCGTACTGCTGCCGTCCCTCTTCGCTCGCCATCGCCGCGGCTTCGGCGGCGTTGCGCATGTTCCCGCATTCGACGAGCGCGGCGGGGCGGGTCGAGAGGTTGAGCCCGCCGAGGTCGGCGCGCGGGGCGAGCCCGTTCGAACCGAGGTACGTCGAGGTCGGGAAGCCGCCCGCGCGGAGGCCGTCCCGCAACGCGGTCGCGAGTTTCACCGAGGGCTCGCCCTGCTGGGCGTTCAGTGGCGGCGCCGAGTAGGCGACGTGGAAACCGTGCGCTCCGGCGGAATTCGAGCCGTCCGCGTGGATCGACACGACCGCGTCCGCCGCGGCGTCGTTCCCGATCGCGGCGCGTTCGTTGACGCACGGCCCGACGCCGGTGTCGTTCTGCCGGGTCAGGACGACGCGGATTCCCTTGGCCACCAAGGCCTGCGAGATCCGCTGCGAGACGTCCCAGGTGAACGCGTGCTCGGTGTAGCCGGAATTCGTCGAGGTTCCGGTGGTGTTGCACGGTTTCGTCTTGCCGCGCCCCGCCGGGACCTGCTTGTTGATCTCGCCAGGCTTGCCGGCGTTGCCGCCGTTGTGACCCGGATCCAGCACGACGACCTTGCCGGTCTTCGGCGGCCGGCTGCTCGAAGACGGCGCGCTCGACGGCGGAGCGCTCGTCGTGGGGCTCGGCTCCGGAAGGGTGGTGAGGACCGTGGTGGTGCCTGGCGGGGGCGGACTCGACGGCGACGACGCCGGGGTGTCCACTCCGCACGCCGTGAACAGCGTCAATCCGATCGCCACCACAAGGCCCATCCGTCGTCGCACGGCGCCCACGGTGCCACACGGGTGACGGCTAGGCTGGTAGGCGGCACGGGATTTCCCAGGAGAGGACCGATCGGATCATGGCGCAACCCGGTGGCGGCTTCGACCTGTCGCAGATCATGCAGCAGGCACAGCAGATGCAGCAGAAGCTGGTCGAGGCCCAGGAAGAGCTGGCCAACACGGAGGTGACCGGTACTTCCGGCGGCGGCCTGGTCACCGCGACCGTGTCCGGCGACAGCCAGCTCAAGTCGCTGTCCATCGACCCCAAGGTGGTCGACCCCGACGACGTCGAGACCCTGTCCGACCTGGTCGTCGCGGCCGTCCGGGACGCTTCGGCCAACGCGCAGAAGCTCACCGAGCAGAAGCTCGGCCCGCTCGCCGGCGGCCTCGGCGGCGGCATGCCGGACCTCGGTGGCTTCCCCGGGCTCGGCGGCTAGCTTGTACGAGGGTGTCGTCCAGGATCTGATCGACGAACTCGGGCGTCTGCCCGGCGTCGGTCCCAAGAGCGCGCAGCGGATCGCCTTCCACCTGCTGGCCGCCGATCCCGCGGATATCGCGCGTTTGCAGGAAGTGCTCGGCAAGGTCAAGGAAGGCGTGCAGTTCTGCGAGGTCTGCGGCAACGTCTCGGAGCAGGAGACCTGCCGGATCTGCCGCGACACCCGCCGCGACCTCACGGTCATCTGCGTGGTCGAAGAGCCGAAGGACGTACTCGCGGTCGAGCGGACGCGCGAGTTCAAGGGCCGCTACCACGTGCTCGGCGGCGCGCTGGACCCGTTGTCCGGTATCGGGCCGGAGCAGCTGCGCATGCGTGAACTGCTCGCGCGGATCGGTGGCGCCGAGATCAGCGAGATCATCATCGCGACCGACCCGAACACCGAAGGCGAGGCGACCGCGACGTACCTCGTGCGGATGCTGCGCGACTTCCCCGGCCTGACCGTGACGCGGCTGGCGTCGGGGCTGCCGATGGGCGGCGACCTGGAGTTCGCGGACGAGCTGACGCTGGGACGCGCCCTCTCCGGCCGGCGGGCTCTCTAAGGAGTACATGAAGGCCCCCTTCCCTCGGCTCAGCCGAGGGAAGGGGGCCTTCACGCGCTACAACGTCAGCAGTAGCCCAAGCGGGCGAGCGTGTCGACGATGATCTCCGACGGATGGAACTTGTCGACCCAGGACTCGCCGCGGCGGTTCTGGTAGGTGTCGAGGAAGTTCTGCAGCTTGTCCCCGCGCATCTCGGTCAGCACGACGGTCTCGCCGAGGTGCTGCGGCGTCTCGGTGCGCTCGCGGTGCACGGCGCACGGCAGGCCGAGGTAGTAGCACTCGGCCGACAGGCCGCCCGAGTCGGTGACGACGTACTCGGCGCGCGCGACCAGCGGCAGGAACTTCAGGTACCGCATCTTCGGCTGGATGATGAAGTTCTTCTCGTCGAACAGGTTCGCCAGCCCCAGCGAGCGGATCTTCTCGCGCTCGGGCGCGCCCGCCATGTAGAGGATCGGCATCTGCTTGCTCTGCTCGCGCAGGATCTCCAGCGCCTCGCGGTACTTGTCCGCGCGCGAGACCAGCTCGAAGCGGTGCAGGGTGGCGAGGCCGAACTTCTCCGGCAGGCCCTCGACGTCGAGCGGCCCGTTGATGGCCATCCGCATCGCGTCGATCGCGGTGTTCGCCTCGGTGTCGACGACGACGCCGCGGGCGTTGCGGAGGTTGTTCACCTCACGCGCGCTGGGCGCGAAGTGCATGTCGACGATCTTCGCGGCGATCTTCCGGTTCAGCTCCTCCGGCAGCGGCGACATGATGCTGCCCGACCGCGCGCCCGCCTCGACGTGCCCGACCCGCGACTTGAGGATCCGCTTCCCGATGAGCGAGCCGTACGGCGTGGTGAAGGTGTCGCCGTGCACCAGCACCAGCGGCGGACGCCCGTCCTCGACCAGCGCGGCCTTCAGCTCGGCCCGGCGGCCCCACGCGGTCCGCAGCACCTGCGCGGCCCAGCCCGGCACCTGCGCGGGCGACTCCAGGTTGTGCGCCTTCTCCTTCGGCACGAGCCAGACGTCGGGCTCGGGGAGGTTCAGGTCGGCGAGAACGTCCGAGACCTCGTCGACGTGCTGCGCGGTGAACCAGATCTTCGGCCGGACCCCGCGTTCGAGGATGCCGTGGTAGACCGGCGCGATTTTGATCAGTTCCGCCGTGGTGCCGAGAATGAAGGAAATCACCGGAAGAGCCATTCTGTCGGGGTCTGCGGTGCCCGAAGGATACTGGTGGGCCGCGCAAGGTAGCCTCGCCGGGGTGAGTGCGAATTCGCTCCTCCCGGCCCTGTCCGTCGTGATACCGGTCTACAACGAGCAGGACTGGATCGATCGCAGTGTCGGCGCGCTGATCGCGTCGGCACAGGTGGCGAACTGGCCGGTCGAGGTCGTCGTGGTCGACGACGGCAGCACCGACGGCACCGGCGCCAAGCTCGCCAAGCTGCAGGAGCTGTACGGCATCACCGTCCTCACCCAGCCGAACAGCGGCCGGTTCGAAGCCCGCCGCGCGGGGATCGCGAAGGCGTCGGGGCGGCAGATCCTGCTGCTCGACAGCCGCGTGATCGTGGACTCCGGCTCGCTCACCTTCCTCCGCGACCAGCTCGTCGGCCACCCCGAGCGCACGGTGTGGAACGGTCACATCAACGTCGCGTCCGAACACAATCCGTACGCGGGATTCATGGCCGGGCTGGTCAAGATCCCGTGGCGCCGTTATTGCGCGAACCCGAGGTTGATGTCGTTCGGTATCGACGAGTTCGACGTCTTCCCGAAAGGCACCGGATTCTTTTCCGCGCCGAAGGACGTTCTCGAGGATTCGTCCAACGCGTTCGAGTCGCTCTTCGAAGACGTCCGTTTCGCCAGTGACGACACGGGTGTTCTGCGCTGGATCGCGGAACGCCACCGTATCTTCCTCGCCCCGGACTTCTCCGCGACCTACCACGGCCGCGATTCGTTCAAGAAGTTCGTCGGGCAGTCGTATTTCCGTGGCACCACGTTCGTCGATTCGTATCTCGCGTCGCCAGGCCCCGCGCGCAACGGCCTGTTCGCCGCGATGGCCGTCGGCGTGCTCGGCCTCGGCGTCGCCGCGAAGCGCCCGAAGACCGCTGTCGCGCTGGCCGCTGCGGGGTCGACGGCCGCCGGGTTCGCGGTGACGAAGTTCGGCGCGACCAAGGCCGAGGCCAAGGCCGTCGCCCAGCTCACCCCGGTCTTCGCCGCCGGTTTCGGCGCCGGGGCGCTCCGTGGCCTGTTCATGGCACTGCGAGCACGGCTTCGTAAATGAGCAGCACGGTGAGCAGCGAAAAACTGGCCAAGGACACCGGGAAATCCGCCGGACGCATCGGTGTCTACCTGCTGATCGCCATCGCGCTCGGCTACGTCCTCACCGTGGTCTGGGGCCGGACGCTGTCGTCTGCCGACAACGCCGTCCTGCTCTCCTTCTGGGGCATGCTGATGGGGCTCGGCGCCGCCCTGTCCCCGCTCGAACAGGAGATCTCGCGCCAGTCCGCGCACGCCGCGCTCGAAGGCCGCAAGGCGGGCCGTCCCGCGGTGATCGCCTTCGTCACCAGCCTGGTCGCGGTCGCCGTCGCGGCGCTGTTCACGCTGATCCCGGCGGTGACCGGCAAGGTCTACGGCGGCCAGTTCGCGCTCGCCGTGATCGTGCTCGCGGGCGGGCTGTCGTTCGCCTTCCAGTTCGCCGCGCGCGGTCTGCTGATCGGCCAGGACCACGTCCGGTCCTACTCGTGGCTGATCCTGGTCGAGGCCGCGGTGCGGATCCTCGTGGTCGCCGCGCTGGTGGTCGCCGGGCTCACCCAGCTGTACTGGTTCGCCATCGCCGCCGCGACCGGCTCGTTCGCCTGGCTGCTGTTCGCCCGCGGCGCCGCCAAGCTGGTGGACCCGAAGCTCGAAGCCGACGTGCCCGCGAAGCCGGTCGTCACGAACATGCTGATGCTGCTGGCGGGCGCGGGGCTCACCGCCAGCGTCATCACCGGCTACCCGGCGCTGGTCAGCCTGCTCGCGCCCGGCGGTGACAAGGACGCGCTCGGCGTGCTCTTCCTCGCCCTGTTCGTGGCCAGGACGCCGCTGACGCTGATGGCGCCGGTCCAGGCCCTCGCGGTCCCGACCGTGGTGCGCCTGTCCAGCACCGAGGAGGGCAAGCACCGGCTGCGGAAGCTGCTCGCGCTCGGGTCGATGGGGGCATTGGCGCTCGGGGCGCTCGGCGCGCTGATCGGCTACCTGATCGGCCCGTGGGTGGTGCGCCTGGTCTACGGCGCCAAGAACGACCCCGAGGCCTGGTGGATGGCCGGGCTGGTCTGGTCGTCGGTGCTGCTTGCCGCGATGCAGCTGCTCGCCGCCGTCCTCGTCGCGCAGGCCAAGGCCACGAAGGTGCTGATCACCTGGGCCGCCGTGGTCGTCGCGACCGCGCTGGTCCTGCTGTTCTTCCCCGGCGACACGGTCGTGCGCGCCGTGGTCGGGCTCGCCGCCGGACCGACCGTCGGGCTGCTGGTCGTGATGGCGTTCGTGGTACGCGGCACGCCCGAGCCGGGCAACGCACGACCATCCGAAACGTCTCGATAGTGTGGCCGCGCCATCGCGCGCCGCGAACGGGGTGGCGTTCCTAACGCCGAATAGGGTTGGACAGCGAATTCGATGAACGTTCTTTTGGTCTTGCTGGCGTTCTGGCTGCCGGGGCTCGTCTTCGGCGCCGCGATCAGGCTGCGCGGCTGGACCCTCGCCGCCGCGGCCCCGCTGCTCACCTTCGGCCTCGTCGCCATCGGCATCCCGATCCTCGGCCGCTTCGGCATCCGCTGGACGATGCTGAACGTCGGCCTGTGGGTGCTGCTGCTGTCCGTCGTCGGGTTCGCCCTCTCGTTCCTCGTGCTCCGCTTCACCGCGAAGCGGCACCCGGACTGGGCCGAGGACGAAGACGACGACGAGTCGAAGCGTTCCCTTCGCGATCATCTGCTGATCGGTGCCGGTGTCCTGGTCGGTCTCGGCGTCGGCACGGTGACCTTCCTGCGCGGCTCGCATTCACTGGAGAACGTCCAGCAGGGCTGGGACGCCCCGTTCCACGGCAACCTGGTGCGCTGGATCGCCGAACACGGCGACGCCCGCGCGTCGACCGTCGGCACCATCGCGAACCTGCCGAACCAGCACGACTACTTCTACCCGGACACCTACCACGCGCTGCTCGCCCTGATCTTCGGCAAGGGCGGCCTGACGATGATGCCGACGCTGAACCTGGCGGCGCTCGCGGTCGTGCTGACCGTCCCGGTCGGGGTCGCGGCGATGTGCCGCGCCTGGCGGATGCCGGTCCTCGCGACCGCGGCCGCGGCGGCCGTGTCCACCTGGTTCACCGCGTTCCCGTACGACTCGCTGTGGCGTGGCCCGCTGTGGCCGTACGTCGCCGGGGTGGCGCTCGTGCCCGCGATGCTCGCGCTCGCCCGCCTGCTGCTCAAGCCGAACGGTGTCGCCGGGCCGCTCGCGATCGGCGTCGGCGTCGCGGGGCTGGCCGGCCTGCACACCAGCCTGATCTTCGTGATCATGGTCTACTTCCTGCTGATCCTGCTCGCGGTGCTGTTCCGCTTCGAGAAGATCGGCTGGCGCCGCAGCGCCGCCTCGCTGGTGGCCACGATCGTGATGGCCGTCGTGCTCGGCGTGCCGCAGGTCCTCCCGGCGCTCTACAACGCCGGCGGCGTGACCAGCGCGTTCTGGGCCTCGGAGACCAGCGTGTCCGGCGCGCTCGGGCAGACGATCACGTTCTCGCCGATGGCGTCGTTCCCGCAGTGGTGGATCGGCATCCCGGCGATCATCGGCGTGTTCTTCCTGGTCAAGCACCGGCGGATGCTCTGGATGGTCGGCGCGTACGTGGTGCTCGGCGGCCTGTTCGCCGCGACGATCTCGCTGGAGACCCCGCTCATCCACACCCTGACCGGCGTGTTCTACAACGACCACTGGCGGATCGGCGCGCTCGTGCCGCTGGCAGGCGCCGTCGCGTTCGGCGAGTTCGTGCACACCGCGTCGGGCAAGTTCGCCGAGAAGCTCGGCGAACGCAAACCGAATCTGAACCCGGTCACGGCGGCCATCGCGGGCGCGCTGGTGGTCGGTCTCGTGGTCACCGTGCTGAGCCGCGGCGGCTACATCGGCCGCAACTCCGCGCGGCTCGCGATGAACTACGGCGCGGACGGCCCCTCGGTCAGCAAGGGCGAGGAAGAGGCCTACGCCTGGCTCGGGAAGCACGTCGTGCCCGGCGAGCGCGTGATGAACGACAAGGCCGACGGCTCGGTGTGGATGTACGCCCTCGCGGGGGTCCAGCCGGTCGAGTGGACCAACTACGGCGCCGAGTTCACCACCAAGCCAGGCTGGCTCAGCGTGTTCCTCAACGACATCAACCGCGACCCGCGCGTGCGCGAGGCGCTCACCGACCTCAAGGTGCGCTACGTGCTGGTCGGCAAGGGCAAGGTGGCCCCCAACGCGCAGTCCGCGGTGGGTCTCCAGCGGCTCGACATCACTCCGGGTTTCAAACGCGTCTTCCACAACCTCGACGCGTCGGTTTACGAAATCGAAGGTCAGCAAGGTGTGGTCGCCGCCGGCGCCCCCGCCGGGTCCGACGCCGCTCACGGCCAGTAAGAAGATAGAGTGATCCAGTGTCCAGTACGTCCGTGACCACCCGTCGCGTACTCATCGTGATGCCTGCCCTGAACGAGCAGGCCAGTGTCGGCGCGGTCATTTCCCAGGTCAAGCAGTCTTTGCCGGGTATGGACGTGCTGGTGGTCGACGACGGCTCGTCCGACGACACGGCCAAGCTCGCCCGCGCGGCGGGCGCGGAGGTGGCCCGCCTGGCGGTGAACCTCGGCGTCGGCGGGGCGATGCGCACCGGCTTCCGGTACGCGGCCGCCCGCGGCTACGACGTCGTCGTCCAGGTGGACGCGGACGGTCAGCACGATCCCGACGAGGTCGCCGCCCTGCTGGACGCGCTCGACGACGCGGACATCGCGATCGGCTCGCGGTTCGCGGGCAAGGGCTCGTACAAGGCGAGCGGCCCGCGGAAATACGCGATGGTCGCGCTCTCGGTCGTTTTCTCCCGGCTCGGGAAGACCAAGCTCACCGACGTGACCTCCGGGTTCAAGGCGATGGGCCCGCGTGCGATCAAACTGTTCGCCGCGTACTACCCGGCCGAATACCTCGGCGACACGGTCGAATCGCTGGTGATGGCGATCCGCGCCGAACTCAAGATCAAGGAAATCCCGGTGATCATGCGCGAACGGGCGGCCGGAACGCCGAGCCATTCGCCGGTGAAATCGGCCATCTACCTCGGCCGCGCCGGGCTCGCCCTGCTGCTGGCGCTCGTGCGCCGCCGTCCCGCCGTCGACTCGTCGGATTCGGCGTAAAAGGAGCTGATTATGGCTGGCTGGCGCATTCTCAGCATCGTCGTCGCCTGTCTGGTGCTGTTCGTCGTCCTCGAGATGATGCGGCGGCGGAAACTGCGGGAAAAGTACGCGGGTGTTTGGCTCGTCCTCGCCGTCGGCGTGGTCGTGCTCGCGCTCGTTCCGCAGGCCGCCGACTTCATGGCGCGGATAACCGGCGTGCAGACGCCGTCGAACTTCGTATTCCTCTTGGCCGGTGTCGTGCTGGCGCTGGTCGCGTTGCATCTGTCGACCGAGGTCGGCCACCTCGAAGAAGAGGTCCGGACCTCCGTCGAGGAGATCGCGCTGCTCCGCTGCGAACTCGCCGACGCCCAGCGTGACCTGGAAGAACGCGTCGCGGCCCTCGAAGCCAAGACCGCTGCTCCCGACAACGTCAACGGGCTCCCCGAAGTGAGCCCCGCACGCGCACGCTGATCGACGCCCTTTTCGCGGCCCCGCCGAGGTTGGGCGCCGTCCGCGTGCTCGCCGTCGATGGCCCATCCGGCTCCGGGAAGTCCACGTTGGCCGGGAAGATCGTGGCCGGACTCGCCGGCCGGGGTGTCCGGGTGGGGCTGGTGAGCACCGACGAGTTCGCCACCTGGGACGAACCCGTTTCGTGGTGGCCGCGGCTGGAAGCCGGCGTGCTGGAACCGCTGCGCGCGGGCAGATCCGGCCGCTACCGGCGAGTGGACTGGTCCAGTGGCGTCCCGCTGCCGGGCGAAGCGGTCGAGATCCCGGTCCCCGAGGTCCTGGTGCTGGAAGGTGTTTCCAGTGGCCGCGCGCGGATGCGGCCGTCGTTGTCCCTGCTGACCTGGCTCGATGGCGGCACCGAGGCCGAACGTCTCGACCGCGCCGCCGAGCGTGACGGCGAGGGATCCCGGGCGGAACTGCGGCGCTGGCAACTGTTCGAGCGCGGGTGGTTCGCCGTCGATGGGACCAGGGCCGCGGCTGATCGTGTGGTCACCTCTCGTGAGTGGTAAGGACGGTTCTAACCGTCCTTACCACTCACGAGACGGGACCGATGGCGCAACCGCCGCCCGGCTTCTCCGCCGGTGTTTGTCCTGTTTTGTCAGTGACCCATTGGTTGTAGTGGTGGGCACCCATTTGAGTCAGTGACCCGGCACTCTGCGCGTTAGTGGTCCGGAATTGATTACACTCCGTCCGGAATTGCGGACACTTTGCGGTCGTATTGGCCGTCGTGTAGCGCGATCGTAACCTCGCGTGCTTAAGTGCGGGCTGAGTTCCCGCTAGTGTCGGCGGGCACACCGATCGTCCGTGGAGTTCGAGTTTCCGACCGACCGGACGGTGCCTAAACACCGAAAATCTCCTCAAGGGGTGCCAGATGCAGCAACTGCGGGTGACCCGAGCACGCCGTGTGGCCCTGATCGGGCTTGCCGGCGCACTCGCGGTCTCCATTTCCGCCTGTGCCGAATCGAAGCGTGAAGAAGGCGCAGGGGGTGGCTCGGGAGGCACCATGGTCTTCGGCGCCGCCGGTAACCCGAAGACGTTCGACCCGCTCTTCAACGACGACGGTGAGACCTTCCGCATCATCCGCCAGATGATGGACACCCTGATCATGAACAAGCCGGGGACCGCGGACCTCGAGCCCGGTCTGGCGGAGAAGTGGGAAGGCAGCAACGAAGGCAAGACCTGGACCTTCACCCTGAAGAAGGGCGTGAAGTTCCACGACGGCACCCCGTTCAACGCCGAAGCGGTCTGCTTCAACTTCAACCGCATGTTCAACATGAAGGGCGCCGCCGCCCAGAGCCAGATGATCTACTACGGCGACGTCTTCGAGGGCTTCGCCAAGAACGAGGGTGACGCTTCTGGCGCCCCGGTGTTCAAGGACTGCCAGGCCAAGGACGAGTCGACCGCCGTCCTGAACCTGAACAAGGCCAAGGGTGCCTTCCCGGCCGCCTTCACGCTGCCGTCGTTCTCGATCCAGAGCCCGGACGCGCTGAAGAAGTACAACGCCGACGCCGTCACCCAGAGCGGTGACTCGTTCTCCTACCCGGAGTACGCGCTGAAGCACCCGACCGGCACCGGCCCGTTCAAGTTCGAGAGCTGGGACCAGGCCAAGGGTGAGATCACGCTGGTCAAGGCCACCGACTCGCCGACCCAGACGGCCAAGCTCGACAAGCTGGTCTTCAAGGTCATCCCGGACGAGAACGCCCGCAAGCAGGCGCTCAAGGCAGGCGACATCCAGGGCTACGACTACCCGTCGCCCGCGGACTACGGCCTGCTGCGCAACGACGGCGAGCAGGTGCTCATCCGCCCGTCGTTCAACATCCTGTACCTGGGCATCAACCAGAAGAACAACCCGAAGCTGAAGGACCCCAACGTCCGTAAGGCGCTGGCCTACGGCCTCAACCGTGCGCAGTTCGTGAAGTCGAAGCTCCCCGAGGGTGCCGAGACCGCGACGCAGTTCGTGCCGAAGGCGATCGACGGCTACAACGAGAACGTCACCAAGTACGACTACGACCTTCAGAAGGCGAAAGACCTGCTGAAGGCGGCCGGCGCCGAGGGCATGACGCTGAAGTTCTACTACCCGACCGAGGTCACCCGGCCGTACATGCCGAACCCGGCCGACATCTTCACCTCGCTGTCCGAGGACATGAAGGCCATGGGCATCAAGGTCGAGCCGATCGCCAAGCCGTGGAACGGAGGCTACAAGGACGACGTCCAGAAGGCGGGCAAGCACGACGTGCACCTGCTCGGCTGGACCGGTGACTACAACGACGCCGGTAACTTCGTCGGTACCTTCTTCGGCCGCGAGAAGCCGGAGTTCGGCTTCAACAACCCGGAGCTGTTCTCGGCCATCTCCGCCGCGGACGCCGCGCCCGCCGGTGAGGCGCACACCAAGGCGTACCAGGAAGTGAACCAGAAGATCATGGAATACCTGCCCGCCATCCCGATCTCCTACGGCCCCCCGGCGATCGTCGTCGGCCCGAAGGTGAAGGGCCTGGTGGCCAGCCCGCTGACCGACGAGCGCTTCTACACCGTCACGGTCAACTGATCCACCACCACTAGTGGCTCAGGGGGTGGGTGCTACCGCGCCCACCCCCTGAAGTCCATTCCCGGGCTGGCAACAAAGGAACGCACGTGCTCCGTTTTCTCGTGCGTCGGCTGCTACAAGCGATACCGACGCTCTTGATCCTGTCCATTTTGATCTTCGCCTGGCTCCGGTCCCTGCCCGGTGGCCCCGCCGGCGCCCTCCTGGGTGACAAGGCGACCCCGGAGAAGATCGCCGACCTGAACAAGCTCCTCGGCCTCGACGATCCGATCTTCGTCCAGTACTTCAAGTTCCTCGGCCGGGCGATCACCGGCGACTTCGGCAACTCGCTGGTCTCCGCCCAGCCGGTCATGTCGGAGATCGGGAACTTCCTCCCCGCCACGATCGAGCTCGGCTTCTGCGCGATGCTCATCGCGGTGGGCCTCGGCATCCCGTTCGGTTACCTGTCCGCGCGGTTCCGCGGCGGGGCCGTCGACAACGTCATCATCGTGCTGAGCCTGGTCGGCGTCGCCGTGCCGGTGTTCTTCCTCGGCTACATGATGCAGGACCTGCTGGCCGCCCCGCTGGGACTTCCCTCGCAGGGCCGTCAGATGGCGGGTCTCGACGCCACCACCGTCACCGGTTTCGCGGTCTTCGACGGCATCATCACCCAGGAATGGGACGCCGCCTGGGACGCGCTCACCCACCTGATCCTCCCGGCGTTCGCGCTGGCCACGATCCCGCTCGCGGTCATCGTCCGGATCACCCGTGCTTCGGTGCTCGACGTGCTGAACGAGGACTTCATCCGCACGGCCAACTCGAAGGGCCTGACTCAGCCGATCGTGCGGCGCCGTCACGTGCTCCGCAACGGTCTGCTGCCGGTGGTCACCGTGATCGGTCTGCAGACCGGCGCGCTGCTCGGTGGCGCCGTGCTGACCGAGCGGGTGTTCAACTTCCGCGGCTTGGGCTTCCTGCTCGCCGAGGGCATCGAACGGCGTGACTACCCACGTCTCCAGGCGCTGCTGCTGTTCGGCGCGCTGGTCTACGTGCTGGTGAACATGCTGGTCGACATCTCGTACGGGCTCATCGACCCGAGGGTGCGTGTCCGATGAACACCTTGCTGAACAAGAAGAAGGAGCCGATCGACCGGCTCGCGGCCTCGTCGGCGAAGGGGCACAGCCTCGGTGGCGAGGCGCTGCGCCGGATGATGCGGAGCCCGGTGGCCATCACCGGCGCCGTGATCACCGGCCTGTTCCTGCTGGTGGCGATCTTCGCGCCGCTCCTGGCGCCGAAGGATCCCTACGAGCGTTATCTGCAGAGCCAGGTCATCCTCGGGCAGGGCATCATCCCGGGCGCACAGCCCGGATTCCCGCTCGGTGTCGACGATTTCGGCCGCGATTACCTTTCGCGGCTGCTCGTCGGCGCCCAGAACACGCTGCTGGTCGGCGTGCTCGCCACGATCATCGGTGTGGTGGTCGGCATGATCATCGGCGGTCTCGCCGGCGCCTTCGGCGGCTGGGTCGACACCGTGCTGATGCGCCTCGTCGACGTCATGCTGTCGGTGCCGTCGCTGCTGCTGGCGATCTCGGTCGCCGCGCTGTTCCAGAAGCCGAGCCAGTGGACCGTCATCGTCGCGGTCTCGATGGTCAGCGTGCCGATCTTCGCGCGGCTGCTGCGCGGTTCGATGCTCGCGCAGAGAAACAGCGACCACGTGCTCGCGGCGACGTCGCTCGGCGTCAAACGCGGGGCGATCGTGTTGCGGCACATGCTGCCCAACTCGCTCGGCCCGGTCATCGTGCAGGCCACGCTGACGCTGGCCACCGCGATCCTCGAGGCGGCGGCGCTGTCGTTCCTCGGTCTCGGCGACCCGGACCCGAACCGGGCGGAATGGGGGATCATGCTGAGCCGCAGCGCTCGGCAGTTCCTCGACATCCGCCCCGAGCTGGCGTACTACCCGGCCATCGCGATCATCATCGTCGCGCTCGGGTTCACGCTGCTCGGCGAGTCACTGCGGGAAGCCCTCGATCCGAAGAACAGGCGGTGATCTTTCATGGCTCTCCTTGAAGTACGCGACCTCAAGGTCGTTTTCTCCCGGCGCGGCGAGAAGCCGTTCACCGCGGTGGACGAGGTCAGTTTCGACGTCGAACCCGGCCAGACGGTCGGCCTCGTCGGCGAGTCCGGTTGCGGCAAATCCGTGACGTCGCTGGCGATCATGCGGCTGCTCGCGAAACGCGGCAACCAGGTCAGCGGTTCGGTGTCGTTCGAAGGCACGGATCTGCTTCGCCTGTCGGACAAGGAAATGCGGGACCGCCGCGGCCGTGACCTCGGCATGGTGTTCCAGGACCCGCTGTCCTCGCTGAACCCGGTCATCCCCATCGGGCTGCAGATCACCGAGGTGCTGGAGCGGCACCGCGGGATGTCGCGCAAGGCGGCGTCGGTGGAGGCGGCCGAACTGCTGGACAAGGTCGGAATCCCCGACCCGACACGGCGGCTTTCCGAGTACCCGCACCAGCTTTCCGGCGGGATGCGGCAGCGGGCGCTGATCGCGATCGCGCTGGCGTGCCGCCCTCGGCTGCTCATCGCGGACGAGCCGACCACCGCGCTCGACGTGACGATCCAGGCGCAGATCCTCGCGCTGCTGCGGGAACTGGTGCAGGACACCGGGACCGCGCTGATCATGATCACGCACGACCTCGGTGTGGTCGCCGGTCTCTGCGACGAGGTCAACGTGCTCTACGGCGGCAAGATCGTCGAGCGGGCGGAGCGGCACGCGTTGTTCGCCGAGCCGCGGCATCCGTACACGCACGGCCTGCTCGCCTCGATCCCGCGTCTCGACGCGGGCCGCGGCGAGAAACTGATCCCCATCAAGGGATCCGTCGCCGACAACATCCCGTGGGACGGCGGCTGCGCCTTCGCGCCCCGCTGCCCGAACGCTCTCGGCGTGTGCCGGGAGGTTTCACCGCAGCTGACCCCGGACCGCAACGGGCTGCTGCGCTGCCACAACCCGGTGATCCCGGCCGTGGCCGCACGAGGAGGGGTCCGATGACGCACACGGTTCCGCCGCAGGAAGTGCTGCTGGAGGTCGAAGACCTCAAGGTGCACTTCCCGATCAAACGCGGTATCGTGGTCGACCGTACGGTCGGGCACGTGTTCGCCGTCGACGGCGTCGATCTGGCCATCCGCAAGGGTGAGACCTACGGCCTGGTCGGGGAATCCGGTTGTGGCAAGTCCACTTTGGGCAGGGCGATCCTCCGGCTGACCGAGCTGACCGACGGCAAGGTCGTCTTCGACGGCACCGACGTCGCCGGGCTCAAAGGCGAGGAACTGCGCAAGGCTCGCCGCCGGATGCAGATGGTGTTCCAGGACCCGATGTCCTCTTTGGACCCTCGGCAGTCGGTGGAATCCATTCTGACCGAAGGGATGAGGGCGCACGGCCTCGACAAGGACAAGGAGGCGACGGCCAAGCGGCTGCGCGAACTCCTTACCGCCGTCGGCCTTCCGGAGTCCTCGCTGCGGAAGTACCCGCACGAGTTCTCGGGCGGTCAGCGTCAGCGCATCGGTATCGCGCGGGCTCTGGCGGTGGAGCCGGACCTGATCGTCGCCGACGAACCGGTGTCCGCGCTGGACGTCTCGGTGCAGGCGCAGGTGGTCAACCTCCTGGAAGATCTGCAGGAGAAGCTCGGGCTGACGTACCTGGTGATCGCGCACGACCTCGCGGTGGTGCGGCACATCTCCGACCGCATCGGCGTGATGTACCTCGGCTCGCTGGTCGAAGAGGCCGACGCCGACACGCTGTACGAGAACCCGCTGCACCCGTACACGCGGGCGCTGCTCTCGGCGATCCCCGTGCCGGATCCGACGGTGGAGGACAGCCGCGAGCAGATCCTGCTCGCCGGTGACCTGCCCTCGCCGGCGCGGCCGCCGTCCGGTTGCCGGTTCCACACGCGGTGCCCGTGGAAGCAGCAGAGCCTGTGCGACACCGACCGGCCGCAGCTGCGGGAGATCGGCACCGGGCACCGGGTCGCGTGCCATTACGCGGAGGACATCCGCGACGGGCGGATCAAACCGCACGAGGTCAAGCCGGAACTCGTCGAGGCCGGGGAGCTGAACCCCGACGTCGGCGGGCTGCCGGATGTCGGCTCGGCGGCGGAAATCCTCTAGTCCCGAACGCGCGTGAAGGCCCCCTTCCCTCGGCTCAGCCGAGGGAAGGGGGGCGTGACGCGCGGCGGCCGCCTTTAGAGGGGGGCACCGCCCCC
>NZ_JBHXIB010000022.1:23618-43348 GCF_042723975.1 Amycolatopsis sp. NPDC058340 | reverse complement strand
GCGGTTTGGGGGCGGGGGGGCGCAAACCCTCCCCCCCCCCCCGGGGGGCCCCCCCCCCCCCCCGGGCCTCCGCGGGGGGAAGGGGGCCTTCACGCGCTTCGGCCGCATTTAGAGGGCGACACCGCCGCCGAGTGTCCACAAGGGACACTCCGAGCCGGTAATGTGACCGATTGGTGGCATGACGTCCGGGGCTCGCGGGGGTCGTGAGTGAAAAAGAGGGTTAGAACCGTCCTTGCCACTCACGACCCCGGTGCAAGACGCTCAAATCGGGCGTCGTGGCGGCCCGGGTGTCCCTTGTGGACGGTTCGGGTCACGATCAGCCCCGCGGGTCGGTCTCCGGCTCGCGGCGCGAGACGTTCTTCCCGCCCAATTGATGTGGCGAGCGTGGGTGTGCCCGGCCGCAACACGCGGCGCGTCGGCGAGGGGGCCGCGCCTCGCCGCATTTAGAGGACGAAATGCGGGCAGGCGCGGGAGGCCGGTTTCGGGCAGACTCTCTGTTATGCGGGTCACAGTGCTGGGAGCGTCGGGGCGGACGGGGATTCACGTGGTCCGGCTCCTGCGGGGGCGCGGACATCAGGTGCGGGCGGGGCTGCGCAGCCGCCGCCGCGCCGAGCGGGTCGCCGGTCTCGGCGCCGAAACCGTGGTCGCCGACGTCACCGCCGACGCGGAAGACCTCGTCGAGGCGCTCGCCGGTTCCGAAGTGGTGATCAGCGCGATCGGCGCGCCCGACCCGGATCAGGCCTCGGTCGACCTCGTCGACCGCGACGGCGTGATCACCGCGATCCGCGCCGCCGAGAAGGCGGGTGTCTCGCGGTTCGTGCAGCTTTCCGCGCAGTTCGCGGATTCGCCGGATCAGGGTGATCGCCTGGTGCGGTCGATCCTGATGGCGAAGCAGATCTCCGACAGCGTCCTGCGCCGGTCGAGCCTGAACTGGACGATCGTCCGGCCCGGCACGCTCACCGACGACCAGCCCACCGGCCACGTCAAGATCGCCGGCCACCTCGAACCGGGCCGCGTCTCCCGCGCGGACGTCGCCGCCGTCCTGGTCGCCACGCTGGAAGAACCGCTCGCCGGGAACCAGGGTTTCGACGTCATCGGCGGCGAGATCCCTATTCCGTCGGCGCTGGCGTCGCTGGGCTGAGCGCCTTCTTGCGCTCCCGCGCGGCCCGCAGGTTCGCGACGTTCCCGCAGGTGCGCACGTCGTGCCAGACCCCGCTGTTGTTGCGCGAGACGTCGTAGAAGGCCGATCGGCAGCCGTCGAGACGGCAGAGTTTCAACCGAGGCCAGATCCCGGCCTGCTGCGCGAGCAGTGTCTCCGTCCACAGCGCCGAAGCGAGCCACTGCCGTCCGGTGCCGGACGGGAACAGCCGGACGACGCCGTCGCGCAGGGCCAGAGTCGCCTTGACCGGCTTGTCGACGTCCGCGTCGTCGCCGTCCACGAGCGAAACGAACGACTCGCGTAGGTCGCGAAGCGCGCGGAGGTCGCCCGGACTCAGCGAGATGTCGGGCGCCTCGGAGTCCCGGGCTCGCGACCATTCCGCCAGCGCCTCGGCGGCCCAAGGTCTCGCCAGGTCGGCGTCGCTCAGCAGGTCGAGGCCGTAGGTCTGGATCGCCTTGGTGTTGAGGAAGTCCTGAACGAGCGCCAGCCCCGAGGGGGCGGTGCGTAACCGGTATCGGTCCGTCGCGGTCCATGACATAGGTCAAGCGTACTTGACTCTGTCGTCCCGCGTCGCCATTCTGGCGACAGAGGCAAAAGCCGAACACTTCTGTCAAGGGAGCAAGTCATGACCTCCATCGAAGGCGCCGTCGCACTGGTCACCGGCGGGCAGCGCGGGCTCGGCAAGGCGTTCGTCGCCGAACTGCTCGACCGCGGCGCCGCCAAGGTCTACGCGACCGCCAGGTCGCCGCGCGAGGACGCCGACCCGCGGATCGTCCCGCTCCCGCTCGACGTCACCGACCCGGAATCCGTCCGCGCGCTGGCGGAGCAGGCGAGCGACGCCACGATCGTCTTCAACAACGCAGGCACCTTGGGGCTCGGCTCGCTGTTGGACGAGGGCGTCGACGCGCACCGCCCCGTCTTCGAGACGAACGTCTTCGGCGCGCTGCGCATCGCGCAAGCGTTTGCGCCGCGGCTCAAGGACGGTGGGGCGCTGGTCAACGTGCACTCTGTCCTGTCGTGGGCGGCGGGCTCGGGTTCCTACGGCGCGTCGAAGGCGGCCTTCTGGTCACTCACCAATTCGCTCCGCATCGAGTTCGCCGAGCAGGGCACGCAGGTGGTCGGCGTGCACCTCGGCTACACCGACACCGACATGACCCAGGGCCTCGACGTCCCCAAGAACGACCCGCGCGACGTCGCCCGCCAGGTCGTCGACGGGCTCGAAAAAGGGGAGAACGAGGTACTCACCGACGACCTCACCCGCCAGGTCAAGGCCGCGCTGTCCGGCCCGGTCGAGCACCTCGGCACCAGCCGGATCGGCGCGTAGAAAACGATTGGCGGGAGGTCGACGATCCGAGGTAGCTTCGCCGCCATGTGTTGTGCCTCCGCGTTCACCCGGATCCGCCGCGCCTAGCGGCGGATTCCAGGCTTTCGGCAAGGAACCGCCGCCCGAGCGAGACATCGCCGGGCGAGCCTCGTGCTGCCCGGCTCACCTCGAAGCCGCGGAGATCCCTTGCGCACACATCGTCCTGGCCGTCACGAACTCGGCCAGAACTTCCTCATCGACCGGAACATCATCGAAACCGTCGTGAAGCTCGTCGACGGTACGGACGGGCCGATCGTCGAATTCGGCACCGGTGACGGCGCCTTGACGTGGGCGCTGGAACGGCTCGGCAGGCCATTGACCGGCATCGAGATCGACGACCGCCGCGCCGCCCGGCTGGCGCGCCGCGTCCGGCCGTCCACGGAGATCGTCACCGCGGACTTCCTGCGGTTCCCCTTGCCGAAGACGCCCTGCGTCCTGGTCGGCAATCTGCCGTTCCACCTGACCACCGCGACACTGCGCCACGTCCTCGCGGCTCCCGGCTGGACGGACGCCGTGTTGCTCGTGCAGTGGGAGGTGGCGCGCCGCCGGGCCGGGGTCGGTGGCGCGACCATGATGACCGCGCAGTGGTGGCCGTGGTTCGACTTCCGGCTGGCGGGCCGGGTGCCCGCGGCGGCGTTCCGCCCGAGGCCCGGCGTCGACGGCGGCCTGCTCACCGTGACCCGACGCGGGCGGCCGCTCGTCGAAGACGCGGATCGTGAGCGCTACCAGGACTTCGTGCGGCGGGTGTTCACCCGGCCCGGCAAGGACGTCGTGCCCAAACGCCTCACCGCACACCAGTGGGCTGAGGAGTTTCGGCTTCGGCGAGGAAGTCCGGTTCGCGCACGCGGCGTTTCGTCGAACCGAACAGGACGCCGCCGATGACGACGGCCGCGGCGAGGATCTCCACCAGTGAGGGGCGTTCGTCGAGGACAAGGAACGCCATCGACAGCCCGACCACCGGCACCAGCAGCGAGAACGGCGCGACCACGCCCGCCGGGTTGCGGCGCATGAGCGACGTCCAGATCCCGGAGCCGACGATCGTGCCGAACAGTACGACGTAGGCGAGGCCACCGAGCCCGAACAGCCCGGTGGTGGTGCCGAGCGTGCTCAGCGAGTGCCCGATCTCGGCAGGGCCTTCCATGACCAGCGACAGCGCGAACATCGGCAGCGGCGGCACCACGGACATCCAGAGGACGAAGTTCAGCGGGTTGTCCGGGGCGGCCTGCCGGGTGCTCAGGTTGCCGAACGCCCAGCTCAGGGCGCCGAGCAGGGTCAGGATCACCGGCAGCAGGGCGGCGTTCCCGGCCTGCTGCCAGGCGATCGTCGCCATCCCGGCGACGGCGAGCAGGATGCCGGTGAGCTGCCGTCCGGACACGCGTTCGCGCAGGAAGACGGCGCCGAGCAGGACGGTGAACGGGGCCGACGCCTGCAGCACCAGCGAGGCGAGACCGGTCGGCATGCCGGTGTCCATCGCGATGAAGAGGAACACGAACTGCCCGGTGCCGAAGCCCAGCCCGTAGCCGAGCAGATGGCGGATCTTCACCTTCGGCCACGGCACGAACAGGATCGTCGGGATCGCGATGACCGCGAAGCGCAGCCCGCCGGCGAAGACGGGCGGGAACTGGCCGAGGGTGGCGTGGATGGCGAGGAAGTTGCAGCCCCAGAGGACGGCGACGAACAGGGCGAGCAGACGATCGCGGGCGGGCATGTCTTCACTCTTACGTGGTGCGACCGTTTAGGACCAGCGAGAATATTTGCAGCGATCGTTCAGTTCGGCTTCACATATGCTGGCGGTATGGACATCGGCCGGTTGCGGACCCTGCGGGAGTTCGCCGACCGCGGCAGCGTGACGGCGGCCGCGAAGGCGTTGCACTGCACCCCGTCCGCGGTTTCCCAGCAGCTGCGTGCCTTGCAGAGTGACGTCGGTCTCGCGCTCACGGAACCCGCCGGGCGCGGTCTGCGGCTGACCGACGCGGGCCGCGCCCTGGTCGCCCGCGCGGACGACGTGCTCGCCGCCCTCGACCGCGCGGAGTCCGAATTGGACACCTACCGCAGCGCCCCGCGTGGCAGTGTCCGGGTGGCGATCTTCCAGTCCGCCGGGTTGATGCTGCTGCCCGGACTGCTGCACCGGACGGCGGAATTCGACGGCCTGGACGTCATCGTGCGCGACGTCGACATGACCCCGCCGGAGGTCCCCGGGCTCGTCGCGGATTACGACATCGTGGTGGCGCACCGGGACGAGCACGCGCCATCGCTCGGCTCGGACCGGCTGGAGACGCGGCATCTGCTGCGTGAACCGCTCGACGTCGCGCTCCCCGCCGGGCATCGGCTCGCGAAGCGGCGCCGCATCGAGCTGGCCGAATTGGCCGACGAACGCTGGATCAGCGTCAACGCCGGGTTCCCGGTGGACGACATCCTCCAGTCGCTGATCATCCGCACCGGGGTGCGGCCACAGGTGGTCCAGCGCATCAACGATTTCCGCATCACCGAACGGCTCGTCGCCGCCGGGCACGGGATCGCGTTGCTGCCCCGGTACACAATGGACACTCGGCGCGGCAGTGGCCTGGTCTGCCGTCCGCTCGCCGGGATCAAGGCGGCCCGGCACGTGGAGGCGGTCTACCGGCTCGGGGCTTCTTCGCGGCCAGCCGTGGCGAAAGTGCTCGACGCGCTCGCCGACGAGGTCGCCGCTCTCACGGGCGAGCGTGACTCTTCAGGTGGTCGAGCGCGATCTTGAGGGCGTCGGCGATCGGCGTGACGTCGTGGCGCAGGTGGGCCATCAGCAGGCCGCCCTGTACGCAGGTCATCGCGGCTTGCGCGAGCCTCGCCGGGTCGGCGTCTTCGCTCAGTTTTCCCTTTTCCCGCAACGATTCCAGTCCGCGCTGGAGATGTGACTCCCATTCGCGGTAGGCCTTGTCCAGCAGCGGCGCCATCTTGGGGTCGTCCCCGAGTTCGCCGGTGAGGTTGCCGAGCGGGCAGGCGATCGGCCCCTTGGGCGTGGTCTGGATGGCCAGGATCTCCCGGGCCCACTGGTCGAAATCGGCCCAGTCGTGCAGTTCGAAGATGGTCGGCTGGTTGCCGAGGATGTTTTCGAGGAAGCGGGTGATGACCGCTTCGACGAGCTGGTCCTTGTTCTTGAAGTAGTGGTACATCTGCGATTTCCCGGCCCCGCTCGCCGCGAGCACCTTGTCGACGCTCGTCCCGGCGACGCCGTGGACGTACATCAGCTCCGCCGCCGCGTCGACGATCGCGTCCCTCGTCATCCGCCCCTGCGGGGTCTTCGCCGGTTGACCACTCATGTACCGAATAGTACAGTCGGCTGCACTGTACCGATCAGTACAACCGAAGGAGCTGACCATGGGGGATCTCAACACCGACCTCGCCGAGCTGCGGGGACACGTCGCGAGCCACGTTCCGGCCGAGGTCGCCGAGATGCTCAAGGCCGACCGCGAGACGTTCGTCGGGGTGGTCGCCGAGGCGGCCGCGAAACCGGGAACGCCGATGCCGGACCTCGCGCTGCCGGACGCCGGTGGCGATCGGGTCCGGGTCGCGGACGGGCCCGCGGTCGTGGTGTTCTATCGCGGCGCGTGGTGCCCGTACTGCAACCTGGCGCTGCGCACGTATCAGCAGGAACTGTTGCCGGAGCTGGAGAAGCTGGGCGTGAAGCTGGTCGCGGTCAGCCCGCAGCTGCCGGACGGGTCGCTGTCCACGAAGAAGCTGGAGTTCACCGTACTGTCCGATGTGGACAACGAGCTCGGGCGCGCGCTCGGCATCACGTTCCGGCTGGCCCCGGAGACGAAGCCGGCTTTCGACACGCTCATCGGCGACGTCGAGAAGATCAACGGGGCGGCGGACTGGGAGCTGCCGTATCCGACCGTCCTGGTCGTGGACGGCGACGGCGTCATCCGGTACATCGACGTGCACCCGGACTACACCACGCGCACCGACCCGGCCGACGTCCTGGCCGCGGTGAAGGCCCTGTAGCCGCCGCGTAACTCACGTGATTGGACGCGTAACTCGCGTGATTGAAGGCGTTACGGCTCCGATCACGCGAGTTGCGCCAAGCCTGAAAGCCGTGAAGGCCTCCTTGAGGGACTCTGGGTCCCTCAAGGAGGCCTTCACGGAACGTCGGAAACTACCGGTGGGCCCGGTTCACGGCCGAGACGACGGCCCGCAGTGAAGCGGTCACGATCGACGGGTCGATCCCGATGCCCCAGTACACCCGGTCCGAGATCGCGCACTCGATGTACGACGCGGCCCGCGCGTCGTCGCCCGGCGAGAGCGTGTGCTCGCTGTAGTCCAGCAGCCGCAGGTCGAACCCGACGGTCGACAGCGCGTCGAAGAACGCCGCGATCGGGCCGTTCCCGCGGCCGGTGACCTCGTGCTCGTCGCCCTCGACCCGTACGGTCGCCGTGATGTCGTACTCGCCGTCGCCGTTGTCCCGGACGTGCTGGCGCACCAGCTCCAGCGGCGTCTTCAGCTCCAGGTACTCGGCCGAGAACGCGTTCCACATCGTGGCCGGGTCGACCTCGCCGCCCTCGGTGTCGGTGTGGCGCTGGACGACCTTCGAGAACTCGATCTGCAGGCGCCGCGGCAGGTCGAGCTGGTGCTCGGCCTTCATGATGTAGGCGACGCCGCCCTTGCCGGACTGCGAGTTCACCCGGATCACGGCCTCGTAGTTGCGGCCGATGTCCTTCGGGTCGATCGGCAGGTACGGGACCTGCCACGGGTGCTCGTCGACCGGCGTGCCCGCCTTGTCGGCGGCGGCCTTCAGCGCGTCGAGCCCCTTGTTGATCGCGTCCTGGTGGCTGCCGGAGAACGCGGTGAACACCAGGTCGCCCGCCCACGGGCTGCGTTCGTGCACCGGCAGCTGGTTGCAGTATTCGACCGTCCGCTTGATCTCGTCCATGTCGGAGAAGTCGATCTGCGGGTCGACGCCCTGGCTGTACAGGTTCATGCCCAGCGCGACGAGGTCGACGTTGCCGGTGCGCTCGCCGTTGCCGAACAGGCAGCCTTCGATCCGGTCCGCGCCGGCCTGGAAGCCCAGCTCGGCGGCGGCGATACCGGTGCCGCGGTCGTTGTGCGGGTGCAGCGACAGGATCACCGAATCGCGGCGGTCCAGGTTGCGGTGCATCCACTCGATCGAGTCGGCGTAGACGTTCGGCGACGCCATCTCGACGGTCGCCGGCAGGTTCAGGATCACCGGCTTCTCCGGCGTCGGCTGCCAGATCTCGGTGATCGTGTTGCAGACCTCGAGCGCGTACGACAGCTCGGTGCCGGTGTAGGACTCCGGCGAGTACTGGAAGCGGAAGTCGGTGTCCGGCTGCTTCGCCGCGTAGTCGACGACCAGCTCAGCGGCCTGCGAAGCGATCTTCGTGATGCCGATGCGCTCCTCGCGGAACACGACGCGACGCTGCAGGATCGAGGTCGAGTTGTAGATGTGGACGATCGCGCGCGGCGCGCCTTCGAGCGCCTTGAAGGTGCGCTCGATCAGCTCCGGACGGCACTGGGTCAGCACCTGGATGCTGACGTCGTCCGGGATGGCGCCCTCGTCGATGATCTCGCGGACGAAGTCGAAGTCCGTCTGCGAGGCCGCCGGGAAGCCGACCTCGATCTCCTTGTAGCCCATGCGGACCAGCAGGTCGAAGAACTTGCGCTTGCGCGCGGGCGACATCGGGTCGATCAGGGCCTGGTTGCCGTCGCGCAGGTCGACGGCGCACCACAGCGGCGCGGTCTCGATGCGCTTGTCCGGCCAGGTGCGGTCCGGCAGCGAGATGTCCTCGACCAGGTCGTACCAGGGGCGATAGCGGTGCACGGGCATCGAAGTGCCGCGTTGGGTGTTCCACGAAGCCTGCTCGGAAGGCGCAGGACGGGTGGGCTTGCGAATGCTCATGAGGGGACGGTTCTCCTGAAGAATCGGGTGCGACGACCGGCACCACGAAGCCCCGCGACGGGGAGCCGGTCCGATCAGGCCCCGTCGCGGCAGCGAAGCAGGAGAGCTCGAGCCACGAGGCCACCTTAACCGCGCGATCTCCCGAAGGGAAACCCGGGCCGCGATCGAACCGTGACCACAGTGGCGCCCATTCGGGTTACTCACGGGTAGCAATCGGACCAGGCGGCGTGCCACACTGCCCGGCATGGGCGAGCACGCTGAAGAGAAGGAAACCGCTGATCAGGAGACCCGGCGCAAGGTCGACTGGCGAGCGGGCGGCAGCCGCGCGGCCGGCGTCCTGGCGAGCGTCGTCCGCTGGGTGGGCCTGATCTTCGCGGCCATCCTGGTGCTGCACGTCGTCTTCGTGATCGGCGAGGCCAACCCCGACAACGGCATCGTGTCGTTCGTCCGCGGCTGGGCCGACGGGCTGCTGCTGGGCTTCAAGGATCTCTTCATGCCCGAAGACGCCAAGCTCCGCGTGCTGGTCAACTACGGCATCGCCGCGATCTTCTGGATGGTCGTCACCGGGATCCTCGCCAAGATCATCCGCCGCGTGGGCGGTTCAGCCTGAATTTCGGGCATTACGCTCGGAAGATGTTCGCGCGGGCGGTGCCCTACGAGATCGTCGCGATCGGGACTTCGGCCGGTGGAGTCAAGGCCCTCATCACGGTGCTCCAGGCCTTGCCCGCGGACTTCCCGGTACCCGTGGTGATCGTCCAGCATCTCGATCCCCGTCACGACACGGTCCTCGCCGAGATTCTCGATCGGCGGTCACGATTGCGGGTCAAGCTGGCCGAGGCCGGTGACGTCGCCGAGCCCGGCGTCGCCTATCTCGCACCGCCGGACCGGCATCTCCTGATCGCTCCCGGTGGCGGGCTGGACCTGTCGAAGAGCGACAAGGTGAGATTCGTGCGGCCGTCCGCCGACCGGCTCTTCGAATCCGTCGCGGTGGCCTACGGTCCCGCGGCGCTGGTCTGCGTGCTGACCGGAACCGGTCGCGACGGCTCGACGGGGGCGAGGGCGGTCTCGTCCCGTGGCGGTACCGTCATCGCGGAAGATCCGAGCACCGCGGAATTCAAAGGCATGCCACAGGCCGCGGTGAACGCCGTGGCGGTCGACCTGACGCTGCCGCTGGAGAGGATCGCGGACGCGCTTGTGGCCCTGATCGAAGGAACGAGATCGCTGTGATCGCGCATGACGGCGAGGACGAAGACGAGCGTGAGCTGGAATCCTTGCTGACGTTCATCAACGATTCCCGCGGATTCGATTTCACCGGGTACAAGCGCACCTCGCTCGGGCGCCGGATCCGCAAACGGATGCAGACCGTGAACTTCGAGAAGTACGCGGATTACCGGGATTTCCTGGAGAGCAACGCCGACGAGTTCCAAGAACTCTTCAACACCATTCTGATCAATGTCACCGGTTTCTTCCGCGATCCGGCGGCGTGGGACTACCTGGCCGCGGTCGTCGTCCCCGGCTTGATCGCCGACGCCGGCCCGGACCAGGACATCCGGATCTGGAGCGCCGGATGTTCGAGTGGCGAGGAGGCGTACACCCTCGCGATCATCTTCGCCGAGCATCTCGGTATCGAAGCCTGCACCAAACGGGTCAAGATCTACGGCACCGATGTCGACGAGGAAGCCCTGCGCGAGGCCAGGGCGGGGGTGTATTCCCTCAAGGCACTGGAAAAGCTCCCCGACGAGGTGAAGGCGAAGTATTTCGAACCGAACGGCGCCCTGTTCGCGTTTCGCCGCGACCTCCGCCGCAGGGTGATCTTCGGCAGGCACGACATCACCCGCGACGCCCCGATCTCGCGGGTCGATCTGCTCGTCTGCCGCAACACCCTGATGTATTTCAACGTCGAAGCGCAGACGAAGATCATCGAGCGGTTCCATTTCGCGCTCAACGAAGGCGGTCACCTCTTCCTCGGCAAGGCCGAGATGCTGGTCGCCGACGGTTCCCGCTTCGAGGTCACGGATATGCGCAACCGGGTGTTCCGGGTCCAAACCGGTGCGGGGGCGGCGAAGCCGGCGCGATCCGACCTCTTGCCCGCTTCGGAGATGGGACGGGTCAACCGGCGTCAGGTGGTCGAACTGGCCTTGGCGTCCTCACCCGATTCGGTGCTGGTCATCGACCGTGACGGCACGGTCGCGTTGATCAACGGCGCGGCGCGGCTGCAGTTCGGGCTTTCCCCGGACAACGTCGGCACGTCGTTCGGTGAGCTGGAGATCTCGTCCCGGCCGATCGAACTCGGAACCTTGGTCGGCAGAGCCCACTCCGAGCGCCGGAGCGTCCGGGTCAACGCCGTGCGGTGGGACCGAAGCGACGGCGAGACACGGTACTTCGACGTCGTGGTCAAACCCTTGCTCACCAGCGACGGCGAGGACCTCGGCGTCGCGATCACCCTCATCGACACCACCGAGGCCACCCGGCTCCAGCAAGAGGTCAAACGGGTGCAAGAGGACCTCGCGACGGCTTACGCGGAACTCCAGTCGACCAACGCGGAGCTGGAGACCGTCAACGAGGAACTCCAGTCCAGCATCGAGGAACTCGAGACGACGAACGAGGAACTCCAGTCCACCAACGAGGAACTGGAGACCACCAACGAGGAACTCCAGTCGGGCAACGAGGAACTCGAAACGATGAACGAGGAGCTGCGGATCCGCACCGCGGAGCTGGACGAGGCGCGCACCTTCCTCGAAGGGGTGCTGTCCAGTGTCGCCGCCGGAGTGGTCGTGCTCGACAGCGATCTCCTGGTGCGCAGCTGGAACCGCGGCGCCGAGGACCTGTGGGGGATGCGCGCGGACGAGGTCTACCGGACGGATTTCTTCACCCTCGATTTCGGCCTGCCGACCGACGGGCTTCGCGACATGGTCGAGATCTGCAACGAGACCGGCCACCGCGCGCTCCCGGTCGAGACCGACGCGGTGGACCGGAAGGGCAGGCCCTTCACCGCCTCGGTCAGCTGTTCGCCGTTGGGCGGGCCGGGAAGTGGCGTCGTGCTGCTGATGGAGAAGCGGCGGGAGTGAGGTCGTCGCCGGGGGAGATCAGGTCGGCGACCGTCAGCCGCCTGCTCATCAGCCGTTCGGAGAGGTCGCCGATCCGCATGTTGTGCCCGCGGGCGTACCGCCGCAGCACCCGGAACGCGCCCTCCGGGCTGACTTCCAGCCGGGCGGACAGCAATCCCTTTGCCTGCTCGATGATCACCCGGCTCGAAAGCGCCCCCTGCAGTTGCCGCGAGGTCGTGGTCAGCCCGGCGATCGTCCGGTGGTTGAGCATGCCGATCGTCGCGACGTCGGCGAGCGCGCTCGCGATCCTCAGATCGGTCTCCGGCAACGGTTCCGTCTCCGTGGTCAGGATCGTCACCGCGCCGAGCAGGTCTTCGCGGCGGCTGAACGGGAACGCGTGCGCCGACCGGTAGCCGAGGGAAAGCGCGGCGGGAGCCAGCCTGGTCCAGCGTGACGTCGCCTCGTCGAGGCGCACGTTGACGACCGGCGCCCGGCTTGCCTGGCTGTCGGCGCCAGGGCCTTCCTCGGCGAGGAGCTCGCCGAGCCGTTCGTCGGTGGCCACCACGACCGGAGGGTCGACGGCGGTGGTCAGGTGCACGGACGACGAGTCGATCAGCTGGGTGTACCGATCCGCCACACAGAGCCAATAACTCGCCGGATCCAGCGCGGGGGCGAGAGTGTCCGCCAGCTCCACCAACGTGTCGGCGACCCATTTTTCGCGATTCCGCATCAAAATCGGCCTTCCTCGGGGGGCAGCCAACGCTAGTCCTCTCGATGCGGTCACGGAAGCCGCGTCACTCAGCCATCCGGGTCACATCCGCGGGGCCGTGGCGGGCGTACGCTCGCCTCATGTGGGACGGCACCGGTGGCCGGTACGACCAGTCGGCTCTGCGCGAACTGGTCGAAGCCGCACGAGAGCGTGCGGATCGCGCGGCGGCGGTGGCCCTGCGGCACGAAATCCTGATGGAGACGGCCGCCGAGACCATGCGCCCGTTCCACCGGAGGATGGCGGAGCTGCACCGCGCCACCGAGAGGAGGCATCGTGCCACGGCCGATCTGCACGCGAGCTACGTCGCCGCGGTGAAAAACTGGGCGGCCGAGCCCAACGGGCGGGAGGATGCCCCGCCGCCGTTCATGACGGCGGTGGCCGAGACGTCCGGCGGCCGGAGCCTCGCGGTGACCTTGTTCGACGGCCCGGAGAGCGCGGCGGCGGTCGTCGTCTCCGATCCCGTCGCGGCGAAGGCGAACGATCTGGAATACCTCTTCGGTGAAGGACCGTCCTGGCGGACGTCCGGCGAGCCGGGGGTCTGCGGCGGACGAGAGCTGTCGAGCAGGTGGCCCCGGTTCGGTCCAGCCGCACGTGAACTCGGTGTCCGGGCGGTGGTTTCGGCCCGGCTGGGACCGCGTGACGCGCCGCTGGGGACCCTCACCGCGTACCGGCCCGAGCCCGAACCGGACGCCGAGGTCGCCCGTTCGACGGAGCTGGTCGCCGAAGCCCTCACCGACACCGCGTTGCATCCGAGCACGCTGCTCGACGCCGACGACGGGCTCCCCGTCCACCCCTTGTTCGGCGACGTGGACCTCCAGTGCGTGGTGCATCAGGCCACGGGGATGGTGATGTCCACCCACGACTGCGCCGCCCCGGACGCGCTGGCCCTCATCCGCGCACATGCCTACACCCTGGACAAGAGTGTCTTCGAAGTCGCGCGGACCATTGTGAACCGGACGTCGGCGCTCAGCTGACACCGAGCCTTTCGTACGCCTCGACGGCGGCTTTCGGGTCGTCCGCCTGGAATTTCACGACGCGGACGGTCTCGGTCGCGCCGAGCGGCCGGGTCACCGTGATCGGCTCGCGCAGTTCGGCGATCAGGTTCGTCTCGTAGAAGTTGTCGTGGCTGAGCCAGGTTCCGTCGCGGAACTTCTGTGCCTTGCGCGGGTCGTGGCTCTCCTTCAAATGCCGCAGCGCGGCGATGTTCTCCCTCGGGATCCGCACGTCGTAGAACGAGCTGTAGCGCACCCGCACCTCGCGCGACGAGATCACATGCGGCCGGACGACGGTGCCGGCGTGGATCCCGAACACCAGCAGCGCCGAGTACACGCCGAGGACGAGCAGCAGGACGTCGACGACGATGCCGAAGTCGATCAGCCAGAAGAGACCGGCTTCGACGGCGCTCACCACCGCCAAGACGACGAAGATCGGCTTGCCTCCGGAGCCGTACGGCACCGCGACGGCGTCCCCGTCGATTCCGTCCTTCCGGCGGCTGACATACAGCCAGAGGCCGGCCATCGTGCGTGACTCGTTGCGGATCAGCGCGCGAAATGCCCCCATGTCCCCAGGTTAGCGATCGAACCCGGTCAGCAGCTTCAACGCGTCGGCGGATCCCGGGTCCTTCGGCGTGTAGATCTCCAGGCGATGGTCGGGGCTGTCGGGCTGGAGCCACACCTGGTAGTCGACGCCGAGCGCGCCGACCGTGGGATGCCGCAACCACATGGCGCCGACGGTGCAGTCGGCGACGTCGCCGGTCGCCCAGAGCCTCGCGAACTCGTCGCTGCGCATGGTCAGCTCGCCGATGAGCGCCGCCAGCCGGGCGTCGGTGGGGTAGCGACCGGCGGTCAACCGCAGATAGGCGACATGGATCGGGGCCAGTTCGGCCCGGTTCCGGTGCAGCTCGCGGGTGAGCGGGTCGAGGAAGAACATCCGGGGCAGCGACGGCCGCCGTTCCGGATCCTTCGGCGCGTCGAAGTCGAGATGTTCGGCCATGAGCGAGTGCCCGCCGTGGTTCCACGCGAGCACGTCGCCGCGACGGCCGAAGACGAGCGCGGGCACGGTCTCGCCGAGGTTCTCCAGCAGCGCGAGCACCCGGGGATGCGGCTCTTCGTCGCCGGGATCGGACAGCTTCGGGAGCGAGGACCGCCGGGCGAGGTTGTGCAGGTGCGCCGTCTCGACGTCGTCGAGCCGCAGCGCGCGGGCGAGCGCGTCGAGCACCTGCTGTGAAGCGGTCTCGGCCAGGCCTTGTTCCAGCCGCGTGTAGTAGCCGGCGCTCACCCCGGCGAGCTGGGCGAGCTCCTCGCGGCGCAGCCCGGGCACCCGGCGGGAGGTGCCGTAGGTGCGCAGGCCGATGTCGGCGGGAGTCACCCGGTCACGACGGCTTTTGAGGTAGACGCCGAGGCTTTCCATGCCTCCGAGCCTAAGTACTTCGCCCGCCGCGTGGGTGTACCCGCGAGGTGTACCCATGGCACGGGGATGGCTGCTCCCTCGAAGCCGGTACAGCGTCGAGCGCATGACACGACAGCACACCCGGGCCTGGTTCGGCCTGCTGGTGATCCTCTGCCCGGTGTTCCTGGTCTCGATGGACGGATCGATCCTGTTCCTCGCGATGCCCAGGATCAGCCAGGCGCTCACCCCCACGGCCGATCAAGCGTTGTGGATCCTGGACGTCTACGGTTTCGCGGTCGGCTCGCTGCTGATCGCGTTCGGCGCCATCGGTGACCGGTACGGGCGGCTGAAGCTGCTGATGATCGGCGCCGCCGTGTTCGGCCTCGGTTCGGCGGGCGCGGCCTTCGCCCCGAACCCGGAAACGCTCGTCGCCTTCCGCGCGCTGATGGGGCTGGCGGGTGCGACGCTGCTGCCGTCCGCACTGGCCGTGCTGAGCGAGCTCTTCACCGATCCACGACGGCGGGCACGTGCCATCGGGATCTTCGCGGCCGCGTTCGCCGCCGGTTTCGCGATCGGCCCGGTCGTCGGCGGGGTCCTGCTGGAGCGGTTCGCGTGGGGCTCGGTCTTCCTGGTCAACCTGCCGGTGATCGCGGTGTTCCTGGCGCTCGCGCCGGTGCTGCTGCGCGAGGTGCGGGCGACCGGGAAAGGCCGGGTCGACGTACTGAGTGTGGCGCTTTCCGCCGCCGGACTCCTGCTCGCGATCTACGGCGTCAAGCACGCGGCCGCCGACGGCCTGTCCGTCTCCGCGGTCTCCGCCGGGATCGCCGGCGCCGGGTTGCTGGTGTGGTTCGTCCGGCGGCAGCGCGGTCTGGAGTACCCGCTGATCGAGTTCTCCCTGTTCCGCGACCGCGTGTTCACGATCGCGATCGTCACCGGGCTGGTGCCGCTCGCCGCGTGGTCGGCGGCCGCGTACCTGTCGGGGATCCACCTGCAGTCCGTGCTCGGCCTGCCCGTCCTGCACGCGGCGCTGCTGGCGCTGCCCGGTGCGGCCGTCCTCACGATCATGTGCGTCGTCACGCCCGCGCTGGTCGACCGCGTCGGCAAGCGGACGGCGCTGGTCGCCTGCCATTTCTCCATCGCCGCCGGGCTGGCGCTGTTGCTGATGACCGGGGTCACCGGCGGGGTGGGCTGGTATGTCGCGTCGACGGTGGTCGCGGGGATCGGCTACGGCATCTCGTTCAGCGTGGTGGCCGACACAGCGGTCGCCGCGGTGCCCGCCGAACGGGCGGGGGCCGCGGGCGCGATCGCCGAGACCGGCAACGAGATCGGCAACGCGCTGGGGATCGCGCTCATGGGCTCGCTCGCCGCGCTGGTGTTCCGCCTGACAGGCCCGGACGTCGCGCCCACCCTCGGCGAAACCCTCGATATCGCGCCTGCGGCCGCTCTTGACGCGAAGGAGGCTTTCGTCGCCGGCCTGCACACCGCCGTCGCGGTGCTCAGCCTGCTGCACGCCGGGCTAGGGGCTCTCACTCTGCGATGGCTCCCTCAGCGCCAGTCGGTGAACCCGCGCCGCGATCGGCGTCGGCAGGGCGCGACCTGGTAATCCCGGCGCCCCGCCACCGCGACAGCGGGGGCTTCGGCCAGGCGGGTTCACGCGTCGAGCCCGGCCTCAGCTCCGCCAACAGGCTCAGCCGGAGAAGGCGCTCGTGCCCCAGGCGTCGGCGTAGGCGAATTCAGCCAGGGGAACCCGCTCGCGCGGCGCCTTCTCGCGCTCGATCCGCCAGTCCTCTTCGAGCACGGACGGGTCCGCGGGGTGGCCGACCGCGATGGCGACCTTGGGGACGACGTCGTCGGGGAGACCGAAGAGGTCCTTCGCCGCCTCGGCGGAGAAGCCCGCCATCTGGTGCGCGATCAGGCCCAGGTCGACGGCCTGGAGCACGAGGTTCTCGCTCGCCAGCCCCAGCCCGTACTCGGCGTACGGGACTTCGCCCTTCTCGTTCGTGGTCACCATCACGCCGATCAGCAGCAGCCCGGCGCGATGGGCCCACGCGCGGTTGCCCGAGTTGAGCGTCGAGAGGATGCGGTCGAACGACGGCGTGCCCCGAAGGCCGACCAGGTAGCGGGCGGGCTGGGTGTTGCCGAACGACGGCGCCCAGCGGGCCGCTTCGAGCAGTGCGCGGAGCTGGTCTTCGGTGACGAACGCTGACTCGTCGTAAGCGCGCGGGCTCCACCTGGCGGCCATGATCGGCGCGATCGGGGTACTTGTGTCGGCGGGTTTCTTCACGACGGGACGATAACAAGGGGTGCTCTCCGTCACTAAAGTGAAAGGCCTCCGACTATTTCGTTGGTGTTAAGGAAGATTTACTTCGGGAAGTCATCTATGTGGTGGTCAGGACCACTTACGAGGGTGGCGGGCGTGCGTGTCCCCGGTAGGCTTTCGCCCAAATAAGGGACGCGGGGGCTCCTCGGTGCCCACGAGGAGCACGCCCGGCCCGTCGAGGAGGTTCGGGCGTGGCCCTCGTGGTCCAGAAGTACGGCGGTTCGTCGCTGGAAAGTGCCGACCGGATCAAACGCGTCGCGGAACGCATCGTCGCCACCAAGAAGGCGGGCAACGACGTGGTCGTCGTCTGCTCCGCCATGGGCGACACCACGGACGAGCTGCTCGACCTGGCTCAGCAGGTCAACCCGGCTCCGCCGGAGCGCGAGATGGACATGCTGCTCACCGCGGGTGAGCGCATCTCCAACTCGCTGGTGGCGATGGCGATCTCGGCGCACGGCGCGGAGGCCTGGTCGTTCACCGGCTCGCAGGCCGGTGTGGTGACGACGTCGGTGCACGGCAACGCGCGGATCATCGACGTCAGCCCCAGCCGCGTGACGGAGGCCCTCGACCAGGGGTACATCGCACTGGTGGCCGGGTTCCAGGGCGTGTCGCAGGACACCAAGGACATCACCACCCTCGGCCGCGGCGGTTCGGACACCACGGCCGTCGCGCTGGCCGCGGCGCTGAACGCCGACGTCTGCGAGATCTATTCCGATGTGGACGGTGTGTACACCGCCGATCCCCGGGTCGTGTCCGACGCCCGCAAGCTCGACACCATCGCCTACGAGGAGATGCTGGAGCTCGCCGCGAGCGGATCGAAGATCCTGCACCTGCGCTCGGTGGAGTACGCGCGCCGCTACGGCGTCCCGATCCGAGTCCGTTCTTCCTACAGTGACAAGCCGGGCACCACGGTGACCGGTTCTATCGAGGAGATCCCCGTGGAACAAGCGTTGATCACCGGTGTGGCGCACGACCGCTCCGAAGCCAAGATCACGGTGACCGGAGTGCCGGACCACGCCGGTGCCGCCGCCAGGATCTTCCGGGTGATCGCCGACGACGAGATCGACATCGACATGGTGCTGCAGAACGTGTCCAGCACCGTCTCCGGCCGCACCGACATCACCTTCACGCTGTCGAAGGCCAACGGGGCGAAGGCCGTGCAGTCGCTGGAGAAGATCAAGGACGAGATCGGCTTCGAGTCCGTCCTCTACGACGACCATGTCGGCAAGGTGTCGCTCGTCGGCGCGGGGATGCGTTCGCACCCCGGTGTCACGGCGACGTTCTGCGAGGCGCTCGCGCAGTCGGGTGTCAACATCGAAATCATCAACACCTCGGAGATCCGGATCTCGGTGCTCATCCGGGACGCGCAGCTCGACGACGCGGTGCGCGCGATCCACGAGGCGTTCGAACTCGGCGGCGACGAAGAAGCCGTCGTCTACGCGGGGAGTGGTCGCTGATGTCGGAAGGTTTGCGGGTAGGCGTGGTCGGGGCGACCGGTCAGGTCGGCGGCGTGATGCGCCGTCTGCTGGCCGAACGGGGTTTCCCGGTCGCCGAAATGCGGTACTTCGCTTCGGCGCGGTCCGCCGGTTCGAAGCTTCCTTGGCGTGACGGGGAAGTCGTCATCGAGGACGCGACGACCGCGGATCCGTCCGGTTTGGACATCGCGCTGTTCTCCGCCGGTGGCGCGACCTCCAAGGCCCAGGCGGAACGGTTCGCCGCCGCCGGTGCCACGGTGATCGACAACTCGTCGGCGTGGCGGATGGACCCGGACGTCCCGCTGATCGTCAGCGAGGTCAACCCGGAGGCGGTCAAGGAAGCGCGCAAGGGGATCATCGCGAACCCCAACTGCACCACCATGGCCGCGATGCCGGTGCTCAAGCCGCTGCACGCCGAAGCGGGTCTGGTGCGGCTGGTCGCCAGCACCTACCAGGCCGTGTCCGGCAGTGGGCTCGCCGGCGTCGAGGAGCTGGAAGGCCAGCTCGCCGCCGCGGCGGCGAACGCGGGCGCCCTGACCCACGACGGCGCGGCGGTGACCTTCCCCGAGCCGAAGAAGTACGCGCGGCCGATCGCGCACAACGTCCTCCCGCTGGCCGGGTCCATTGTGGACGATGGCCTGTTCGAGACGGACGAGGAGAAGAAGTTCCGCAACGAGAGCCGCAAGATCCTGAGCATCCCGGAGCTGCTGGTCTCGTGCACCTGCGTGCGGGTGCCGGTGTTCTCGGGGCACTCGATCTCGATCAACGCCGAGTTCGCGCAGCCGCTTTCCGTCGCCCGCGCGACCGAACTGCTGACCAGTGCTCCCGGCGTGGAACTGTCGGACATCCCGACCCCGCTGCAGGCCGCCGGCCAGGACCCGTCGTACGTCGGGCGGCTGCGGACGGATCCGGGCGTCGACGGCGGTCGCGGCCTGGTGCTGTTCCTGTCGAACGACAACCTGCGGAAGGGCGCGGCGCTCAACGCCGTGCAGATCGCGGAACTGGTCGCCGCGAACTCCTGACCGTTCCCTGAACCCGCCGAATCGCCTGACCGGGTGCGAGGGTCGGGGGGACGATCAAGATCATGCCGAGTGGGGAGGATTCCGGACACTGAACGTCCGGAATCCTCCCCGCTCGCCGACACCACTGCCGTGGGGAGTCGTCGCGAACCCCTGGCGTCCGGAACGCTTGTATGTCCATAAAGGACCGTCAAGCGTGGCGAAATATCCGATCTATTGCTGTATGGCCGGTTCTGGGGGGTCGTGAGTGGCAATGATCGTTCTAACCCTCTTTGCCACTCACCACCCCCCCCGGTGAAC
>NZ_JBHXIB010000022.1:0-23608 GCF_042723975.1 Amycolatopsis sp. NPDC058340 | reverse complement strand
TTTTTTTTTTTTTTTTTTGTGGTTTTTTGGGGTGTTTTGTTTTTTTTATTTTTATAAAACCAACAAACCCCCACACCCCCCCCCCCGCCGGTGAACCGCCCAAATCGGGCACGTGAGGCGACCATGTGTCCCTTGTGGACAGTCGGGGCCCCTGCAAGTCCGTGAGGGCCTCCTTCCCTACCCTCAAGGTAGTGAAGGAGGCCCTCACGGACCGCCGGCCTCAGGGCTTCGTCGCACCAGCGCAGGCCGCATACCGCGTGGCCAGGAACTCGGCCCGAGGATCCCCGCTGTAGGACCACACCCCGCCGTCCGCCCGCGTCCCCAGCTGCCGGAACTGCTCGACGGCCTCGTCGAAGCGCCCGTTCTCCACGAGCGCCTTCGCCAGGTACGCCCGGTCTCCCCGTTTCTCCGGGTAGTCCTCGCCGTCGAGCAGCGCCAGGATCCCGTCGAGCGCGCCGGAAACCCGCGGGGAACGCCACGCGGGCACGTCCTGGAACTCGGCTTCGTGCGCGGCGCGCAGCAACAGCGGGGCCAGCTCCGGCGACTTCGCCGCGGCGGTCTCGGCGAACTCCCACATCAGCTCGTTCGAGCCGAACCATTTCTGGCACCAGTACTGCAATGCCCGCGAGTGCGCGCCGCGATGCCGCGGGTCGCGGGCGACGAGTTCCGCCCAGATCTCCCGGTACCGGTCGTTCTCGTACTGCCGCCCCATCGCGATCGTGAGCGCGGTCACCCACGGCGTCGGGTCTTCGGGAGCCAGCCCCGCCGCCTCCTGCACGGCCTCCTCAGCCTGCTCCAGCACCCGGAAGAACGCGGCGAACTGCTCCTGCGTGACGTGCTTCGCCTGCAGCGCGCTGCGGACCTCCCAAGCCACGTCCACCAGTGAAGCCGCGTTGACGAGCGCCGCGCCGGGGTCACCCGGGCGGGCCTTCCGCCACGCGCGCAGCCACTCGTCGTCCTTCGCGGCGGCCTCGCCGAGCGCGCCGGTCACCTGATCGCGGCGAGCCCAGTTCCCCCAGGTCGACGCCAGCAGCGCGGCGGCGCCTTCCCATTCGCCGCGCGCGGTCGAATCCTGTACGGCGAGGATCTCCCCGTCGGTCCAGTACTCCTCGGCCGACACCTCGCCGTCGGCGGGGAGACCCCAGCGCGTGACGTCCGGGATCCTGCCCTTGAACTTGGGTTTCTCCGGCGGCAGCAACGCGGCGAACTCTTCGGGCGTCAGCACGTTGTTGAGCTCGTCGATGCTGACGCCACGCCGCTTCGCTTCCTTCATCACGGCGAAGACGGCCTTGCGTTGACGGGATTTGAGCAGCCAAAGCATGGAAACTCCTTAAGAACGGACAAGAGTGAGCGCCGGTCGGTAGCCGGCGGGCACTCCGGCGGCCGTCAGCAGCGCGCGCAGTGGCTCGGTGTCGGATTCGGCCGCGGTGGCCTTGTCGAGCGCGGGCTCCAGGCCGTCCGCCAGGCGCTCGTCCACGGTGAACGGCGCGGGCCCGGACCACGAAAGCGACCATCGCCCCGCGCCGACGTCGGTGAGCGCCGCGTGGACGACGACCGCCAGCCGCCGCCGGACCGAGACTGCGGCGAACTCCCGGCGGGCGCGCGGGCCTGCCCCGGCCGGCGGCACCGCGCCGGGGTCGGCCAGTTCCTCGTGCCTGCCCGCGTCGAGCAGGGCCAGCGCCATGTCCAGGGTGCGTTCGCCCAGGATCTCGGTGGCGGCTTCGGCGGCGGCGTGACGACGGCCGATGGCGACCAGCGACTGCCAGTCCGTCCGCCGTTTCGTGTGCGCCTCGTCGGAGAAGACGGTGAACAGCGCCTCGTCGAGCATCTTCTCGGCACCGGTCAGCAGTTCGGTCGCCGGACGTTCGCCGCCGGGGCGGACCGGGGTCCGGCTGCCGGCTTCGAGCGTCGCGACCCGGTCCCGGGTTGCCGGATGCGAGTCCCACCGAGAGGTCTCGTCCTCCGACGGGTTCCGGCGCATCTCCTCCATCTGCTCCGCCCGGGCGGGGTCGGTGAGCAGCGCGCGGTAGCCCTCGCCGAACCGGTCCGGGAGATAGCCCGCGTCCCAGCCGATCGCGGCGTAGTTGTTCATGAAGAACCGCCAGGTGACGGCCAGCGCTTCGATCTCACGCAGGGCCGACGTCGCCGCGTCGGTACCCGCGAGCCGCGCCGAGACGGCATCGGCCGCGAGCTCCTGCGCCCGGCAGACACTCATCGAAACGACGAAGTACAGCTTCGCGTACTGCTTGAAAAGCCAGCCGACGAAGCGCTCGAAATAGCCGTCGCGGTCGAGGCCGTCGACCACCCGCGCGATCGACTTGCGCCCGCGATAGGTCAGGGCGGCGAAGCGGGTGTCCTTGTTGCTGTAATGCCCGAGTTCGTGCGCGAGCACGGCGCGGAACTGGTCCTGGCGCAGCCCCATGATCAGCGGTACACCGATGATCATGCGACGGCGCAGCACCCGCAGCCCGAGCCACGAGGTGCGCTCGGTGACCGCGGCGTTGACGTCCGGATCGAGGTAGATCTCGTCCGGCGGACGGGTGCCCGCCTCGGCGGCCAGTTCCCGGACCAGCGCCCAGAGGGCGGGCTGGGATTCCGGCGTCACCTGGACGCCGGGTACGTCGTCGTCGGTCACCCGCTCGACCGTGAGCAGGGTCTTCAGCAGGATCCAGCCGACCGGCACGGTGATGATGCCGAGCTTCACCGCCGCGATGACGTTGTGCTGCAGGGCCAGCACTTCGAGCGCGACGATCCCGCCCACGAACGCGAGCACGAGCAGCGGGAACCCCGCCAGCAGGACGGCAGCGAGCAGCCCACGAAAAGACTTCACTGTGAAACGGACCTTCCCCAGAGTTGGTGTACCCCCGACACCGAGCGCTCATTGTGCCCGAAGCGCCTCGCGCGGCCGATCACTTTTCGAATACGATCGAAGACTTCGGGATGAACATCACCCCGGCGTCGCCTGTCGCATGTGGACTGTCCATTGTGGAACCGGATAATTGCCTTGTCCGGTTCGCCCGATCGGTGCATTCTCGACGACGACAAAACGTTTTCCACGAAGGGAAAGTCATGTACACGGCGGTCGAAGGCTCGCGGGTTCCGATCCGGATGTGGGCGGACCCCGCATCGGTCGAGGACCAGGCCATGCGGCAGCTGCACAACGTCGCCAACCTGCCGTGGGTGCACGGCGTCGCGGTCATGCCCGACGTCCACTACGGCAAGGGCGCGACCGTCGGCAGCGTGATCGCGATGCGCGACGCGGTGTCCCCGGCCGCCGTCGGTGTCGACATCGGCTGCGGGATGAGCGCGGTGCGGACGTCGCTCACCGCCGCGGACCTGCCCGACGACCTGCTGAAGCTCCGCCGCCGGATCGAATCGGCCGTCCCGGTCGGCTTCGGCCTGCACAAGACCCCGGTGAACCCGGCGAAGGTGCACGGTGTCGGTGGCTGGGACACCTTCTGGAAGTCCTTCGGCGACCTGCATCCCGGCGTCCAGGACCTGCACGACCGCGCGTCGCGCCAGATCGGGAGCCTCGGCGGTGGTAACCACTTCATCGAGGTCTGCCTCGAACAGGGCGGCGAGGACGAAGGCCGCGTATGGCTGATGCTGCACTCCGGTTCGCGCAACATCGGCAAGGAACTCGCGGAACGGCATATGGCCGTCGCGCGGAAGCTGCCGCACAACGCGGACCTGCCGGATCCGGACCTCGCGGTGTTCGTCGCGGGCACGCCGGAGATGCAGGCGTACCGGCGCGACCTGTTCTGGGCGCAGGACTACGCGGCGCGCAACCGCGCCACCATGGTCGCGCTCGTGAAGCTGGCGCTGAAGGAGGTCGTCCCGCAGACGACGTTCGACGACGCGATCAGCTGCCACCACAACTACGTCGCCGAGGAGACCTACGACGGCGTCGACCTGCTGGTGACCCGCAAGGGCGCGATCCGCGCGGGTTCGGGTGACCTGGGGATCATCCCGGGCAGCATGGGCACCGGTTCGTACATCGTGCGCGGCCTCGGGAACGCGTCGTCCTTCCAGTCCGCGTCGCACGGGGCGGGCCGCCGGATGTCGCGGAACAAGGCCAAGAAGCTGTACACCGCCGAGGACCTCGCCGCGCAGACCGCCGGCGTGGAATGCCGCAAGGACTCCGGTGTGGTGGACGAGATCCCGGCCGCGTACAAGGACATCGAAACGGTGATCAAGGCGCAGACGGACCTCGTCGAGGTGGTCGCGCACCTCAAGCAGGTCGTCTGCGTGAAGGGCTGAATCGTGGGTGGTGTGCCGGGGAACCCGACATACCACCCACGTTTCTCGCTAGTGTGGTCCTCATGAAGAGGTTGGGAATCGCGGCGCTACTGGCGGCCGCCGGGCTCGTGCTGGCGGGCTGCAGCGAGGTCACGAACGCCGTCGATCAGACGAACAAGGCCGCGACGAAGGTCGGTGCCTGTGCCGAGGCGCTCAGCCTCGCCGACCTCAATCCGGACCCGGCGACGATCAAGGAGCGCGCCGCGGACAAGGAGAAGCGCCTGCGTGAGCTGGCGAACAGCGTCGGCGAGCAGAACGTCGCGAGCGCGCTCACCGGTATGGCCGACTCGTATCTGCAGGTGCAGAAGGAGAACATCCAGGACGCGGGCAAGATCGCGGACTGGACCAAGCGCAACCTCGACCAGATCGAGGCCCTCCGGAAGGTCTGCGCCTAGCCGGAGCTGAAGGGCCCTTTCGGCTCACTTCAGGAGGAGGTGAGCGCGGGCACCTGGGCGGGCGTCCGGGACCGGCGCCAGAACAGGCCGACCGAGGCGATCGCCAGCGCGCCCAGCGCCGACGCCGCGAAACCCCAGCCGGGGCTGGAGTGGTCGATCACGAACCCGATGATCGGGCTCCCGATCGCCAGCCCGATCCGGCTGGCCGCGTCCAGCAGGCCCATCGCCTCGCCGCGCACCCGCGGCGGTGCCGCCGCGCTGACCGTCTCCGTGCTCGCCGCGAGCGTCGGCGCGCACAGCACGTTGCTCGGGAAGAGCACGATCGCCAGCAGCCACCACGGCTCCGAGATCAGCCCGACCGGCAGCGTCAGCACCGCGAGCAGCACCATCAGCGTGCCCTGCGAAAGCGACCGCCGGACCGCGCCGTGGATCGCCCCGCCGAGCACGGACGCGACGCACATGAACGTGATCAGCAGTCCGGACCAGGTGATGTCGCCGCTCGCGCGCAGCGTCGCCAAGGCGGCGAGCTCCATGCCGACCAGGCAGAACAGCGCACCGGCGGCGATGAACATCGCCATCACGAGCCGTCCGGTGAGCCAGCTCCGCACGGGCGGCCGCTCCCCGGTGAACACCTCGGCGTCGGCCTCGGCGCGGATCGGCGGGTTCTGCCGGTAGATCAACGTCGCCGAAAGCGCGAAGCAGACCCCGATACCGGTGAGCGCGTAGACCGCGGGCAGCTGGGTGATCGCCATGATCCCGGCCGACGGCCCGATCATGAACGACGCCTCCACCAGGATCGTGTCCAGCGAATAGGCCGCTCGCCGCTGCTCCAGCGGCACGAGCGCGGTGAGCACCAGCCGTGCGAGCGTCCCGGCCGGCACCGACAGCACCCCCGCGGGGAGCGCGACCGCGAGCAGCACCTGATACGGCAGATGCGGCGCGCTGATCCAGAACGTCGACGAGGCCAGCCCGCAGATCGCGACGACCGGCCGCAGCCCGTAGCGGTCGACGTACCGGCCGACGAGCGGTGCCCCGATCGCGCTGCCGAGCGTGGTGGCGGCGCCGATCAGCCCGGCCGCGCCGTAGCCGCGGCCGAGATCGTTGACCACGTACAGCGTCATCGTCACGCCCATGGCCGTCATCGGGAGCCGGGCCAGGAACATCAGCAGCATCGAGCTGGGAACTCCGGGCACGGCTAACACGCGACGATACGGAGCGAGGGCCATACGCCCGATGAGAACGTAACTTGGTACGCACGTGCAAGTTTTTTTCGCGAGGCCCGTCTCACCCGGTCCGGGGTGGTTTCTTGACTGATTCCAGATTGGGCGGGAGGGTGGTGGTGACTGACCGCTCACCACCACGAACCAGGAGGCACCGGCGTGACCCTGCCGACCACGAACAACGTGGGCATCCCCGTCGCGAGCGACAACGACTCCCTGACGGTAGGCGCCAACGGCCCTATCCTGCTCCAGGACCACTACCTGATCGAGAAGAACGCCCAGTTCAACCGCGAACGTGTGCCGGAGCGCGTCGTCCACGCCAAGGGTGGCGGTGCGCACGGCTTCCTCGAGGTCACCGAGGACGTCAGTCAGTTCACGAAGGCCGCGCTGTTCCAGCCCGGCGTGCGCACCGAGAGCCTGGTCCGCTTCTCGTCGGTCGCCGGTGAGAACGGCTCGCCCGACACGTGGCGCGACCCGCGCGGCTTCGCGGTGAAGTTCTACACCTCCGAGGGCAACTACGACCTCGTCGGCAACAACACCCCGGTGTTCTTCATCCGCGACCCGATCAAGTTCCCCGACTTCATCCATTCGCAGAAGCGCCGAGCCGACAACCACCTGCGCGACCACGACATCCAGTGGGACTTCTGGACGCTGCGGCCCGAGTCCGCGCACCAGGTCACCTGGCTGATGGGCGACCGCGGCATCCCGTCGAACTGGCGGGAGATGGACGGCTTCGGCTCGCACACGTACCTGTGGGAGAACGCCGGCGGCGAGAAGTTCTGGGTGAAGTACCACTTCAAGACCGACCAGGGCATCGGCTACCTGTCGCAGGCCGACGCGGACCGCATCGCGGGCGAGGACTCCGACTACTACATCCGCGACCTGTTCAAGAACATCAAGCAGGGCAACCACCCCAGCTGGACGTTGTACGTACAGGTGATGCCGTACGCCGAGGCCGCGGACTACCGCTTCAACCCGTTCGACCTGACCAAGGTGTGGCCGAAGGGCGACTACCCGCTGATCAAGGTCGGCCGCTGGGTGCTCGACCGCAATCCGGCGAACTACTTCGCGGAGATCGAGCAGGCCGCGTTCGAGCCGTCCAACCTGGTGCCGGGGATCGGCCCGTCGCCGGACAAGATGCTGCAGGGTCGTCTGTTCGCGTACCCGGACGCGCACCGCTACCGGATCGGCGCGAACTACACGCAGCTGCCGGTCAACGCGCCGAAGTCCCCGGTCAACAGCTACTCCCGTGACGGCGCGATGCGCTACAACAACCCGGGCGACCCGGTGTACGCGCCGAACTCCTACGGCGGCCCGCACGCGAGCGCGGAGATCGCCTCCGAGACCGCTTCGGGCTACGGCGTCGAGGACGAGGTCATCCGGTCGGCGTACAAGCTCCACGCCGAGGACGACGACTTCGGCCAGCCGGGCACGCTCGTCCGCGACGTGATGGACGACGCGCAGCGAGAGCGGCTCGCGAGCAACATCATCGGCCACGCTTCGAACGACGTCTCCCAGCCGGTGCTGGAGCGCGTCTTCGAGTACTGGCGGAAGGTCGACAAGGACCTCGGCGACAAGGTCGCGGACGCTTTCCGCGAGTGAGGACCTCTCTTCGAGAGGCCGCTCCCACCACCGAACGCCCCCGGTGCGCGCACCGGGGGCGTTTCCATGTCCCCACTCGCATGTGAAACCAGAAGGTGGCGTGGCGTGCGTGGGGGACACCCCGAGTGGAGCAGTGCGACACGCCTGTCCGACGGAGTGATGAAGCCAAACGATCACCGTTTACGCCGGTGTGGGTGAACGAGCCGTTCCACGGTGTCGACCGGTCACTGGTGGTCATAAATCGGCGGCGAAAGGATGATCTTCAGGGGGAAGCACAAGATTTCGACGTTAATCAATTGCGGGGGTCTTCCCCGGGAATGAATCCGGCACGTAAGGGTTAGAAATCGGTTCCATCCGGTGATCGGGTGGTGTTCGGCCGATACGGCGGGTATCGATTTACCTCGTCAGGTCCCAGAGGCCAGGAGGTAAGGAATGAAAGGCAACATTGCCCGGATGATTGCCGTGGTCGCCGCCGGCAGTCTGTTGGCGGTGGCCTCGGCCGGCGCCGCGACGGCTGGTACCGATGGTGGAAAGGGTTCGTCGAACACGCAGGCGCTCGCCGCGCAGGTGCTGCAGATGCGGGACGGCCTCACCAAGGTGGCCTACGCCGGTGACGTCGCCAAGACGCGGGCGGACTTGGACAAGCTCAGCCCGGTCCTCGGTGACATCGCCGCGGGCAAGCGCTACCAGATCCAGACCGAAACACAGAAGCTCGGCGACCTGGCCCAAGGCCGTTCCGTCGAGTCCAGCAGGCTGCTGGCCGACCCGACCGCCAAGGCACGTCAGCTGCCGCCGCTGCCGGTGCCGATCCCGTCGCTCCCGGACCTTCCCGGACCGCTGAAGATCGTCAGCGACCTGGTGAAAGCCCTGCTCACGGCCGTGACCGGCATTCTCAGCGGCCTGCTCGGCGGACTCCCTGTCCCGCCGCTTCCGGTGCCGCCTGTGCCACTCCCCACGCCCTGATAAACCGCGCGCTGACGGAAACCTTTCGCAGGGCGCGGGATCGCGACCAGCTCATGTTGGCAGGTAGGGGCGCCCTACAAAAGGTTTCCGTGGCCTTCGGCCGAAAGAGGCGCGCGGGGTGAAGTCTCTCGTCGCGCCGGCGCGCTTCCGGGAGACAGCCGACCGAGGGAGTCGTCCGGTTCCGCCGTGCAGGGCGGCGGGCCACGAAATGGGGGCCGGAGCCCGGGTGGGGACATTTCTCCTCACCCGGGCTCTGGCTTTCACCTCGGCGCGAGGCCCAGCCGCAGTGCTCCCGCCGCCTCGGCCGTCGCCTCACGGAACCGCCGTCCGACGCCGAGGAAGTTGAGATACCCGTGGATCAGATCCGGCTGGCGGCTGAGCGCCACCGGAACGCCCGCTTTCCGCAATTTCTCCGCGTAAGCCTCACCCTCGTCGCGCAACGGGTCGAAACCGGCCGTCGCGATATACGCCGGTGGCAATCCGGAAACGTCGCCGTGCAGCGGCGACAGTTTCGGGTTGTACAGATCGGTGCCCTTCGGCACGTAGTGGCCTTCGAACCAGGTCATATCCGAATCGGTGAGGAACAGGTCCTCCGCGAACAATTCCCGGGAGCGGCGGCGCACGGTGAAATCGGTCGCCGGATAGAACAGCAGCTGGAACGCCGGCACCCCGCCGCCGCGTTTCACCGCCTGCTGCGCCGTCACCGCCGCGAGGTTCCCGCCCGCGCTGTCGCCGCCGACGGCGATCCGCGCCGGGTCCGCGCCCAGATCCCTCGCCTTCGCGTAGGCGTACTCGAAGGCCGCGATCGCGTCTTCGGTGGCGCCGGGGAACCGCGTCTCCGGCGCGAGCCGGTATTCGACCGAAAGAACCCGCACGCCCGCCTGTTTCGCCAGGTAGCGGACGCTGTTGTCGTGGGAGGCGCGGCTGCCGACCACCCAGCCGCCGCCGTGGAAGAACACGAGCAGCCCGGACGGGTCCGGCAGTCCGGCCGGTGTGTAGAGCGTGGCAGGCAGATCGCCGTCACCCGTGGGGATGAGCAGTTCCCTGGTGGCGACCGGTTCGATCGTCGGTCCGCTCACCAGATGCCTGCTGGCCAGGAGCATGCTGCGCGACTCTTCGACGCTTCCCCGCACCAGCGACGCCTTCGCCAGCTTCTGCAGGCGGAGCAGGAGCTGGGCGTCCAACGCCAGTTCCTGTCCGTCCAGGCGTAGCGGCGGCCCGGCGATGGCCCGTCTGACCGGCCTCGGGAGCCAGAACGCCAGCTGCGAAAACGCGGCCTCGGCACGGATCTGGAGCGGTATCGCCATGCTTCCTCCTGGGGGCTTCCCGCCAGGTTACTTTCGAGTAGGTATGCCGTCCAGCGGGAACGGGTCCGTTGCGGCGAACGGGTGTGACGCAGGCCTCCGTTCCAGATCCTGGTCCTCCACTTAAGTAGAGGGGTTAGCCTCGAAAGCGTGACTTCGACGAACTCGGTGCATGTCCTCGGTATCGGCGGCTCTCTTCGGGAGGGCTCGCAATCCGAGCGCGCGCTGCGGATCGCGCTCGGCGCCGCGGCCGAGGCCGGAGTCACCACGGAGCTGATCTCGGGCCCCGAACTGGTGTTGCCCTTCTACGACACCGCACTGGACGAGCGGCACGAGCGCGCCACCCGGCTGGTCGAAGCGATCCGGCGCGCAGACGGGATCATCGTCGTCTCGCCCGGCTACCACGGCGCGCTTTCCGGCCTGGTCAAGAACGCCTTGGACTACGTCGAAGACCTGCGCGACGACGCCCGTCCGTATCTCGACGGCCGCGCGGTCGGCCTCGCCGCCGTCGCGTACGGCTGGCAGGCCGCGGTCACCACGCTGGAGCAGCTGCGCACGATCACGCACGCGCTGCGCGGCTGGGCCACCCCTTTGGGTGGTTCGATCAACACCGCGGAGACCAAATTCGACGAAGCAGGCGGCGCCTCGGACGAGAAGAGCGTCCGCACCCTCCGCCTGATCGGAAGCCAGGTCGCCGAGTTCGCACTGGGCCGCGCTTAGTCGTTTGCACCGGTCTTCGTCCGGGTAATTCCCGGACGTGATGCCTGCCATGGGGTGGCAAGGTTTCGCGGTTGCGGGACGTTGACACCGAAGAGACGCTCAACGGGGCGTGTCTTGAGACCAGAAGGTAGGCGAAGAATGGCTGAGGCTCTGTACACCGCTGTGGCCACCGCTCGCGGCGACGGCCGCAACGGTGAGGTCACGTCCTCCGACGGCGTCATCGACGAGTCGCTGGCGATCCCGAAGGAGATGGGCGGGCCCGGCGGGGACAAGACGAACCCCGAGCAGCTCTTCGCCGCCGGCTATTCCGCCTGTTTCCACTCCGCGTTGCAGCTCGTCGCGCGCCAGGCGAAGGTGACGCTGGACGGCTCCACCGTCACCGCCGAGGTCAGCGTGCTCAAGCAGGGCGAGGGCTTCGGGCTCGGCGTGGCGCTCAAGGTTTCGCTGCCCGGCCTGGAGCAGGCGCAGGCCGATCAGCTCGTCGAGCAGGCGCACCAGGTGTGCCCCTACTCGAACGCGACCCGCGGCAACATCGAGGTCGCGCTGTCCGCGTCGGTCTGATCCCGCGCGCGGCAGGTCCACTCCCGAACCGACTGATTTCTGAAAGGAAGACCGAAAATGGGCAAGTCTCCGATCCAGAGTCCGTTGAGCGAAGCCGACAAGGAGATCACCGGTAACGCCTTGCAGGCCACGCTGGTCGATCTGGTGGACCTGTCGCTGATCGCGAAGCAGGCCCACTGGAACGTGGTCGGCGCGAACTTCCGCAGCGCGCATCTGCAGCTCGACGAGCTGGTCGCCACCGCGCGCCAGTACGTCGACGAGGTCGCCGAGCGCGCCAACGCCATCGGTGTCTCGCCGAACGGCCAGGCGAAGGCCGTCGTGGAGAGCTCCGGCCTGCCGGACTACCCCGACAACTGGCAGTCCGTCGAATCCACGGTCGCCGCGATCGTCGGCATCCTCGCGGCGCTGATCGAGCGGCTGCGCAAGCGCATCGACGAGACCGACAAGAGCGACCTGGTCACCCAGGACCTCCTCATCGAGATCACCCAGGAGCTCGAAAAGGCGCACTGGATGTGGCAGGCGCAGCAGGCCTGACCCCTCCACCTCGTGAGTGGTAAGGACGGTTAGAACCGTCCTTACCACTCACGAAACGCTACCGTTCGACTCATGGTGCTGCACAAGGGAACCGCGCCCGATCCGGCCTCCGATCGAGCCTCCGGCCAGGACCGCAAGGCCGGAACCAACCCGCTGTACGCCGGCGCGTATCCCGCGCTCGCCGCGAACATCCGTCTCCCGCACGACAGCCTCGCCGAAGACGCGCTCCCGCCCGACACCGCGCTCCAGCTGGTGCGCGACGAGCTGATGCTCGACGGGAACGCCCGGCTCAACCTCGCCACGTTCGTCACCACGTGGATGGAGCCGCAGGCCCGCGAGCTGATGGCCGAATGCGTCGACAAGAACATGATCGACAAGGACGAGTACCCGCAGACCGCGGAACTCGAGCGGCGCTGCGTGAACATCCTCGCCGATCTGTGGCACGCGCCCGATCCCACCGCGATCATGGGCTGTTCCACCACCGGTTCGTCGGAAGCCTGCATGCTCGCCGGCATGGCGTTGAAACGCCGCTGGTCGAAACTGGGCCGCACCGGGAAGCCGAATCTGGTGATGGGCGCGAACGTCCAGGTCTGCTGGGAGAAGTTCTGCGAATACTGGGAGGTCGAGCCGCGGCTGGTGCCGATGGACGGCGACCGCTTCCACCTCACCGCGGACGAGGCCATCGCCCGATGTGACGAGAACACGATCGGCGTCGTCGCGATCCTCGGGTCCACTTTCGACGGCAGCTACGAACCCGTCGCCGAGATCGCCGCCGCGCTCGACGGCCTGGCGGAGCGCTCCGGCTGGGACATCCCCGTGCACGTCGACGGCGCTTCGGGCGCGATGATCGCGCCGTTCCTCGACCCGGAACTGAGCTGGGACTTCCGCCTGCCGAGGGTGGCGTCGATCAACACGTCCGGGCACAAGTACGGGCTGGTCTATCCAGGCGTCGGCTGGGTGGTGTGGCGCGACAGGGAGGCGTTGCCGGAAGAGCTGGTCTTCAACGTCAACTACCTCGGTGGCGACATGCCGACTTTCGCGCTGAACTTCTCCCGTCCCGGTGCCGAGGTGGCCGCGCAGTACTACACGTTCGTCCGGCTCGGCCGCGAAGGTTTCCGTGCCGTGCAACAGGCTTCGCGTGACGTCGCGACCCAGCTGGCGGACGGGATCGCCGAGCTGGGCCCGTTCGAACTGCTGACTCGCGGCGATCAGCTGCCCGTGTTCGCCTTCACGACGAAGCCGGACGTCGAGGGCTTCGACGTCTTCGACGTGTCGCGACGGCTTCGCGAGCGAGGCTGGCTCGTCCCGGCGTACACGTTCCCGGAGAACCGGACCGATCTCGCGGTGCTGAGGATCGTGGTGCGCAACGGTTTCACCCACGATCTCGCCGATCTGCTGCTCGCCGATCTCCGGCGCCTGCTGCCCGAACTCGATCACGGCCCGCGACGGCGGACCGCGTTCCATCACTGAGCCGGGTGCCCTGCGTCACGCCGGATTTCCCCGGGCCCTACCGGCGCGTAACGTCGGGGGGTATGGGAGTCGCCGGAGACGAACGTCGTGCGTTGAGCGAGCTTTTCGAAGAGGTCGGCCCGGACGCGCCGACCCTGTGCGCGGGCTGGAAGACGCGGGATCTCGCGGCGCATCTGCTGGTCCGCGAGCGGCGGCCCGACGCGGCGCCCGGCATCCTGGTGCCCGCGCTCGCTTCGTACACGCAGCGGGTGCAGGACTCCTACGCCGCGCGGCCGTGGTCCGAGGTCGTCGGCAAGGTCCGGTCCGGGCCCGCCTGGTACTGGCCGACGTCGATCGGCGCGCTCGACGAGCTGGCGAACAGCGCGGAGTTCCTGATCCACCACGAGGACGTCCGCCGAGGGCAGCCCGGCTGGGAACCGCGCCCGGCGGACTCCGCGCGAGACGCCGCGGCGTGGAAGTCGGCGAAGCAGGCCTCGAAGCTGAACCTGCGGAAATCACCGGTCGGCGTGATCCTGAAGACCCCCGAAGGCCGCGAAGCACGAGTGAAGGAAGGCCCGGACACGGTGACCGTGATCGGCGCGCCGATCGAGCTGCTGTTGTTCGTCTTCGGCCGCGACGCCGCCCGGATCACCTTCGAAGGCGACGCCTACGCGGTGGACAGGCTCCGGAAACACGACCGCGGGCTCTAGAGTTCCGGCCATGCCGATGATCAGTGTTTCGATGTTCCCCGGCCGCACGGCCGAGCAGAAGCAGGCCCTCGTTCGCGAGGTGACCGACGCCTTCGTCCGCACCTGTGGCGGCAAAGCCGAGGGTGTCTGGGTGACGATCAACGAGATTCCCGCCGAACACTGGGCGTCCGGCGGGACTCTCTTCTCCGAGCGCTGACCCGCTCGCCGGGGTCAGCGAAGCCCGACGGCTCGCAGCGCGAAGAACACCTCGATCGCGGTCTGCTTGATCGTCTCGGCGATCACCAGCGAACCGTGGCCCGCGTCGAACCGGTAGAACTCGAACGGGATCTCCCGTTTCGTGAGCCGGTCGAGGTAGTTCTCGACCTGCCGGATCGGGCAGCGCGGGTCGTTGTCCCCGGCGAGCACCAGCACCGGCGCCGTCACGGCCTCGACGTAGGTGATCGGCGAGCATTCCCGGTACACCGCCGGCACCGTTTCCGGTGAACCGCCGAACAGTGCCCGGTCGAACGAGCGGAGCTGCTCCATCTCGTCCTCGTACGCGGCGACGTAGTCCGCCACCGGCACCCCGGCGATCCCCGCCGCCCAGCGCGCGGGCTGGGTGCCCAGCGCCAGCAGGCTCAGGTAGCCGCCCCACGAAGCGCCGTTCACCACGCACTTGCCCGGGTCCGCGAGTCCACTTTGGACGGCCCAGTCGTGCACGGCGGCGACGTCTTCGAGCTCGGTCAGGCCGGGGCGGCCTTCGATGGCGTCGCGCCAGGCCGAGCCGTAACCGGTCGAGCCGCGGTAGTTGACCTCGACGACGGCGAATCCGGCGTCGAGCCAGACTGCGCGGTACGCGGAGAAGCGGTCCTCGTCGGCCGAATGCGGCCCGCCGTGCAAGGAGAAGATCGTCGGCAGCGGCCCTTCCGGCGCGCCGGCCGGACGCGAGACCAGTGCGTGGATCCGCCCGCCGATCCCGTCGACGAACGCGTCGGTGACCGGTGCGGACTCGGGGGCGCGCTCGCCGGGCGGTTCGAGGAGCACGGAGTCCGCGCCGTCCGCCGTCCGCGCGCGTACGGCCGTCGGCTGCGCGGCGCTGGACCACGAGTACTCGACGGTGCCGTCGGGGCGCACTCCCGCGCCGCCGATCCGGCCGGGCGGAGTGTCCAAAGAGGACAGCTCGCCGGTCGTGAGGTCGTATCGGTGCAGGGAACTGCGGCCTTGGTGGAAATGGACGACGATCAGCGCCCGCGCGTCGGGATACCAGCCCGCGACCACCTCACCGGGCAGATCCAGCTCGATCTCCTGCTCGGTGTCCGCGGCGGTGTCCCAGATCAGGAGCTCTTCGCGGCCGCGACGCTCGTGCAGCACCAGCAACCGCTGATCGCCCGCGACCGGCGAGTATTCGAGCGCGCCGAGGCCCTTGCCCTCGCCGTCCCATTTGTCGGCAACCGTGGTGAAGCCGTCGGTCGACAGGACGCGCAGCGCGGGGTGTCGCGAATCACCATGTTCGGAGTGGGAGATGGCGAGCAGCGACTCGTCGCGGGACAGCGAAGCGATCCCGGCGTCGTCTTCGTGCTTGTAGAAACTGGTGGTCTCGCCGTCGACGTGGGCGAAGAGTTCGCTGCCGTCGTCGGTCGAGACGCCGACGGCGATCACCCGCGTGCCGATCTCGAGCCCTGCGGGGTAGCCGTCGTGGACGTCCGGCACCGCGCGCTCGGCGGCGGCGCCCGGCGCGAACGGTTCGCGGACCCAGGAACCGAATTCGTCGCCGTCGGTGTCGTCGAACCACCAGATCCAGCGGCCGTCGGGAGACGGGGTCGCGTGCATGGTGCCGTTGGGCCGATCGGTGACGCGGCGATGCTCACCGGTCGACCGGTCCCACGAGTAGACCTCCCAGACGCCGCTGGCGTTGGAGACGTAGACGTTCGCGTCGGGGGCGTCGATGGCCCACTCGGGGACCGAGATGCGCGGCGCGTGGAAGCGGGCCCGCCACCTGGTCTCGGCTTCGTCGTCGTCGAACAGGCGGTCCGGGACCGCCGCGGACGGATATTCAGTGCCTGGCTGCGTGCTCACCCCTCGATCCTGCCACTGGAGAGCCGTACTGTGTGCGGGGTGCTGGAGGGAAACGCGCCACGCGCGCGGTCCGCGCGTCAGGCGGTCGAACGGGCCGTGTTCGCGCAACCGCTGTTCGGGCCGGGGATGGGATGCGTCGACGTCGGCTGCGGGCCGGGTTCGATCACCCTCGGTATCGACCACGGGCACAGAAAGTCCACAGTGGACTTCCTGGTGGCGGAGGCGTACGCGCTGCCGTTCGCCGAGGATTCCGTGGACGTGCTCTTCGCGCACGCGGTTTTCGAGTATCTGCGGGAACCGGGTGCCGCGCTGGCGGAGTTCCGGCGCGTCCTCAAACCGGGCGGCACGCTCGCACTGTCCACATCGGACTGGAGCCGGGCGCGGCTGCGGCCGAAGACGGCGAACGTCGACGCCGCCCTTCGCGGGCACTATCTGCTGTGGCGCCGCGCGGGCGGGGACCCGTTCGCCGGGCGCTCGCTGCCCGCCGCGGTCACCGCCGCCGGTTTCACCGAGGTACGAACGAAAACCCGCTACCGCACGGACACGACGTACCGCGCGCTGGCGACGTCCGTGGAGGCGGGCTTGGTGACGGCGCTGGAAACCGCGACGACCCCGGACCGCGACCAGCTCGCCTCGGCCGCCCGCTCGGCCTGGTCGTGGGCGCGCTCGGGGGATGGGGATTTCGCGCAGTGCTGGACCGAGCTGCTCGCGACTCGCTGAGCCCTCGCTCGCTGACGCCTCTGTCTCAAGGTGTTCCCAATGCCTCATCTGTGTCGCTGAGCGTCTCAAATGAGGCATTGGGAACCCTCGAGCCTCGCGGCGCCCCTCGGTTGTCCACACCCACCCGCCGTTGTGGACAACCAGCCCCGCCGCCCCCTCTTTCGCTCGGTCCCGACGCCCCTCGCCGATAGACTGGGCCTGGGGTCGCCCCCCCTGGGAGTGGCGGGGGCTGCCCGGGAGTGGCGGCGTACGTGTCGGGTGGCTCGGTGCGACGGGAGCCATGTCCTGAAGGGGGCCTTTGGGGCATCGAGCGTCTCAAAGGTGGCCTTGATGACATGCGGCTCGCAACGCGAAAGAGCCTTGCTCACCAAGGTGAACAAGGCTCTTTCGATCTTGCGTCGGGGTGGCGGGATTCGAACCCACGACCTCCTCGACCCGAACGAGGCACGCTACCAAGCTGCGCCACACCCCGGATACTTCTTAGCGGGTCGAGGAGAAGTTTAGCGGACGGTGTTTCGGGCTTTGCGGGGGGCTGCTTTCCGGTGGTTCTCGCTGGTCGTGCCGCGTGGGACGAGGGTCAGCAGGCTCGCCTCGGGCGGGCACGCGAAGCGGGCGGGCGCGTACGGTGAGGTGCCCAGCCCGGCGGAGACGTGGAGCCACATCTGGGCGCCCCAGCGGGACGCGCCGCGGGCGCGGGTGCGGTCCAGTTCGCAGTTGGTGACGAGCGCGCCGTAGCCCGGGACGCGGAGCTGCCCGCCGTGCGTGTGGCCCGCGAGGACGAGGTCGTAACCGTCGCCGGCGAACTCGTCGAGCACGCGGGGCTCCGGCGAGTGCGTGACGCCGATGCGGACGGCGGCCGCGGTGTCCACCGGGCCCGCGATGTCGGCGTAGCGGTCGCGGTGGAGGTGCGCGTCGTCGACGCCGGCGGTGAACACGTACTGGTCGGCGACCTCGATGGTGCGCCGGACATGGGTGAGGTCGTGCCAGCCGTGCTCGACGAAGGCCGCGCGGAGGTCGCGCCACGGCAGGTGCTCGCCGTGGATGCGCTTCTTCTTGCCCTTCGGCATGAGGTAGCGCGCGGGGTTCTTCGGTTTCGGCGCGTAGTAGTCGTTGCTGCCGAAGATGAACACGCCGGGCCGGTCCAGCAGGGGGCCGAGCGCGCGCAGCACGGACGGGACGGCCTGATGATGTGACAGGTTGTCACCGGTGTTGACGACGAGGTCCGGTTCGAGTTCGTCGAGCGCCGCTACCCAGCGTTGTTTGCTCACGTGACCGGGCAGCATGTGCAGGTCCGAGATGTGGAGGATCGTGAAGGGTTTCGCCCCTGCCGCGAGGACCGGGAGCTCCGCGGTGCGAAGCGTCCACCGGCGCCTTTCGATACCGACCGCGTAACCGAGGGTCGCGGCTCCCAGGGCGACGGTTCCCACGGCCAAGCGCCGTACCGTCGCCCTCGAGGTGCCTTTGTTACTGAGCGTGCTCACAATGTCCAGTTTACGTGCTCTCAGCTGGTGATCGTTCGCCCCCATTCCGGCGATCTCGGTAAATCGCTGGAATGGCCTCTTTTCTTCACTTTCCGTGGTCGGCGCGGAGTGTCGCGATCAATCGACATGATCCCGTCGACCACTGTTCCCCGTTAGGCCGTCGGGCGGTCACGCAAAGTTAGAGGAGCGTGACTCATCGTGATTTGCGCTGGTGAACGCGGTCAGCGTCCGCCGCCCATGTACTTCGGGTCCGGAGCAGGCAACGGGAGGGCTTCCTGGCCTTCGAGGATCTTCGACATCGCCCCGAACCAGGTCTGCGCCGGCGTCTTCCCACCGAACATGTTTTCGCAGCCGCGAGTGGTCACGTTACCCGGGCCGAGGTAGCAGAGGCCGCCGTTTCCGCCCTTCGGACGGAACACCATCGCCGCGCCGGCGAGCTGCGGGGTGGCGCCGAGATAGGTGCCCGAACCGTTGCTCTGGGTGGTTCCGGTCTTGCCCATGACGGGCCGGTTCCACTTGGCGCCACTCGCGGCGCCCGCCGACGTGCCGCCGGGCGCGCTGTCCCGGCTCAGGCCGACCGCGAGGGTGTTGGCGAGCCCTTCGGGCACCACCTGCTCGCAGGCGGCTTCCTTGACGGGCACCGGCTTTCCGTCCCGGTCGGTGACACCGGCGAGGGGGGTCGGCGGGCACCAGACGCCGCCGCTCATGATCGTGGCGCCGACATTCGCCAGTTCCAGGCCGCTCAGCGGGGCCGGGCCGAGCGTGAACGACGCGTTCCCGGCCCAGCCGGGCCTCGGCCCGAAGGCCTGCAGCTGGCTGGTGTTGGCGCCGGGGTTGTCGGACTTCGGATCAACGGCGCCACCGCCGAGGTTGCTGGCCATGGTGTCGCGCATACCCAGTTTGCGCGCCATCTCCACGATCGGGCCGGTGCTCCCGATCTTCTCTTCGAGTGCCACGAACGCGGTGTTCGGCGAAGTCGCCAGCGCCTGCTGCATCGACATGGACCCGCCCGCCGGGTTGTAGTCACCCGCGTTGCCGAGGCAGTACCAGCGGGAGCGCAACGGCGGCCCGGTCGGGGCGCACTTGGGGCCACCACCGGCGAACACGTGGGACGTGTAGAAGTCGGGCACCGGAAGGGGAGAGTTGATCCCCGCGACCCCCGCTTCCAGTGCCGCGGCGGCGGTGAAGACCTTGTACGCCGAGCCGGCACCGCCGGTGTTGTAGACGCCGGAGGGCAACGCGAACGTCGTCTGCCCCTGGTCTTCGTGCAGCCCGTAGTCACGGTTCGCCGCCAGCGCCACGACTTCATGTCGCTGTTTGCCCGGCTTCACCAGGGAAAGCGTGTTCGCGACGTTGTCCTGCGTCTTCTTGACCTGGGCTTCGGCCGACATCTTGGCCTCGTGGTTCGCCCGTTCGTCCAAAGTGGTCTTGATCTGGTAGCCGCCGGTGTAGAGATCGTCCTTCGTCATCCCGGACTTGAGGAGATAGTCCTCGACGTACTGGCAGAAGAAACCGTTCTCCGGACCGGCGCCGGTGCAGTTCGACGCGGGTTTCTGCGGGCCGCCTTCGACGACGCCGAGCGGCTCGGCCTTGAAGCGTTCGGCGTCCACCTTCGCGAGCTTCTGGTTGTCGACCATGCGGTCCAGCACCAGGTTTCGGCGTTCGGTCGCCTTCGCGGGGCTCTTCCAGGGGTCGTTGACGATCGGGTTGTTCACCAGACCGGCCAGCAACGCCGCCTGCGGCACCGTGAGCTTCTCGACGGGCGTGTTGAAGTACGCGTTCGCGGCCGCGCCGACGCCGTAGATCTCGCGCGAGAACTCGACGACGTTCAGGTAGCCGGTCAGGATCTGCATCTTGTTCAGCTTGGTTTCCAGCTGGATCGCGATCCGGGCTTCCTTCAGCTTCCGGGCGACCGACTGTTCCTGTGCGCGCTTCTGGCCCGGTTTGTCGTCCCGGTAGACGACGTTGATCAGGTAGTTCTTGACGTACTGCTGGGTCAGCGTCGACGCGCCCTGCGTGTCACCGCCGGTGCTGTTGCTGACCGCCGCGCGCAGCGTGCCCTTCCAGTCCACCCCGTTGTGCTCGTAGAAGCGCTTGTCCTCGACCGAGATCAGCGCCCATTTCATGGCGTCGTTGATCTGGGTCTCGGCGGTGGGGATGCGGTACTGCTTGTACAGCGTCGCGATCTGCTTGCCGGTGTTGTCCGTGATCGTCGTCACCAACGGCGGGGGAATGTCCGCAAGGTCCGAAGACGTCTTGTCGACGGTCTCGCTCGCCTGGTTCGACAGCACGCCCGCGGCACCCGCCACCGGGAACAACATCCCCGCGACCAGCACCCCCGCGAGCACACAAAGGCCAATGAGCTTCAGCAGACCGTCCGTTTTGCGCACGCGGACCAGGGTACGCGGATCCCGTTAGCCCACCGTGACGTCACCTCGCTGTAAGTGTGGATTCGGTTACGAAATCGACCCCATGAGGTGACGGCCGGTAACGACAGGCATTCTAGGGCTTGGCGGGGGGAACCGAGGGCCCCTACAGTCCGTCAACGTCTCACGTATGAAAAAGCCGACAGACGGGTGAGTGCGAGCGGCAGTCGCATTCGGCCGAACGGAGGCACCGGCACCGGGGAGGTGTCGGCTCAACCGACGTGAGCACACAGGGAGACACGCTCATGGGGGCAGGAGCGCAGGCTTTTCGTCCTCCCGTGGTGTGTCGAACACCAGGGTAGGGAGCTGGGGGTATGGAAACCAACCAGTCGAGCTGGCGAGTCAATGCGTCGTGCCGCGACACCGATCCGGACGGCTTGTTCGTCCGGGGGGCGGAACAGAACCGGGCCAAGGCGGTCTGCCTCGGTTGCCCGGTCAGGACGGAATGCCTCGCCGAAGCGCTCGATGGCCGGATCAACTTCGGCATCTGGGGAGGTATGACCGAACGGGAACGGCGGGCGCTGCTGCGGCGGCGGCCGGACGTTTCCAGCTGGGCGGACCTGCTTGAAGCGGCGAAGCGCAGTTTCACCGGGATCGACGAAGAGGAAGACGTACGCGTCCGAGTCTCGTGATCATGGTTTCGTGAACGGCCCCTTCCCTGAGTCCAAGGTAGGGAAGGGGCCCTTCACGGAATCTCAGGACTGGGTGGCCAGACGCGTGCCGATGTCGCGCAGGCCTTCGAGATCGTGCACGTCACTGGGGAGCGCGGGCACCCGCACCAGCGGGACCTCGGGATGCGCCCGCGTGAACCTGGCGAGCAGCCGCGTCTCTCGATCGGCCAGCGCGACACGGTCCGCGTGCAGGCGAAGGACGGCTTCGGCCAGCGGAGCGCTGGTCTCGCCCTTCGCGAGCTGCTCGGCGGCCGCGACGGCTTCGGCGCTGGACAGCGGGGCGAGCACCGGATGCGTCCGGTTCGCGACCAGCCCCGCCAGCGGCATGCTCTCTTCCGAAAGCCGCTCCACGAAATAGGACGCCTCGCGCAGCGCGTCCGGCTCCGGCGCGGCCACCACGAGGAACGACGTCCCGCCGGACCGCAGCAGCTCGGAGGTCTTGCGCGCGCGTTCGCGGAACCCGCCGAACATGCTGTCGAAGGCCTGCATGAACGCCGAAGCGTCGGTCAGGAGCTGGCCGCCGATGATCGTCGAGACGGCCTTCGCGAACATCGAGAACCCGGCGTTGACGACCTTGCGCAAACCCCAGCCGCCCGCCTTGGCCGGACCGGTGAGCAGCCGGATCATCCGGCCGTCGAGCGCGCTCGAAAGCCGTGTCGGCGCGTCGAGGAAGTCCAGCGCGGACCGGCTCGGCGGCGTGTCGACGATGATCAGATCCCATTCGTCGGTGGCCGCGAGCTGCCCGAGCTTCTCCATCGCCATGTACTCCTGTGTGCCGGAGAACGACGTGGAAATGGTCTGGTAGAAGGGGTTCTGCAGCAGCTGCTCGGCGCGTTCCGGGCCGGCGTGCACGCGCACCATGTCGTCGAAGGTGCGGCGCATGTCGAGCATCATCGCCCACAGCTCGCCCTTGGGCTCGAACCCTTCGACCTGCACCTGCTTCGGGTGATTGCCCAGTTCACGCAGGCCGAGCGCCTGCGCCAGCCGCCGGGCCGGGTCGATGGTGAGCACCACCGTCTGCCGTCCGCGTTCGGCGGCGCGCAACGCGAGCGCCGCCGCGGTGGTCGTCTTGCCGACCCCGCCGGAACCGCAGCACACGATGACCCGGCTCTCCGGATCGTCGATCAGCTTGTCGACCTCCAGGACGTCCGACATCAGCGCACCCCCTGCTCGGTCAGCGCTTCGGCGAGGTCGTAGAGCGCCGCGACGTCGACCCCGTCGGTCAGATCCGGCAGTTCGAGGCCCGGCAAGTCCGCTTCGGACAGTTGCTCGCGGGCGCGCTGCTCGGCCGCGACCCGCACGGCGTGCTCGACGGTCTCCTCGACGAGCGCGTCGAGGGTGCTGTCGGGCAGGTTCAGCCCGGCCGACGCGAGCCCGGCGCGGACGCGCGAGGCGTCGACGCGGCCATCGGCGGCGGCGGTCACCGAACGGGCGGGCAGCCGCGGCGGGCGCACCCGGTTGACCAGCACGGCGCCGGGACGCAGGTCGGCGCCGTCGAGTTCGGCGACCGCTTCGACGGTCTCCCGCACCGGCATCTCTTCCAGCAGCGTCACCAGGTGGACCGCGGTCTCACCGGAGTGCAGCAGCCGCACGACGCCGTCGGCTTGGCCGCGGATCGGGCCGGTCTTGGCGAGATCGGTGAGCGCCTTGGTGACGTCGAGGAACTTCACGACCCGGCCGGTCGGCGGCGAGTCGACGACGACGGCGTCGTAGGTGTGGCGGCCGTCCGATTCGGTGCGGCCGACGCATTCCTTGATCTTCCCGGTGAGCAGGACGTCGCGCAGACCCGGCGCGAGCGTGGTCGCGAACTCGATCGCGCCCATCCGCCGCAGCGTCCGCCCCGCGAAGCCGAGGTTGTAGAACATCTCGAAGTATTCGAGCAGCGCGGCCTCGACGTCGATGTGCAGGGCGCGCAGTTCGCCACCGCCGGGCACGGCCGCGATGCGCTGCTCGGCGTACGGGAGCGGCTCGGTGTCGAAGAGCTGGGCGATGCCCTGGCGGCCTTCGACCTCGATCAGCAGCACTCGGCGCCCGCCCTTGGCGAGCGCGAGGCCCAGCGAGGCGGCGAGCGTGGTCTTGCCCGTCCCGCCCTTACCGGTGACGAAATGCAGCCTGGCTCTCGCGAGTTCGTCGGTCCAGCCGGCAAGGGGTGTGCTCACCGGTCCCACCCTAATTGAGCGGTCAGCTCGCCAGCATCATGACGCCGAGCGCGGCCACGACCAGTCCCAGAAGAGTCCAGGTCAAAGCTCCGGGCAGCACCGTGAGCATCACCACACCGAGCAGCAGGAGGACGACGAGGGCCACCGCGCCGGTGATCGCGACCGTCCCCGAGCGGCCCGTGCGGTCCCGCGCCTTGGCCATCAGGACCAGCACCAGCGGCAGCCCGGCCGCGGCGAGCAGGACGGTCGCGACCACACGCCAGGTCTCCACGGCCCCACCGTAGCGCCGTCCAAAGCGCGTGAAGGCCCCCTTCCCTCGGCTCAGCCGAGGGAAGGGGG
>NZ_JBHXIB010000021.1:88715-126006 GCF_042723975.1 Amycolatopsis sp. NPDC058340 | reverse complement strand
CCTCCTTACCTACCCTGAGGGTAGGTAAGGAGGCCCTCACTACCCTCAGGCCGCCACGTGGGTCACAAAACACACGAGAGAGGGCCGCCCCGGACGGGACGGCCCTCTCTCACGTCAAAGCGGCTCAGCGCTGCGGCGGCGGCCCACCCTGCGGACCACCGAACGGACCCTGCTGCGGGAACGGCCCACTGCCCGGCCCCTGCGACGGCGGACCCTGGTACGGACCGCCCTGCGGACCCGCGGGCGGCTGCGGCTGCGGCAGCTGCGAGGGCGGCGGGACCTGCGGAGGCTCCGGAGCCGCCTCCGGCTCGGGAGCCGGTGCGGCCTTCGGGACCTGACGCGGAGCGGGCGGCTCCTGCCGCGGCGTCGCGACACCCAGCGCCGGAACTTCCTTACGCGCCACGGCTTCCGCGGCCGCGACGGCCTCGGCGACCTTCGGGTCGCTGGAGGTGTCGAACCAGCCCTGGACCTCTTCGTCCTCCAGGTCCGGCTTCTCGACGGGGTCTTCCTTCGGCGGCTCGTAGCGGAACACGCCGTCGTCGCCGGGGGCGCCGAGCGCGCGGGCGAAGCCTTCCAGCGCCTTGCCGTAGTCGCTCGGGATCATCCAGACCTTGTTCGCGTCGCCCTGCGCCATCTGCGGCAGCGTCTGCAGGTACTGGTACGCCAGGACCTCGGGCGTCGGGCGCCCGGCCTTGATCGCCGCGAAGACCTTCTCGATGGCCTTCGCCTGACCCTGTGCCTGCAGGTACCTGGCGGCTCGTTCACCCTGCGCGCGCAGGATCCGCGACTGCCGCTCGGCCTCCGCGCTCAGGATCGCGGCCTGCTTGGCACCTTCGGCCGCGAGGATCTGGCTCTGCTTCTGACCTTCCGCGGTCTTGATCGCCGATTCCCGCTGACCTTCGGCGGTCAGGATCATCGCGCGCTTCTCACGGTCGGCACGCATCTGCTTCTCCATCGAGTCCTGGATGGAGGGCGGCGGGTCGATCGCCTTCAGTTCGACGCGGGCGACGCGGATGCCCCAGCGGCCGGTGGCTTCGTCGAGCACGCCGCGCAGCTGGCTGTTGATCGAGTCGCGCGAGGTCAGGGTCTGTTCGAGGCTCATGCCACCGACGACGTTACGCAGCGTCGTGGTGGTCAGCTGCTCGACACCGACGATGTAGTTCGAGATCTCGTAGACCGCGGCACGCGAGTCGGTGACCTGGAAGTACACGACCGTGTCGATCGACACGGTCAGGTTGTCCTCGGTGATCACGGGCTGGGGCGGGAACGAGACGACCTGCTCGCGGAGGTCGATCCGCGCCCGGACCTTGTCCAGGAAGGGCACCAGAAACGTCAGGCCGGGAGAAGCCACCGTCCGGAACCGGCCCAGCCGTTCGATCACTGCGGACTGCGCCTGCGGCACCACCATGATCGCCTTGACCACGACGACGACCACGAACAACGCGAGCAGTCCGACGACGATGAACACCACTGTCTCTGACAACTACCTTCCCCTTACGTAGAAACCTGCTGCTGTGCGGCCGTCCGGCTCACAGCTCGGCCGAGACGACCGCCGTGGCACCCGAGATCTCGACGACCGTCACCGACGTTCCCGGGGCGATCGGTTCCCCTTCGGTCATGGTCCGTGCCGACCAGACGTCGCCCGCCAGTTTGACCTGGCCCGCGTCGCCGTCCACTGTGGACACTACTACCGCTCGCGCGCCGATGAGAGCGTCGGTGTTGGTCTTGATGTCCGGCCCCGCGAGAAACCGGCGTTTGAGGGTCGGCCGGACGAGGACGAGCATCCCGACCGACGCGACGGCGAACACCGCGACGTCGATGAACGGGTTGCCGGTCAAGGCGGCCGAGCCCGCCCCGAACAGAGCTCCGACGCCGACCATGAGCAGGAACAGATCACCCGAGAGCAGCTCGGCGATGATCAAGAGGATGCCGGCGATCAGCCAGATGAGAGCGCCTGTCATGCGTTCATGCTCCCAGATCGCGCCGATTCATACCGAAGAAGCGAAACCGACGTGACCGACGCGTGACCTTGAGTGACCTCGCGCAAATCGGTCATTCAGGACTCTTCGCCCGGGTCGGAGACGAAGTCGATGAGCCGTTCCACCGCTCCGATCAGCGGCGTTTCCAGATCCCGGTAGCTGCCGACAGCCGCCAGGATCCGCTGCCAGCCCTCCCAAGGCTCGCCCCAGCCGAGCACGTCGCAGACGCCCTCTTTCCACTCCGTGCCACGCGGGACCTTCGGCCAGGCGCGGATACCGACCACCGAAGGCTTCACGGCCTCCCAGATGTCGATGTACGGATGCCCGGTGATCAGCACGTTCTCGTCGCGGATCGCGTCGACGATCCGCGACTCCTTGCTCCCCGCGACCAGGTGGTCGACCAGCACACCGAGCCGCCGTCCGGGACCGGTGCCGAACTCGTCGATGCGATCGGACAGCACGTCCACACCATCGAGTGGTTCCACCACCACGCCTTCGACCCGCAGATCGTGTCCCCACACCCGCTCGACCAGTTCGGCGTCGTGTTTGCCCTCCACCCAGATCCGCGAATCACGGGCGACCCGCGCCTTGAGCCCCTGCACCTGGACCGACCCGGACGCGGAGATCCGGCGGGCCGGCGCCTTCGGAGCCGCCTTCGACGGCACCAGCGTGACCGGCTTTCCTTCGAGCAGGAAACCCGCGGGGTTCAGCGGGAACACGCGATGCCTGCCGTGACGGTCTTCGAGGACGACGTTGCCGTACTCGATCTTCACCACGGCACCGCAGTAGCCGCTGGCCGGGTCTTCGACCACGAGCCCCGGTTCCGCGGGCACCTCGGGGATCTTCCGCTTCCGCGGGCCGGACAGCACGTCGTCGTACGAATGGGAGCGCACGGCGCCCGACGCTAGCGGTGCCGAGTGGCGGCGTCTCCCCGCCACGCCGGTCAGGCGGCCATCCGCAGCATCGCTTCGACGAACGGGGTCCGCTCACCCCGCTCCAGCGGGCGCATCACGAACAGCGGCGCGAGCGCGACGCACCACGCGCGCACCCGTCCGGCGTCGAAACCCGGCAGATACGGCGCGATCGCGTCGAAACCGTCTTCCAACGTTCCACCCTCGCGCATCGGCAACGTGACCCAGTCGGCCAAATCGAACATCGGATCGCCGACGCTCGGCCGCGGGTCGATCGCGACCGCTCCCCTCCCAGGCCCGCCGTCGAGGACGTTGCCCGGATGCAGGTCGCCGTGCACGATCGCGTTCCCACCCCCGCCGGTCGCGAGCGCGAGCGCCCGCCGCCTCGCCCGATCGAGGGTTTCCAGCGAAAGCGTGGCTTCGGCCACCGAACCCCGCAGTCCACGCTCGGCGAGGTCGTACATGAAGACGACACGGTCTTCCAGCGTCGAGAAATCCGACCGCGGGGTCACCGCGTGGATCTGGGCCAGCAGGTCGCCGACCTCGGCCCACGGGACATCCGCACCCGCCTCCAGCAGCTGCGTACCCGGGTCGATGCCTTCCAGCAGGATCGCCCCGTCGGCGAGTTCGGTGTCCAGCACCTGCACGACGCGGGAACAGCCGTCCCACGCCCGCAACGCGGCGGCCTCGGACGCGGCGATCGACTGATCCGGCGTCAGCTTGAGAACCTTCTTGGCTCCGTCGTCCCCGGCACAGATCAGGGTCCGCCCGGTGTTACCCGCTTTCGCGTCGACGACGGTGAGCCCCCACCGGGCCGCCAGCCTCGCCACGAGAGCGGGCAGCTCGCCGCACCACGCCGTGACCTCTTCACCGAACCGCGTGACCAGACGCGCACGCGCCTCGTCGTCGATCAGAACAACGGCCACGGGATGGCGCGCCAATCGTCGCCGGGCTCCGGGAAGACAGCCTCCGCCAGGAGCAGATCGGTGCGCTCGGCCAGCGCACGGATCTCGAACCCGGTGAGATGCTCGCCGAGCGCGCCACCGAGTTCACCGTCCAGCTTCTCGCGCAGGCCGCGCAGCTTGCCGATCTCGTCCTCGGTCAGCCGCTCGCCGATCCAGCCCCAGAGCACCGTCCTCAGCTTCGGGTCGGTGTGCAGACAGATCCCGTGATCCACGCCGTAGACGCGACCGTCGGCACCGGCCAGCACGTGGCCGCCCTTGCGGTCGGTGTTGTTGACCACGATGTCCAGCACCGCCAGTTCCCGCATCCCCCGCCGGTTCGCGTGCGCGAGCACCGCGGGTTCGCCGTCGCGATCGTGCGCGTGCAGCACGACACGCCAGTCCTCCGGCACGCTTTCCGGCGACCGGACGTCGACCAGCTCCTCGTCGGTGGTCTCGATCCACAGCTGCACCATGCCGGGCCCGAACGGCCCGTCACGCAGCACCGTCGGCGGGATCGCGCCCAGCCCCGAGGCGTCGGCGATCATGGCCGTCGCGACCTCCCGGCCCGCGAGCGTCCCGTCCGGGAAATCCCACAGCGGCCGCTCACCGGAAACCGGCTTGTACACGACGTTCCCGGTGACACCGTCGAGCTCGATCGTGCAGAACAACGTGACGTTGGAAGCGTCGACAAGCCTGCCTTCGACGTCGATCTTGCCGCGCGCCACCAGCTCCCGCGAAGTCTCCGCCACCTGGTCAGTCCTCGAGGACGTCGACGTCGCGCCGGTACCCGTTCTGACGCGGGCAGATATGCCCCGCCGGATCGAGCGGTTCCGCGCACAGCGGGCACGGCTTGCGGCCGGCGTTGACCACCTTGTCCGCCCGTTCCGCGAAAGCGCGCGCCGCACCGGGGGTCAGGAAGACACGGACCGCGTCCGGCCCCTCTTCGGTGTCGTCCAGAACGACCGTTTCGTCCACCTCGCCTTCCGTCATCGCGAGCAGTTCGATGACGACGGCACTGCTGTCGGCGTCCCAGCCGAGCCCCATCGTGCCGACGCGGAACTCCTCCTCGACCGGAACGGTCAGGGGGTCGACGTCGAGAAGCTCGTCGGGCGCGTCGTCCGGAACATCCGCGCCGAACCGGCTGGCGACCTCTTCCAGCAGCGAGCTGAGCCTTTCGGCCAAGACCACGACCTGCTGTTTTTCGATCGTCACACTGATCGTGCGGACGTCCTCGGACGCCTGGAGGTAGAACGTGCGGTCGCCGGGCTCACCGACGGTTCCTGCGACGAACCGGTCGGGCTGGCGGAAGACGTGGATTACGCGAGACATGGCACCTTTGACCCTAGGCCACGGCCCCTTGATCGGCATCCGCCGCCCCACGGTTCAGCCCAGGGCGAAACCGCCGCGCCCCGAGCCGCCATAGGCAAAGAGACGAACCTAGTCTTCCCCTGTGGTTGAGATCGCCCCTTACGGCACCTGGACGTCCCCCCTGTCGGCCGCCGACGTCGCGGCCTCGGGAGTCAGCGCGCAATGGCTCGGAACGGCGGGAAACGAGGTGTGGTGGGCCGAAGCGAGAACGGGCGAAGGCGGCCGCGTGACCCTCGTGCGGTCCCGCGCCGACGGCACCGTCGAGGACGTCCTTCCCGCTCCGTGGAACGTCCGGAACCGGGTCCACGAGTACGGCGGCCGCCCCTGGCTCGTCCTCGACGACGCCCTGGTCTTCACCCACTGGACGGATCAGCGCGTCTACCGCCGCGACCTGACCACCGGCGAGACGACACCGCTGACCCCGGAACCGGCCACGCGCCACCAGATCCGCTACAGCGACCTCCGGCCCGGCCGGACCGGCGAAGTGTGGCTGGTCCGCGAACGCAGCACCGGCCCCAGGCGCGTCGACATCGCCCGTGACCTCATCGCGGTCCCCCTCGACGGCGGCCCGGAACGCGTGCTGACCGCCAGCCACCACTTCCTCACCGCACCGCAGCTTTCACCCGACGGGACACGCGCGGCCTGGCTCGGCTGGAACCATCCCGCGATGCCTTGGGACGGCACCGAACTGTGCGTCGCCGAACTCCTCGAAGACGGCACCTTCGGACCGCACCGCGTCCTCGCCGGCGCGGCCGACGTCTCCGTCTGCCAGGTCGAGTGGGAATCGGCGGACAGCCTGCTCGCCCTGCTCGACCCGCACGGCTGGTGGAATCTGCACCGGGTCGGGCTCGACGGCGGCATCACGAACCTGGCCCCGGCCGAACAGGAGATCGGCGGTGCGCAGTGGAAACTCGGCGCCCGCTGGTTCACACCGCTCGGGAACGGCCGGTTCGCCGCCATCGCCTCGGGCAAGCTCGCCATCCTCGACGAGGAGACCCGGGAACTGACCCCGGTGCCCGCCGCCGCCGACCTGACCGCGTGGTCCACCAACGGGTTGGCCGTCCACGAAGGCTGCGTCGTCGGCGTCGCGGCAGGCCCGAAGCGCGAAGCCGCCGTCGTGAAGGTCGACCTCGAAGCCGGAACCGTCACCGAACTCGCCTCCGCACCCGAACCACCGTCGCCCGCCTACCTGTCGACGCCCATGGAGCGGATCTTCAAAACCGACGACGGCCACCAGATCCCCGCCTTCCTCTACCTCCCCGCGAACCCCGGCTTCGCCGCGCCGGACGGCGAACTGCCACCGCTGTTCGTGTACCCGCACGGCGGGCCGACCGGCCGGGACAGCGCGGTGCTCGACCACGAGATCGCCTACTTCACCAGCCGCGGGATCGCCGTCGTCACGGTGAACTACGGCGGCTCGACCGGCTACGGACGCGCCTACCGCGAACGGCTGCGGGAACAGTGGGGCGTCGTCGACGTCGCCGACTGTGTCACCGTCGCCGAAGCCCTCGCCGCCGAAGGCACCGTCGACGGCGACAGGCTCGCGATCCGCGGCGGCAGCGCCGGCGGATACACCTCCGCCGCGTCGCTGACCACCACGACGACCTATCGCGCGGGCACCGTGATGTACCCGATCCTCGACCTCACCCAGTGGACCGGTGACGGCGGCGAGACACACGACTTCGAATCCCGCTACCTCGACGGGTTGATCGGCCCCCTGCCCGGCGCCGAGCAGCGCTACCGGGACCGGTCGCCGATCAACAACGCCGACACTCTCGCCGGTCCCCTCCTGTTCCTGCAGGGACTGGAGGACGAGATCTGCCCACCCGAGCAGGCGGACCGGTTCGTCGCCGGACTGGCCGGGCGCGGCATCGAGCACGCGTACCTGAGGTTCGAGGGCGAACAGCACGGCTTCCGGAAGGCCGAGACGATCGTGGCCGCCCTCGAAGCGGAGTTGTCGTTCTACGGTCAGGTCTTCGGCTTCGAGACGCCCGGCGTGCCGAAACTCCGGCTGAGCCGGTGAGGCCGCCGAAGACGCGACCGGGCGACACGATCGCCCTGGTCGCCCCGGCGGGCCCGGTCCCGCCGGACCTCGTCGAGAAGGCGCTGCCAGTGCTCCGAGGCTGGGGCGTCGAAGTCCACGTCGGCGAATGCGTCCGCGCGACCTCCACCGGCTATCTGTCGGCTTCCGACGAGGCGCGCGCCGCCGAGTTCACCCGGGCCTGGCTGGATCCAGGAGTGACCTGCGTCCTCGCCGCCCGTGGCGGCTACGGCTCGCAACGCATGCTCGACCTGGTCGACTGGACGGCGCTGAAGGGCGCCGGACCCAAGATGTTCGCCGGATCCAGCGACGTCACCGCGCTGCACCGGGCGGTGAACGTCCACTTGGGACTGGAGACCCTGTTCGCCCCCTTGCCCGCGACCACCCTGTTCGACGCGGTGGCCGCCGAACACCTGCGGCTTTCACTGTTCGAACCCGAAGGCGTACGGCTGATCACCTCGCCGACCTCGTCGCCGCTGGTGGCGGGCGTGGCGACCGGGACGCTCATCGGCGGCAACCTCGCCCTGCTGACGTCCGGCCTCGGCGCGCCGGAACAGGGCTCGGCGCGTGAGTCGATCGTGCTACTGGAAGACGTCACCGAAAGCCTGTACCGGATCGACCGGATGCTCACCCAGCTGCTGCGTTCCGGCTGGCTCGACGGTGTCCGCGGCTTCGTGCTGGGTTCGTGGAAGTCCTGCGGCGACCCCGAGGACATCCGCGCGCTGATGCTCGACCGGCTCGGGCCGCTCGGCGTACCCATCGCGTGGGACTTCGGCGTCGGGCACGTGCCCGCGTCGCCAACCATCCCCCTCGGGGCGCGAGCCACCCTCGACGCCGACGCGGGGACACTCCAGGTCTTGCCATAACGGCAACGGAACTTGCGAAGACGGCCGGACCGCGGGCATCTTGCGGTCATGGATTCGACACAGCAGTTCTGGGAAGACTTCTATCGGGACAAGGACCAGGTCTGGAGCGGGAAGGCGAACCCGATCCTGGTGAACGAGGTCGCGGCCCTCATCCCGGGCACGGCACTCGATCTCGGCTGCGGCGAAGGCGGCGACGCCATCTGGCTCACCCAGCAGGGCTGGCGCGTCACCGCCGTCGACATCTCGGACGTCGCGCTCCAGCGCGCCGCCGCGCACGCGGCCGAGGCCGGTGTCGAGGGCATCACCTGGGAGCGCCACGACCTGGCGAAGTCTTTCCCGGAGGGCCGTTTCGACCTCGTGTCCGCACAGTTCTTCCACTCCCCCGTGGCGGAGGACGGCGAACGGGACAAGGCGCTCCGCCGTGCCGCCGAGGCCGTCGCGCCGGGCGGGACCCTGGTGGTCGCCGGCCACGCGGGCTGGCCGACGTGGATGGACGAACCGCCGCACAAGGACGTCCACTTTCCGACGACCGCCGAGGTCCTCGAAACACTGGCCCTGGCCGAGGGCGAATGGACCGTGGTGCGGCAGGAGCTGATCACGCACGACTTCCCCGGCCCGGACGGACAGCACGGAACGCGATCGGACAACGTGCTCCGCGTGCGCCGCTCGAACTAGGTACCGTCACGGGCATGCGGATGGCGCCTGCCGAAGCCCGGTCACGGTTCGAAGGCGAGCGGATCGCGCGACTCGCCACGGCCGGCGCGGACGGCGTCCCCCATCTCGTGCCGGTGACATTCGTCGTCGAAGGCGATTCGGTGGCCTTCGCGATCGATCACAAGCCGAAGAGCACGACGGCGTTGCGGCGGCTGAAGAACATCGTGGAGAACCCTGCCGTCAGTTTCCTGGCCGACCGCTACGACGAGGACTGGGCCGGGCTGTGGTGGGCCCGAGCGGACGGCGTCGCCCGGGTGTTGACGGATCCCGACGAGCAGGCGCTGCCGATGCGACTGCTGCGGGAGAAGTATCCGCAGTACGAGGCGCAGCCTGCTCCGCATGCCGTGGTGAGCACGCTCATTCACTCCTGGAGTGGGTGGCGGGCTTCCTGAGCTTTCTTTTGGCCTTGTTGCCGTTTCACGGTAACAAGGCCACTGCCATGACGTATAGGTCGTTATACACTTTTGAGTTGATGGACGTGAAGGCCTCCTTCAGGGACTCTGGGTCCCTCAAGGAGGCCTTCACGGAACGCCGTACGTCACACGCTCTGCTCTGCTCCCCCAGAACGCCGTGAGGGCCTCCTTCCCTACCCTGAAGGTAGTGAAGGAGGCCCTCACGGACCAAAGTCAGGACCGGGGCGCCTCAGCGGGCAGGAACTGCTCCACCGGCTTCCCTCGCCAGGCGGCGATGATGCCCAGCGGATCCGGCCGCAGCAGCGAAGCGGCCGCGTACACGCTCGCCACGACGACACCGGCCATGAACCACCAGTCGTACAGCGCCTGCTCCCCCGTCGGGTAGTAGACCAGCGTCACGAACACGGACACCGCAACGACCACAGCCAGGTTCCGGCGGCGCCATTCGAAGGCCGACAGGACCACAAAGCCCCAGGTCAGGTACCACGGCAGCGAAGGCGGCGGGACGATCGCCCCGGCCAGCAAGACGATCGCCATCCGGTGGATCGCCGGGTAACCGCCGTCGCGGGCCAGCCACCACTGCCAGCCGGCGAACACGAACAGGCCGACCATCGCGATCGCCCGGAACACCGTGACGAACGGCGAGACCTCGACGTCGATCACCAGGTTCACGAGCGAGTAGAAGATCTCGCCGATCCCGGTCGGGAAGTTCATCCAGTTCGCGATCAGCGTCGGTGCCTTGAGGCCGGTCAGCCAGCCGAGGTTGACCGAGCCGAGCGACAGCCAGGTGCCCGCGACGAACACCGGCAGGAAGATCCCGACCGACGCGGCGCCCGCGCGGAAGAAGTTGACCACCTTCCGGTCGCCGGGCAGGTGGTTCGCCCACACCCAGACCAGGAACGGCAGCGCCCACGCCGCGGTGGGCTTGATCAGCATGCCGATGGTGACCAGGACGATCGCGACGACGTGCTTGCGCTCCAACGCCGCCAGCACGCCCACGGTGAGGAAGCCCAGCATCAGCAGGTCGTTGTGCGGGCCGCCGACGAGGTGGATCACCGTCATCGGGCTGGCGATGGCGAGCCACAGGGTGATCGGCAGTTTCCCGCCGAGGTGCTTCACCAGCCGCGGCAGCGACCACAGCATCCCGGCCAGGCCGATCATCAGCACCAGCCGGGTCGCGATGACACCGGCGATCATGTCGTTGCCGGTGACCGAGACGATCCCCTTGGCGACCAGGAGGAACAACGGACCGTACGGCGCCGGGGTGGTCTGCCACAGCGGGTGGACGTTCTGCACGACGTCCGGCAGCACGGTCAGCTCGGCAGGACCGTTGGCATACGGGTCGAGCCCGTGCAGCAACTGCGCGCCCTGTGCGAGGTAGGAGAAGACGTCGCGGGTGAACAGCGGCGGCGAGACCAGCAGCGGCGCCATCCAGCAGGCGGCGGCGGCGACGATCGGGCGGCTGCCGATGCGGCCCGCGAGCGCGTAGCGGCCCAGGCGGACCCACGCCCAGATGATCAGCGCGAAGCCCGTGTAGAGCACCGCGTTGGCGAGGATGCGACCGTGGCCGTAGCGGATCCACGACAGCGGCCCGTGCCCCAGGATCGGGTCACGGACGAGAGTGCCACCGGCGCCGAGCGCCGCCAGCATCAGCAGCGTGCTGCCGATGGTCCCCATCGCGATGGTGCGGTACGGGAACCGGGAAGGTACCCGTAGCCGCTCGCCGAGGGAACCGCCCGAGGGCGTCTGCTGGGGGTCTGTCGTGGTCGCCATTTCGAGATTGGAGGTTACACACCGCGCCTGTGCGAGTGCGCGGCAATGGGGGTTTCCCGCGCGGTTCCGCCGGGCAACGCGGCGAGCAGCGACTTCGTGTAGTCGTGCTTCGGGTCCAGCAGGACCTCCTCCACGGTACCGACCTCCACCAGCTCCCCTCGGTACATCACGGCGACCCGGTCGGCGATGTTCCAGGCCAGCCCGAGGTCGTGGGTGATCACGAGCCCGGCGAGACCGAGTTCACGCCGCAGGCGCAGCAACAGCGCGAGGATCTCCCCCCGCACCGACGCGTCGAGCGACGCCACCGGTTCGTCCGCCACGATCACGCCGGGGTCGAGCGCGAGCGCGCCCGCGATGACCACCCGCTGCCGCTGACCCCCGGACAGCTCGTGCGGAAGCCGGTCGAGGAACTTCTCCGCGGGCCGCAGTTCGGCCGCTTCGAGTGCCTTGACGACGATCTCGTGCTCGTTCGCGCCCATTCCGTGGATGCGCGGGCCCTCCGCGACGGCCTCGTACACCGTGTGGTTCGGGTTCAGCGCGCTCGTCGGATCCTGCAGCACGAGCTGCACCTGCCGCCGGTACGCCTTCAGCCCGGCGCCGCCGAGAGGGACCGGCTTGCCGTCGTAGCGCACCGCGCCGGAATCCGGTTTCTGCAGCCCGAGCAGCGTCCGGGCCAGCGTCGTCTTGCCCGAGCCGGACTGGCCGACGAGCGCGACGATCTCGTCCTTCCGCACCTGAAGACTCACTCCGGCGACGGCGTTGATCCGCTTGCCGGAGCGGTCACGGAAGCTGACGCGCAGGTCTTCGGCTTCGAGCAACGCGGGCTGGTCGGCGCTGCGTTCCGGCTCCGGTGGCAGCGGCGTGCTGGTCGCGGGCGCGAACCGGGACACCGGATCGCCCACGGTCGGGAACGCGGCCGCCAGCGCCTTGCTGTGCTCGTGCCGTGGCGCGCTCATGAGCTCGGCGCTCGGCCGTTCCTCGACGATCTCGCCGTCGTACATCACCGCGATCCGGCGGCAGGTCGCGGCGAGCACCGAGAGGTCATGGCTGATCATGATCAGCCCGATCCCCTGTTCGGCGACCAGCCTGCCCAGCAGGTCGAGCACCTGCGCCTGGACGACGACGTCGAGCGCGGTCGTCGGCTCGTCCGCGATGATCAGTCGCGGCGAACACGCCAGCGCCATCGCGATCATGACGCGCTGTTTCTGCCCGCCGGACAGCTCGTGCGGGTACGCCCCGGCCCGGCCGGGCGGCAGGTCGACCTGTTCGAGCAGTTCCTTGACCTTGGCCTGGATCTCGCCGTCCGACAGCGCCTTGCCGCCGGGCGGATGCAGGCGGATCGGCTCCGCGATCTGCTCGCCGATCTTCCGCACCGGGTTGAGCGCGTGCATCGCGCCCTGGAACACGACCGAGGCCTCGGCCCAGCGCACCGCGCGCAGCCTGCCCCACTTCATGGCCGTGACGTCTTCACCGTCCAGCAGGATCTCGCCGCTGACCTTCGCCGAACGCGGGAGCAGCCGCAGCACGCTCATCGCGACCGTCGACTTCCCCGACCCCGACTCCCCCGCGACGCCGAGGGTGTCGCCGGGTTCGAGCACGAGGTCGACACCCCGGACTGCGGCGACCTCGCCGCTACCGGTGGCGTACGTGACGCCGAGGTTCTTCAGTTCCAGCAAGGGGCTCATGAGTGCTGTCCCTTCAGGCGCGGGTTCAGCACGGTCTCCAGCGCGCGTCCGACGAGAGTGAAGGCGAGGACGACCACGACGATCGCGACACCTGGCGGCAGCAGGTTCCACCAGGCGCCCTTGCTGATCGCACCGTTGTTCAGCGCGGTCTGCAGCATGGCTCCCCAGGAGACGGTGTTCGGATTGCCGACACCGAGGAAGGCCAGCGTCGCATCCGCGATGACCGCGTTGCCCACGACGAGTGTGGTGTTGGCCAGCACGAGCGGCATGACACCGGGCAGGACGTGCTTGCCGACGATGTGCAGGTGGCCGCCACCGAGCGCCTTCGCACGCTCGATGTACGGACGGCCTTCGATCGTCAACGTCTGCGCACGGACCAGGCGCGCGGTGCTCGGCCAGGCGGTGACGCCGATGGCGACGATCACCGTCATCGCGCCCTGCTCCAGCACCGAGGCCAAGGCCACGGCGAGGACGAGAGACGGCAGCACCAGGAAGAAGTCGGTGAACCGCAGCAGCAGTCCGGACAGCCAGCCACCGAAGTGTGCGGCGGCGATCCCGATGATCGTGCCGATCAGCACCGAGAGGAAGGCGGCCGAGAACCCGACGAGCAGGGAGATCCGCGCGCCCCAGAACGTCATCAGCAGCACCGAGCGGCCATCGATGTCGGTGCCCAGCCAGAATTCCCCGCTGGGCGGGTTCAGCGAACCGCCATGGGCCTTCGTGACGTCGAGACCGGATTCGTCCGAGATCACCGGCGCGAGGATGGCCAGCACGGTGAGAAGGCCGAGGAACGCGAGCCCGAAAACGCCCGCCTTGTTCGTCGTGAACTCGTGCCAGCGCTTCGCCACTGCCTCGCGGCGGCGGCGCCAGACGATCGAACCGGGTTTTTCCGCAGTGGTCATGCCGTCCGCACCCTGGGGTCGAGCACGCGGTAGAGCAACTCCGCGAGCAGGTTCATCAGCACCACCGCGCCCGCGAGGGTGACGAAGACTCCTTGCAGGACAGGCAGATCAGGTCCGCGGAGCGCTTCGTAGAGCAGCTGCCCGAGCCCCGGCCAGCTGAACACGGCCTCGACCGAGACCGCGCCCGAGACCACCATGCCGAACTGCATGAAGACCAGCGTCACCGTCGGCAGCAGGGCATTGGGCACAGCGTGCCGCTTGCGCACCAGGTCGTCGCGCAGGCCCTTGGCCCGTGCGGTGGTGAGGTAGTCCGAGTTCATCTCGCCGATCAGGGACGACCGCATGACCAGCATGTACTGCGCGTAGAACACCACCAGCAGGGTCACGCACGGCAGCACCAGATGGTGGAGAACGTCGAGCCCTTCGCTGAAGAACCCCGGCGCGACGTCCGGGGAGTGCATGCCCCGGCTGGGAAAGAGCCCGTCGGTGGCCACGAGCAGCATGAGCCCGAGCCAGAACTGCGGGACCGACCACAAGGTCAGCGCGAGTCCCGTCTGGGCCTTGTCGAATCCGCTCCCCCGCCGCCAGCCCGCGCGGATACCGAGCCAGAGGCCGAGCGCGACCGCGAGCACCGTCGCGCTGCCGACGAGCAGGATCGTCGGCCACAACCGCTCGCCGATCATGTCGAAGACCGGGCGCCGCTGCAGGTACGAGACCCCCATGTCGCCCTGAAGCAGGCCGACGACGTAGTCCCAGAACTGTTGCAGCAGCGGCTTGTCCACGCCCATCTGCGCGCGCAGCTCCGCCATCATCTTCGGATCGGTCGGCCGGTCGCGGACCATGAACCGCACGGGATCACCGGGCAGCGTCCGGAACAGGAAGAACCCCAGCACGACGACGAGCGCGAGACTCGCCAGCGCGCCGCCGATCTTGGAGAGCACGAACCGGGCGGTGCCGGTCCCGCCCCGGCGCGCGGCGGGATCGACGAGCGCCGAGGACTGGTCGAGGGAACTGAGTGCTTCGGTCAACGCGGTCCTTTACTCCCGGTCATCAGCCGACTTGCCGCGCCGCCCGAGCAGCACGCCGCCGCCGACGAGCACCACGAGCACGACCGCGCCGATGCCGATCCACAAGCCGGTGTTGCTGCTTTCCTCGCTGTTCGCCGCGGCCGCGTCGGCCGGGGTGGCGCCGTAGACGCCCCAGTAGCCGGACTGCTCGAGGATCGCGCCGTCGGGCTGCGGCTGCTTGGTGAACGAGGAGAACTTGTCCGACCGGTAGGCCTCGAGCACGTTGTCGTAGTCGAGGACGACGTCGACGTACTCACCTGCCAGCACCGCCTGCGCCTGCTTCACGAGCTCGGCGCGCTTGGCCGGGTCGAACTCGGTCAGCTGCTTCTTGTACAGGTCTTCGTAGCGCGGGTCGCAGAAGAACGTCGCCGAGGTGCCGCCGTTGCCCTCCGCGTTCGGGCGGCCGGCGCAGGTGTTCAGGCTCAGGGCGTAATCCGGGTCGGGCGAGGTGCCGTAGCCGGAGATCGCGAGGTCGTAGTTGCCCGCGGTGGTGCGGTCGTCCAGTTCGTCGTCGGAGACAAGCTCCTGCTTGACGCCGATGCCGACGTCCTTGAGCCACCCGGTCAGGAACTGCGCCACCCGCTGGTCGAAGGGCCGGTTGGCGTGCCCGGCGAGGCGGAACTCCAGCTTCGCGCCACCAGGGGCGACGCGGATGCCGTCCGCGCCCTTGGCGTAGCCGGCCTGGTCGAGGGTGGCGTTCGCGGCCGCGATGTCGAACTTGGTCTTCTCCGCCTCGGACGGGGTCCAGGTGTAGGCCTTGTAGATCGCCGGCACGACGCCGGTCCCGGGCTGGCCGTAGCCGTTCATCACCTTTTCGACGATGGTGTTGGTGTCGACGGCCTGCGCGATCGCCTTGCGGACGCGGACGTCCTTGAGGATCGGGTTCCCGTCACCGATCGGCTGGTCGAGGACGTTCTTGACGCCGAAGTTGATGATGAGCTCGTTGTACCGGCGGCCCGGCGCCTTGTTCGTCGTGATGTTCTTCTCGCCCTTGAGCGCGTCGAACTGCGTCGGCGTGAGGCGGTTGATGACGTCGACCTCGCCCTGCTTCAACGCGTTGACCGCGGCCTCGGCGTCCTTGAACTGCAGCAGTTGCAGCTCGTCGACCTTGGGCGCGCCGCGCCAATAGTCCTTGTTCGCCTTGAATTTCACGAACTCGTTCTTCTTGTACTCGGTGAGCAGGTACGGCCCGCTGCCGACACCGACCACGGCCATGTCGTCGGTCGAGGGGGCGTTGAGGTCCTTGATCGGCTCCCAGATGTGCTTGGGCACGATCGGGACGTCGAGCGAGGTCATACTCGACTGCGGGGCCTTGGTCTTGATGACGAGCGTCTTGTCGTCCGGCGCCGACACCGAGGCGAAGTTGGTGACGTAGCTGCCGTTCGCGGTGCGGGCGTTCTCGTCGTCGAGCATCCGCTGGAAGGTGTACGCGGGGTCCTGCGCGGTGATCGGCTTGCCGTCGGACCACTTCATCCCCTGGCGGATGGTGAAGGTCCAGGTGAGCTTGTCGTCCGACGTCTTCCACGACTCCGCGATCCCGCCGGTGGGCTGGGTGTCCTCGGCCGAAGGCAGGGTCAGGAACTCGTAGTTGAACCGGCCGACCTGGGTCGACGCCGCCAGCTGGGCGGTGAAGGGGTTCAGGTGGTCGATGCCGGTCGTGAGCGCCACCCGGAGGACCTTGCCCTGCTGCTGTGCCGCCGCGGCGGGCACGAAAGGCACCGTCGCGACCGCCGAAGCGGCGAGGACGGCGACCACGCGAAGACCACGTCGTCGCCTCGGAAAACGCTCTGTGCGCACGAAGACCACCCCATCGAAACTCGCTGTAACCCAACCCCCGAGGCGGAAAAGTAACCACATGTCGCGGTAACCGCGCAATGACTCGCCAATACCGATCGTGCACGGCGGATGTCGTCGCGTGGTCGACAGCTACTTTACGTCTCGCCGACGTCGCACAGTGTCACCATTTCGGCGCGCGCAACGGCGACACGTGCAGTGTCCTGGGTATTCAAGGGAAGCGGGCTTGCAAAAGTCTTGCGCGCGATGATGCCCAATCGATACGTGCGACGAAGTGCGAGCAAAGCGTTTCGTCCTCTGGATGCGGTCGTTGCACACGCAAGTACCGCATCCAGAGGACGAAACTCGGGGCGTCAGCCGACGGAGACCTCTCGCCGACGCGCGGTGGCCGCGGCCGCGTAGAGCCACGCGAACAGCGCCCACATGCCGGCGAAGATCAGCCCGACGGTCACGTACGCGACCGTCCACAGCACAGCGGGCGTCTCCGACTTCCGCTCTCGTTGCAGGAACTCGATCTCGGACATGAACGGGCGCGTGCCGGACGTCGCGTCGATCGACGGCGCGTTCGCGGCCGGGTCGGCGGGCGCGTAGATCGGGGCCAGCCCCATCACGCGGTTCGGGACGTGCACGCGGATCCCGGTCTTCCACTGGCCGAACACCGGCAGCGGCTGGGCCGTGCGGTAGACCCCGTCGCCGATCTTCTCCAGCGGCGCGGTGTAGAAGTCGCCGCCCTGCCAAGCGAAACCGTTGAGCCACACGGCGTCGTCGGCCAGGTCGGGCCGCGAGATCGTGACGGTCGCGTCGACCCAGCGAGGCGTGCCGCCGCCGTGCGGGTTCGAGATCGGCAGCCCGGTCGCGGCCTCGGTCAGCCGGACGTCGGCGGTGAACCCCGGCTCCGGATCGGCCGGGACGGCGACCGCCGACATCAGCGCGACCGCGCCCAGCGCGCCGACGAGCCCGACCGCGTGCCGGGGACCGGGAGCGGGCACCCGCGTCGCCGTCTCCTCCACTCGCTGGTATTGCCAGACACCGATGAACGCGCCCGCGAGCGCCGCGCCGGTCCCGAACAGGACGAAAAGCGGCAGATGCGCCGTGGGCCAGGGGTTCGGCATCAGCCACTGGGTGAACGCCGCCTCGGCGAGCATCCCGGCCGTCCCCACGAGCAGACCGGCGACGGCGGCGAACGTGTAGCCCTGCCGGTTCCGCATCGCGAAGGCGACGACCTCGATGATCACCGCTTCGGCGACGTACGGCAGCAGCGACGCCACGTGCAGGTCGGCGAACAGTGGGATGACGGCGAACGACGCACGGGAGGCGAGGAAGACCGCGAGGACGATCAGCGCGCCACCGGGGCCCCAGGACAGCCGCCCGTAGGTCAGCGTCCAGGCACCGATCAGGCCGACAAGCACGACCTGCGACAGCATCGGGAACTGCGGGACGCCGAGATCGAACTCCATGAGGAACGCCGAAGCGCCCATCATCCAGGCGCCGGCGAGGACCGGGCCGAGCAGGCGCACCACCGGTCCGGTCGCACCGACCTGACGTGCCTCGCCGAGCAGCAGCTGCAGACCCAGCACGACGCACACACCGCCGCCGATCATCAGGACGTGCGTCGGCCCCCACTCGGTGACGTCCTGACCGAACAGGCGGTGCCAGACGTCGTCGAGCGGGAAACCCGCGATGCCGACCAGCCCGGTCGCCATCATCTGGATGGATCCCATCGGCGCCCGCCAGTGCGGGCCGATCTTGAACGTGCGCTTGGGCAGATCCTTCGTCGCCAGGGTCGCGCTGAGCACACCGCTCGCGAAGATGCCCATTAGTCCGAAGTAGATCGGATAGTGCGACGGGTTCGCGAGCGGGCCTTCGTCGCGGCCGAGCTCCATGTGGATCGGCACGTCCCAGTAGACGCCGATCAGCGCCGACATCCCGGAGAGGAAGGCGACGAACATCGGCAGCGCCGCCCAGCGCGGCAGACCGGCGAGCTCACCCATCCAGTCCGCGACGCGACCGAAGACCGTCCGCTTCCCCGCGCGCTCGCGAAGCACGAAGAGGGCCAAGGGCAGGAAGACCGCCGTGAACATCAGGCCCGCGATGACGATCTGCCCGAATTGCGCACCGCCGGCAGGCGGGCTCTCCTGAGCCATGAACACCGTTCTCGCCTTCCTGCTAACCTGAGTAACTGTTACCTTGGGGTAACACGATAGGCGCAAGGTCCCGAGCGGGCAAGCCGGGGCGTACGACTTGGAGGGACCTCGATGCGGAGGATCTGCGGGATCACCGTCGCCGCGCTGCTGGCCGTGACCGGCTGCTCGGGAACGACCGGTCCCGAACCGGCCACCGGCACCCGGACCGTCAAGTTCTCGATCACCGAAGGCAAGCGCACGGCGGGCCCCGAGGAGGTCGCGGTGCGCACCGGCGAGAACGTCGCGCTCGAAGTCACCTCCGACCAGCCGGACGAACTCCACGTCCACGGCTACGACAAGGCTGCGCAGCTGGCCCCCGGCGTTCCGGGAACGGTCTCCTTCACCGCGAACATCGACGGCATCTTCGAGGTGGAACTGCACAAGAGCGGCGCGGCGGTGACCAAGCTCCGGGTGAGCGGATGATCCTGGCGCACGGTCTCGGCGGCCGGTCCGACCTGCCGGTTCCGCTGTGGCTCGCGCTCTACGCGGGAGCGGCGGCCGTCCTGGTCTCCTTCTTCGCGCTCACCGCGCTTTGGAAGGAGCCCAAACTCCGCGGCGCCGACGCCGGCCGCCCACTCCCCCTCGCGCTGCAACGGTTCGCCGACAGCGCGTTCTCACTCGTCGCGTCGCGCGTGATCGGAGTCCTGCTGTTCGCGGGGTTTCTGGCGATGGCGTGGGCCGGGCCCGACAGCTCGGCCGACAACCCGGCCCCCGCCTGGTTCTACGCCTGGTTCTGGGTCGGACTGGTTCCGCTTTCGCTCCTGTTCGGCCCGGTCTGGCGACGGCTGAATCCACTGAGGACGGTCGCGTCGCTGATCCCGTCCCGGCCTCGCGAGCTCCCGGAACGGCTCGGCTATCTGCCCGCGATCGCCGGTCTCCTGGCGTTTTTGTGGTTGGAACTGGTGTTCCCGCATTCGGACTCGCCCCGGGCGATCGCTCTTTTCAGCACCGTATATGCCGTTATACACATTGCGCTCGGCGTGGTGTTCGGTCCGCGCTGGTTCGACCGCGGTGACGCTTTCGAGGTCTATGCGCGCTTGATCGCGGCCCTTTCCCCGTTCGGCAGGCGTGCCGACGGGCGTCTGGTGATCCGGAATCCGTTGGACGGTCTGCTCACCCTCTCCCCCGCGCCGTGGCTGACCGCGCTGGTGCTGGTGGTGCTCGGCTCGACCGCGTTCGACGGCCTGACCCGGCTCCCGTTCTGGACGTCGCTCGACGCCGGTGTCCTCGTCGGCACCGCCGGACTCGCGGCCTGCATCGCGCTCACTTACGGCGCCTATGCGGGCGCGGTCAGCCTGACCAGGCCGTACCTGCGCCGAGGGTTCGACCCGTATCCCGCGTTCGCGCCTTCGCTGATCCCGATCATGGTCGGCTACACGGTGGCGCATTACTTCTCGTTCGCCGTGTTCTCGGGCCAGCAGGGCTTCGGCAGCGCGATCGACTACACGGTCGTGTCGACCGGCGTGATCGCGCTGGTGCAGATCGCCGGAATCGTCGCCGGGCACGTGCTGGCCGTAACCTCGGCACATGACCGTTCCGTCGGCGTGCTGCGCGCGAACTACGTCAAGGTGGGCCAGTACCCGATGCTGGCGCTGATGATCGGCTACACCGCGCTCGGGATCGCGCTGGTCTCCGGCTCATGACCATCGCGGCGCGGGTGGTGATGATGCACCAGGGCGGCTGGGACGAGATCCTCATCTTCGTCGGCCCCGTGGTGATCATCGGGCTGCTCGTCTACGTGGCGCGCAAGCAGGTCCCGACCACACCCGAGGACGACGACGAGTAACCGGTCATTCGATGGGGACGTACTCACCGCCGGCCAGCGCCGCGGTCAGGTCCGGGAATGTCGACGAGCTTCCCGCGAACCGGCCTTGGACGACGCGGACGTAGGCGCCGTCCAAGGGAAAGACGAGCACGAACTTCGAGCCATCGTTTCCCCGCACGATGGCTCCCTTGTTCAGGTTGTCGAGGAACTCGATGATGTCGCGCTCGATCTCCTCGGCGAACTCGCGCTGCTCATCATGCGCCAGGTTGTACAGGTCAGTGTCGATATCGTAGGTGGCACGCTTGCCGGTCATGGGGTCCAGCGCCTCGAACGCGAGCCGTAGCCAGCGGCCCGGTTCGACGTCCACGACCGCGCGCCAGATCGATCCGTCGAGCCGCCACGTCGATTCCGCGATCTTCACCGCCTTGAGCTCGCTCAGGAAAGCAAGGAGCCGTTGGCCCGCCTCAGATTTCATGATCAGGCCCGCCGCCGAGAAGCAGCGCCCCGGCCAGCTCGGTGACTTCGTCCCGGCTCCGGCCGTCGTGGTCGGCGGCCATGAAGTGCTTGCCGATCAGGAGAGAGAACGCCAGCAGACAGCGGGCCTCGACCTCGTCCTCGTCGCTGAAGATCTCGCGCATGAGGGACCGCAGGTAGTCCATCCGCTGGTTGTCGACCCGCCGTAGACGTTCGGCGACCGCCGGGTCGCGCCGAGCCCAATCCCGGATGGCGAGGTCGATCGGCAACAGACGCTCGCCGGCGAGCAACCCCGCGCGCCGGATCTTCGCCCTTGCGTCGCCGCCTTCGCTCTCGACGCTCTCGAACAGCAGGTCGGTGCTCATCCGCTCCCAGGCGGCGAGCATTTCCTCCAAGAGCGTGCCTCGATCGGCGAAATAGCCGTAGAAGCCGCCTTTGGTGACGCCCAAGGCTTTCGCGAGCGCCTCGACGCGGACCGCGTCGGGACCTCCGGCGGCGAGCGCGGTCAGTCCCGCGTCGATCCAGGCGCTCGGCGGGGTCCGGGTTTCGGCGGCCATGGGATCACCGTATCTCCCGTCACTCCGGCACCACGAGGACGATATATACGCTACCGTACAGATGGCGGAAGTACTGGGAGGAACTACGACGTTGAAACTCGCGGAAACGGCCCACACCGCCCACGCCTGGCGGATCCACGAGATCGCCGGGGATTTCGACCTCGAAGACGTCTGGGCGCTCGATACACCGGGCGGGCCGGACGACTTCGGCAAACTGGTGAAACAGTTCTCGTCGGGGAACTTCCCGGACGGGTCACCGCTCCCCGTCCGGGCGCTGTGGGCGCTGCGCTGGAAACTCGGCGCACTCCTCGGACTGGACGAGCGGAGTTCCGGCCTCGACACCCGGGTGGGGTCGCTGCGCGGCAAGCTGCCGCAGGACCTCCGCGATACACCCACCGGCCCGGACGAGGACTGGCTGCCGTTCACCCCGCTCTACCGGCTCGACGACGAGTTCGCCGCCGAGATGGCGAACCGGACCATGCACGGCGTCCTGCACATCGCCTGGGTCGAGGACGGACAGGGCGGACACCGCGGTCAGATGGCGGTGCTGGTCAAACCCAACGGCCTGTTCGGGCGGCTGTACATGGGCTTCATCAAGCCGTTCCGGTACCTGATCATCTATCCGGCGCTCATGCGGATGATCGCGCGGGAATGGAAGGGCGACTCCTAGCTCCAGTCCTCGTGAGTGGCGAGGACGGTTAGAACCGTCCTTACCACTCACGAGGCGGTCAGGAGCGGCGTGTGCTCCGCACCAGCGTCATGTCCTTCTCCCGCACCGGTTCGTGGCAGTGCGCGCACACGGTCTCCGGCGCGAGCACCTCACCGCAGGAATGCCGCCACACCGTCGGCGGCGGCCCCTCGGTGACATACGTGTCGCCCCACGCCATGAGGTTCAGCAGCACGTGGTTGAGCGCGTGCCCCGCCTCGGTGAGCACGTACTCGTAGCGCGGCGGATGCTCCTCGTAGAGCCGTTTCTCGAGGATTCCCGTCTCGACGAGCTTCCGCAGCCGCGCGGTCAGGATGTCCCGGCTCGCCCCGGTGTTGCGGACGATCTGGTCGAACCGCCTCGCCCCGAAGAACACCTCACGCAGCGCGAGCAGGCTCCAGCGCTCCCCGATCACCTCCATCGCGTTGGCGATCGAGCAGTCCCTCGGCCCTTCGGTCATGCGACCAGCGTAAACCCAGTGAGTCTTGATTTCCAACCCACTCGGTGCCACAGTGAGTTGGAGATCCCAACTCACTACTGGAGGAAGCCGTGCACGACGCGGTCATCGTCGACGCCGTCCGCACCCCGATCGGCAAGGGCAAACCCGGTGGCGCCCTGCACGAGATCCACCCGGTCCAGCTGCTCGCCCACACGTTGCGGGCACTCGTCGAACGCAACGGGCTCGACCCCGAACTGATCGACGACGTCATCGGCGGCGCGGTCGACCAGGTCGGCGAGCAGGCACAGAACGTCACGCGGTGGGCGGCCCTCGCCGCCGGGCTGCCGGAAAGCGTGCCCGCGACCACCGTCGACCGGCAATGCGGGAGCAGCCAGCAGGCCGTGCACTTCGCCGCGCAAGGCGTGATGGCGGGCGCGTACGACGTCGTCATCGCCTGCGGCGTCGAGTCCATGAGCCGGGTCCCGATGTGGTCGAACGTGCTGCCGGGAACCGATCCGCTCGGCCCCGGCGTCGCGGAGCGCTATCCGGAAGGTCTTGTCCCCCAAGGGATCAGTGCCGAACTCATCGCCGCGAAGTGGTCGCTCAGCCGCCAGGCGATGGACGAGTTCGCGATGGCATCGCACCGGAAGGCGGCGCGGGCACACGAACTCGGGCGGTTCGCGAGCCAGATCGTGCCGATCGAGACACCGTCGGGCCGGGTGTCCACCGACGAGTCCATCCGGCCGGGTACCGATCTCGAAACGCTCGCCAAGTTGCGCCCGGCGTTCCAGGATCCGGCTATCGCCGCGCGCTTCCCGCAGATCGACTGGTCGGTGACCGCGGGCAACAGCAGCCCGATCAACGACGGCGCCTCCGCCTTGCTCATCACCTCCAGCGAGACCGCGGCGAGGCTGGGCCTCCGGCCGCGCGCCCGCCTGCACAGTTTCGCCGTCACCGGATCCGACCCGCTGCTCATGCTCACCGGCGTCATCCCGGCGACGGAGAAGGTGTTGCGGCGCGGGGGGCTGAGCCTGGCGGACATCGACCTGTTCGAGATCAACGAGGCCTTCGCCAGTGTCGTGCTGGCGTGGCAGCAGGAAACCGGCGCCGACCCGGCCAAGGTGAACGTCCACGGCGGCGCGATCGCGCTCGGCCATCCGCTCGGCGCGAGCGGGACCCGGCTGATGGGCACGCTGGTCAACGCGCTGCACCACCACGGCGCCCGGTACGGCCTGCAGGCGATGTGCGAAGGCGGCGGTCAGGCCAACGCGACCATCCTGGAGGCGTTGTGACCGGCCGGCTCCCCAGGAAACTGAAGGATCATCCGTCGGTACAGGCGGTTCTCGCCAAACCGCGGGACAAACCGTCCCCGGTGATCGACGCCGCCTGGCTCAAGGACATCTGCCTCGCCGCGGGCGCCGACGACGCGGCCGCCGTCTCGCTCGACCACCCGGATCTGGCGGGCGAACGCGAGCATGTCGAGCGCGCGCTGCCCGGTACCAAAACCCTGGTTTCGCTCGTGGTGCGGATGAACCGCGACGACGTCCGCTCCCCCGCCCGCAGCGTCGCCAACCAGGAGTTCCATCGCACCGGCGAGATCATCAACGAGGCAGGCCACACGATCGTCCGGACACTGCAGGACGCCGGGTATCGCGCGATCAACCCGTCGGCGACGTTCCCGATGGAGATGGAGCACTACCCCGGCCGGATCTGGGTCGTCGCGCACAAGACGGTCGCCGTCGCGGCCGGTCTCGGGGCCATGGGGCTGCACCGCAACGTGATCCACCCGAAATTCGGCAACTTCGTGCTGCTGGCGACCCTGCTGGTCGACGCCGAGGTCTCCACCTACGGCGAAGCGCTCGACTACAACCCTTGCCTGGAGTGCAAGCTGTGCGTCGCCGCCTGCCCGATCGGCGCGATCTCGAAGACCGGCGAGTTCGACTTCCTCGCCTGTTCGACGCACAACTACCGCGAGTTCATGAGCGGCTTCACCGACTGGGCGCAGACCGTGGCCGACAGTGAGGACGCCGCCGACTTCCGGTCCAGGGTGAGCGACTCGGAGAACGTGTCGATGTGGCAGAGCCTCGCGTTCAAACCGAACTACAAGGCCGCGTACTGCATGGCGGTCTGCCCGGCGGGCGAAGACGTGCTCGGGCCTTACCTCGAAGACCGGCGCGGCTTCCTCGGCGCCGTGGTGAAACCCTTGCAGGACAAGGTGGAGACGTTGTACGTCCGGGAAGGGTCGCCGGCGAAGGAATACGCCGAACGCCGCTTCCCGCACAAACCGGTGAAGGAGGTCGACGGCGGCTACCCGCGGCGGTAGGGCCATCCCTACCCCGCGCCCGGGGGCCTGTCCCATGTCCGTCGCCGTCCGTGCTCCCTAACCTGGCGGCAAAGCCTGGGGAGGACCTTCCGCATGATCGCGACCAAGCTGGCGTTCTCGTCGCTCCGCCGCCGACCCACCGGATTCGTCGCGAGCTACGTCGCGATGTTCTTCGGCGCCACGATCCTCATGACGTTCGCGTCCCTTTTGGACACTCGGACGGCGGCCGATCCCGAGACCGCGAAGACCTTGCTGATCATGGCGAGCGTCGTCGGGGGCTGGGGCCTGGTGATCGTGCTGTTCGCGACGCTTTCGACGCTCTCGCTCCTGATCCGGCAGCGTGCCCCGGAGATGGCGTTGCTGAAGTGCGCCGGCGCGACGCCGTCACAGATCGGCCGGATGATCGTCGGCGAGGCGGCCACCGTCGCCGTCCTCGCCGCGGCCACGGCCGTCGTGCCGTCGGTCTTCGCCGGGCGTTGGCTGGTCACGCTGCTCGGAGACACGGGTCGCGTACCGGCAGGACTGGAGGCAAGGTTCGGCTCGATCGCGGTGTCCATGGGCACCGGCATCACCCTTCTCGCCGCGCTTGCCGCCGCGACGGTCGCCGCACGGCAAGTGACCGGACGCGGAGCCGTGGAGGCGATTCGCGAGGCGGGGGTCGACACCCGGCCGACCGGCAGGCTCCGGGTGATCGGCGCCGTGGTCGTCCTCGCCGCCGGGCTCGGGTGCGGAGTGCTGACGATGACCGTGTTCACCGGCGCGGAACCCGCGTTGATGGCGATCGGTGGCCAGGGCGCGATCCTCTCCGCGATCGGTTTCGCGCTCCTCTCCCCCGCGTTGCTCGGCCCGATCGCCGCGGTGCTGGCCGCGCCGCTGCGCCGGGCCGGCGTCAGTGGTCGTCTCACGACGGCGCACCTTCGCGTCCGCGGCCGTCAGCTGGCCGGGGTGCTGGTGCCGATCATCCTGTTCACCGGCATCGCGACCGGGACGCTCTACATGCAGGCCATCGAGAACTCCGCGGGCACCGCGCCCGCGACGATCGCGAACGGCATCGAGACCCTGAACTACGTCGTCGTCGGCATGATCGCGCTGTTCGCCGCCGTGATGCTGGTGAACACCGTCGTGGCCGCGATCGTCGGCCGACGCCGCGAATTCGGGCAGCAACGGCTCATCGGGTCGACACCGTCGCAGGTCCTGCGGCTCGTCGGTACCGAAGGCACCGTCCTGGTGGCGGTCGGCGTCCTGCTCGGCTCGCTCTCCGCTGTCGTCACCGTGATCCCGTACAGCGTCGCCAGGACCGGGAGCCCGGTGCCGGACGAGACGATCGGGGTCTACCTCGCCGTCGTCGCCATCGCCGTGGTCCTGACGCTCGGTTCGCACGTGGGCGCGGCGGTGAAGGCGATGCGGACCCCGGCGATCCAAGCGGCCACCCGCGGCTGAAGGCCTGTCACATCTCCGTTCCCCCACGCGTCAGGGTTACGACTGAGCGATGAAGGATGGGGACCGTGGACGAACACGACTGGCTGGCGCGGCGCTTCGAAGGGCACCGGACGCATCTGAGGGCGGTGGCGTACCGGATGCTCGGTTCGCTGAGCGAGGCGGACGACGCCGTGCAGGAGGCTTGGCTGCGGCTGAGCCGGTCGGACTCCGGCGAGGTGGACAACCTCGGCGGCTGGCTGACCACCGTCGTCGGCCGGATCTGTCTCGACATGCTGCGCTCGCGCAAATCCCGGCCGGAAGAGCCGGTGGGCGCCCAGCTCCCCGACCCGATCATCGGCCGTGAGGGCGGGATCGACCCGGAACACCAGGCCCTGCTGGCGGATTCGGTCGGGCTGGCACTCCTCGTCGTGCTCGACACCCTCGACCCCGCCGAGCGGCTCGCGTTCGTCCTGCACGACATGTTCGCCCTGCCGTTCGACGAGATCGCACCGATCGTGGGGCGGTCTTCCGCGGCGACCCGGCAGCTCGCCAGCCGCGCGCGCCGTCGTCTGCAGGGTTCGCCGACGGTCCCGGACACGGACCTGAGCCGTCAGCGGGAAGTCGTCGACGCGTTCTTCGCCGCCGCGCGGGGCGGCGACTTCGACGCCTTGGTCTCGGTGCTCGACCCGGACGTCGTCCTGCGTGCCGAGGGCGGCGCGGCCCCGGCCGGGACCTCGCGTTTCGTGCGCGGGGCGGCAACGGTCGCGAGCCAGGCGCTCATGTTCCGGTCGGCGGGCGACGGCGGAGTGCCGCGCCCCGCGCTGGTCAACGGCGCGGCCGGGATGGTGATCACCAAGGACGGCGTGCCGACGACGGTCTTCGCGTTCACCGTCGTGGGCGGGAAGATCGCGGCGATCGACATCCTCGCCGATCCGGACCGCCTCGCCGCGCTGGACTTCGAACCGCTCGGCTGATCCGTGAGGAAAGGGTCGTTCAGAACGTTTCCGTCCTGAACGACCCTTCCTGACCTACGCGCTGCCGGGATCAGGAGGTCGGGAAGTTGTCCGCGGTGCGGATGCGGTCCCGGATCCAGACACCGGCGGGCTTCAGCGGAGCCGTGCCGGTGAACGAGCTGCCCGAGCAGGTGCCCGGCTTGAACACCGCGCCCGACCGGCTGTCGTCGGAGAAGTTCCAGTTGGTCCAGCTGATCTTCTTCGACGCCAGGAAGTCGAGGTACTTCTGGGAGTTGGTGAAGTCGTTGCCGCCGTCACCGCTGGCGGTCTGCGTGCCGAACTCGGTCACGAACAGCGGGATCTTGCTCGCGGCGCGGCTCAGCGCGTTGAAGTACTCGGTTTTGTGCGACGCCGCGTAGAAGTGGAACGTGTACATGAAGTTGCTGGCGCGCACCGGGTTGTTGATGATGTCGGTCTCGTTGCGGCCGTCGGAGATGCCGAGCGAGCCCCAGCCGTGCGTGCCCACCAGGACCACGCCGTCGGAGTCCTGGGAGCGGATGACCGGGATCATCTGCTCCGCGTAGCTGCGGACGCGGTCCCAGCTGACGTTGTTGGGCTCGTTGGCGATGTCGTAGATGATGTTGGTCTTGTCCTTGTGCCGCTGGGCGATCTCGGTGAAGAACGTCTTGGCGCGGCTGAGGTTCGCATTCGGGTCACCCGGGGTGAGCTGGTGCCAGTCGACCAGGGCGTACATCCCGCGTTTGGTGGCCTCTTCGATGTACCCGTGCACCATGTCGGTGAACTTGCGCGGGTTGGTCTCGTAGCCGCCTTCCTGGATGTACATCGAGATCCGGAGGACGTCGGCCTTCCAGTCGTTGGCCAGCGCGTCGAGCGAAGCGGTCTTCACGCACTGGCTGAACCACTGGATCCCGTGGGTGCTCATGCCCCGGAGCTGGATCGGCTTGCCCGCGGAGTTGCAGAGCTGGAGGCCGCAGACCTTCAGCTGTCCGTTGATCGCCGCCGGACTGCCCGGCGGCAGCGCGGCGGCTGCCTGCGTTGCGGGTTCTGCCGCGGTCTCGGTCGCCATCGAGGTGCTCGCGGCGGCGACCGGGGCCAGCAGCCCGGCGGCCAGTGCGGCCGTCACCCGGAGACGGATCTTGTCCCAGCGCATTCGGCTTCTCCTCTCGCGTCGACGGCACCGACGTTGGCGCGCCGACGGTCAGGGCGGCGGAGTTAAATAGGAAACTTTCCTTACTATTGGAAAGTAAAGGGAAGATTACCCACAGGGTCGACGGACGGTCAAGAGTCGACCACCGACGGTTCCGGCGACCTCGGGCATGCTCGGAACGTGACGACGATCGTGGCCTTCCACGCCCACCCCGACGACGAAGCGCTGCTGACCGGCGGCACCCTCGCGCGCGCCGCCGCGGACGGCCACCGGGTCGTCCTCGTGGTCGCCACGATCGGCATGCAGGGCGTGGACGTGGCGCGCCGGGCCGAGCTCGAAGCGAGCGCGAAGGTGCTGGGCGTCGAGCGAGTCGTCCACCTCGGCTACGCGGGCAGTGGCCACGGCGCGATCCTCTACCCGGATCCGCCGGGCTGGGTCCGGTTCGTGCGCGCAAGCACCGACGAAGCGGCGGCGCGGCTCGTGGCGATCCTGCGGGCGGAGAAGGCGTCCGTGCTGCTGAGCTACGACCGCAACGGCGGCTACGGCCACCGAGACCACGTCAAGGTGCACGAAGTCGGCAGGCGGGCAGCGGAACTCGCCGGCGACGTCCGGCTGCTGGAGGCCACGATCCCCCGCGACGTCGTCGCTCGCCTGGTGAGGATCGTGCGGCTGGCGCGGATCCCGTTCCGCTACGACGTCGACGCGCTTCTCCGCGCCTACAGCGCACGCTCCGAGATCACGCACACCTTCGACGTCCGGCGTTTCGCGCGTCAGAAGCAGGCCGCGATCGCCGCCCATTCCTCACAGGTGAAGGGAAACGGCAGGCTGGCGCCGCTGATGCGCGTCGTGACCCGGCTTCCGGCGCCGCTCTTCGGCCTCGCGTTCAACCGCGAGTGGTACGTCGACGCGACGCCGCGCGGATCACGATCCTGACCGGCGGGCGCGGTACGCTGCGGCCTTCACCCGGTTCTGGCAGGCGAGCCCGCAGAACCGCTTGATCTGCGCCTGGCTCGCGTCGATGTACACCTGATCGCAGCGCGGCGCCGCGCACAGCCCGACACGATGCGGGATGTGGTCGCCGAACGCCGCGGCCACCGACACCGCGAGCCCGGCCGCCCACTGCTGCACGAGGTCGGCGTCGGGACCGTGGAAATGCAGATGCCAGGACCGTTCGCCGTGGCGTTGCAGGGACGGGCGGGCCTTGCTGTCGACGAGCATCCGGTTGAGCAGCCCCGCCGCCTCGTCGTGCTCCCGCCGGGACAGCGATTCGATGATCTCCCGCAGCCGCGACGCGAGATTCCGCAGCCGCTCCGCGGTGAGCAGGTCGATCTGCCCGTTGCCGAGTGCTTCGGTGGCGACGCGGACGAGGTCGGGGCCACCGAGCGCGGGTTTCGGCCTGCCGTGGACGTGCTCGCCGGTCAACGCGTTGATCAGCGTGACCCCGGTTTCCAGCCGCATCGCGTGATGCCCGTCGGGCTCGTCGACCATTCGACCCCTCCCCCTCGCGTCACTGGTTCGCAGGACGCCCGCGGTGACGCTACCAAAGGCGAGCGGCACCGCAAGGGCGATGAAGTCGTTCGGAGCAACGGAATCCTGCGGAAGGCGGAGCATCCGTCCACTATGGACACAAGCATGGTTCTCGTGAGTGTTCAGGACGGTTAGAACCGTCCTTGCCACTCACGAGGCCGAGCGGCCCCTCACCACCGAGGCGGACCGGCGTCCACGATCTTCTGCGAGAGCTCCAGCGGGTCGAGGTGCATCAGCGACTCCATCCACCACGTCATCCCGGCCTGCGCCAGCGACGGCAGATCGACCTTGATCGGCTCCTCCCACGCCGGGCTCGCGTTGCCCGCCACCGCGACATCGAAGGGACGACCCGGTTCCAGCCCGGCGAGACCGAGCGCGCGGTGGGTCTCCGCGATCTCCTCGGCGGTCGGCGTGTGGTCCTCCGGGTTCGGGAAGATCCCGTCGCACAGCGCCGCCCGCCGGACGACGCGCGGGTTGTCGGTGGAACTCGCCACCCAGATCGGGATCGGGAACGGCTCTGGCGGAGCCTCGGCGAGCGCGACCTGGTAGTGCGCGCCGTCGTGGTCGAACCGCCTGCCGGACCAGATCGCACGGATCACGTCGAGGCCTTCGTCGAACATCGCCGACCGGGTGAGCAGATCGGTCTGTTCACCGAATCGGCTGAAGTCACCGGATTCGTCCGAACCCAGGCCGGTGCCGAGGATCAGCCTGCCGCCGGAGAGGCGGCTGACCGTCGACGCGTGCCGCGCGACCACCCACGGGCGCCGCCGGGCGGGCGGCGTGATCATCGGACCGAACAGCAGCCTGCTGGTCGCGTGCGCGATGGCGCCGAGCGTCGTCCACGGATCCGCGATGGGCATGGTGTCCGCGACCACGTGGTCCCACAGGAAGAACCCGTCCCAGCCCGCCGCCTCGGCGCGCACGGCGAGGTCGACGAGCACGCCCGGCTCGCCGAACGGGCCGAAAGGCGGCAGATAGACGGCATGGCGGACCGTGCTGCCGGTCAAGTCGATCATCTCCCCAACGTCATCGTCGAAGTCCCCGGACGGCCGCTTGTTTACGCCGTTCACTCACGTTAGCGTCCGGAAGATGGCGGACGACGGTGAACGATCGACGAAGTGGCCGGAGCATCGGAGAAGGTTACGCCGGGTGTTGTCCTCGGTGGTCGCCGTCTCACTATGCGCGACACTTTCGGCGGTGAACGCGTCCGCATCGCAGGATGACGACTGGTCCCGGGACTTCTACTGGGGTGTCGCGTCGTCGGGCTACCAGTCCGAGGGCAGCGCACCGGACAGCAACTGGAAACGGTTCGTGGACCGTTCCGCCGGCAAGGACGGCGTCGACGAGTACCGCGACTCCGTGGACTTCCGGCACCGCTACGCCGACGACATCCGCCTCGCGGCCGGTCTCGGCGTCAACACCTACCGCTTCGGTGTCGAGTGGGCTCGCGTCGAACCCTCACCCGGCCGCTGGGACGAAGCCGAACTGGCCTTCTACGACGACGTGTTCCGGCAGGTCCGCGCCGCGGGCATGACCCCGATGATCACGCTCAACCATTGGGTGTACCCGGGCTGGGCGCTCGATCAGGGCGGCTGGGCCGAGACCCGGACGGCCGACGCGTGGCTGGAGTTCAGCCGGAAGATCGTCAGCCGCTACGCCGGGCAGGACGTCCTTTGGGTGACGTTCAACGAGCCGCTCATCTTCCTCCGGAACGAGCAGAAGGTCGGCGCGCTGAACGCCACGCGGTACTTCGCGGCGCAGTCCAACGTCGTCCAGGCGCACCGGCGGGCCTACGACCTCATCCACGAACTCGACCCGACCTCGAAGGTCACCAGCAACCAGGCCTACATCACCGGCGTCAACGGGATGGCCGACTGGTTCTTCCTCGACCAGGTCAAGGACAAGCTCGACTTCATCGGCATCGACTACTACTACGGTCTCAGCATCGACAACTGGACCGTGTTCGCCGCCGCCAGTGACAAGTTCTGGGACGTGAAGCTCCAGCCCGAAGGCATCTACTACGCGCTGCGCAGCTACCACAACCGATTCCCGCGCATGCCCCTCTACATCGTCGAGAACGGCATGGCGACCGACAACGGGACGCTCCGCGACGCGGACTACACGCGCGGTGATCACGTTCGCGACACCGGGTACTGGCTCCAGCGAGCCAAAGCCGACGGGATGAACCTCATCGGCTACAACTACTGGAGCCTCACCGACAACTACGAATGGGGCAGCTACCGCGCCCGGTTCGGACTGTACACAGTGGACGCCCTCACCGATCCCGCGCTGACCCGGCGCCCCACGGACGCCGTTCCCGCGTACCAGGATCTGGTGACGGCGGGTGGCGTGCCGCAGGGCTACCGGCTCGAGCGCGGGCCCGGACTCTGTTCGCTCGTGGACGGGCTGGACAGCTGCCTCAATCCGGCGAAAGTGGACGGACCGCTCACGCCGCTGAAGTGACCAGTTCGAGCCGCCTTCCTTCGAACGTCCGCCGCATCCGCCGGTCGTGGGTGACGACCACGAGCGCGCCGGAGTACTCCGCGAGCGCCTGCTCCATCTCCTCCACGAGATCCGGGGAGAGGTGGTTGGTCGGCTCGTCGAGCAGCAGCAGGTCGGTTCTGGCCGTCACCAATCTGGCCAGTTCCAGCCTGCGCCGCTGCCCGATGGACAGCTCCCGGACCGGCTTGCGCAGATCCGGCGCCCGGAACAGGCCCAGCGACAGCAACCTCTCGGCCGCCTCGTCCTCGTCACCGTCCCCGGCGAAGACCGTCAGGACGGTCCGCGCGTCGGCGGCGAGCCCGCCGTTCTGGTGCAGGAAGCCGATCCGGCCCGCCCGCTCCGCCGATCCCGTCGACGGCGCGAGCTCGCCGGCGAGCACCCGCATCAAGGTCGTCTTGCCGGCCCCGTTGGGTCCGGTCACGAGGACCCGTTCACCGGGCAGCACGCTGAGCGACGTCCGCGGCAGACGGCCGTCGACCGACACCTCGCTCGCTTTCACCACGTACCGACCGGCCTCCGTCTCCCCCGCGGCGATCCGCGCGGTGAACCGGAGCGGTTCGGGTGGAGGCGGGACCGGGTCAGCGTCGAGCCGCTGGATCCGCTCGCGGGCCGACCGGATCCGGCTCATCGCCCCGTGTGCCCGGGAGCGGGCCCGGAACGCGCCCGCCCCGCTGAAGGCCGCCGGGGCCTTGCGCGGGATCGCCGAGAACCGGTCGATGTTGACGTCCGCCATCCGTTCGTAGCGGGACTTCTCCAGCCGCCACTCCTCGTACTCCCGGACCCAACGAGCCCGCGCGGCCTCCTTCGCCGCGAGGTAACCCGAGTACCCGTCGCCGTGCCGCTGCACCGTCTTCCGGTCGGCGTCGACCTCGAGGATGGTCGTCGTGACCCGGCTGAGGAACATCCGGTCGTGGGTGATCGCGACGATCCGGCCGCGATGCGCGCGGAGGTGGTTCTCCAGCCAGGCGACGGCGTCGTCGTCGAGATCGTTGGTCGGCTCGTCCAGCAACAGCAGTTCGGGCGACGCGGCCAGGGTGGCCGCGAGCGCCAGCCGGGACAGCTGCCCGCCGGACAGGCTGCCCAGCGGGCGGCCGCGATCGAGCCCCGGCTGCCCGAGCCCGTGCAGGGCGACCTCCACCCTGGCGTCGGCCTCGTAACCTCCGCGGGCTTCGTACTCGGTCATGAGGTCGCCGTACGCGGCCAGGTCTTCGGCGGTTTCGAGTGACTGTTCGGCCGTCCGCAGCCGGGATTCGAGCTCCCGGATGTCGGCCAGCGCGAGGTCGATCGCGTCGCCGACCGTGGCGGTTTCCGGCAGGTCCAGTGTCTGCGGGAGATAACCGACGCCGCCGGGCGCGGTGACGGTCACGGTGCCGTTGTCCGCCCGGTCGCGACCGGCGATCAGCCTCAGCAGGGTGGACTTGCCCGAACCGTTGTCGCCGATGACGCCGGCCTTCTCCCCCGGTTTGACGGTGAAGGAGATCTGGTCGAGCACGACGTGGTCGTCGAAGCGTTTGGTGACACCGGAGAGCACGAGTTGTGTTCCGGGATTTCGATGCGGGGTACGCACAGGGGCGTCCTCCTGATTCTCGCGGGGAAGAAGAGCAGACGAGGAAGGACGCGACCCGGCGGAGCGAAGGCTCTACGCCAGGGCCGCGTCGAAGGCGAGAATCACAGAGTGAAGAAAATCCCCATGCCGAAGACGGTAGCGGGAGAACGCGGACGGGCAAAACGAATAAAAGGTTGTGTACGGGTTCACAGAGTGGTCTGTGTCCCCATACCGCGACAGCGGCGCCCCGGTGAACGAGAATCGAGGGTGGAGGTATTTCGCGGTCTGAGGGAATGGGGTTCCTCGTGCACGGGTCCAGTGGTCCGATCGCCCGCTTCCGGCGACGGCTCTTCCCTGGTCACAATTCGCTGGCTCGTGGCTCCGACCGGTTCGAAGCCCTCCTCCTCAAGCTCGTGATCCTCGCGGCGCTGCTCGCCATCCCGGTCGCGGCCGCCGTCGGCTCGGCCAACCACGGCAGGCAGGTCGCCGCGGCCGCCGCCGACTCGACCGGCCGCACACCCGCCACGGCGTACCTGCTGAAGGCGGCGCCCATCCGCGTCGTCGACAGCGAGAGCGTCGGGACCGACACCGCCACCACCGAAGCGGCCTGGACCGACTCGCGCGGCGCCCGGCACACCGGCGGTGTCCTCGCGGCGCCGGGCAGTCCCGCCGGATCGGCCGTGCCGGTCTGGATCGACGCCCGCGGTGAGCTCACCACCGCCCCGAGGACCGCGTCGACGGCCGTGTTCGATTCCGTGCTCGTCGGCCTGTGGCTCTGGTTCGCGGTGGTCGCCGGGCTCGTGCTGGTGCAGCGGGTCGTCCGGCTGGTGCTCGACCGGCAGCGGGCGGCGGCCTGGGAGCGCGCTTGGGCGGTCTACCCGCGTTCCGGTTCCTGGCCCTGATCCCGGCGGCGAGGGCAAAGAGCCTCGGCTAGGGTGCCCCGCATGCGCATCATGATCTCGGCGGACATGGAGGGCGCCACCGGCGTCACCTGGACCGACGACGTCATCCCCGGTACCGAGCAGTGGCAACGATTCCGCCGCTTGTTCACCGGTGACGTCAACGCCACCATCGCGGGCCTGTTCGACTCCGGCGCCACCGACGTGCTGGTCAACGAAGCGCATTCCTCGCAACGGAACCTGTTGCTCGAAGACCTCGACGGCCGGGCGCGCATGCTCACCGGCAGGCACAAGCCGCTCTCGATGATGCAGGGGATCGACACCGGCGTGGACGGCGTCGTCTTCCTCGGCTACCACGCCGGCGCGGGTTTCGACGGCGTCCTGTCCCACACGTACCTGGAGAATCAGATCACCGGTGTGTGGCTCGACGACGTCCCCGCCAGCGAAGGCAGGCTCAACGCGGCGATGGCCGCCGAGTACGGGGTCCCGGTGCTGGTCGTCTCCGGTGACGACAAGGCCTGTGACGACGCCCAGGACTACGCGCCGGAAGCCGAGCTGGTCACGGTGAAGGAGTGCGTCAGCCGCTACGCCGCGATCTGCCTGCCGCCCGCCAGGACGGCCGAACTGCTGTCGGCGGCGGCGGCGGACGCGATGAACCGGGCGGGCCGCGTCGAGCGGTACAGCACGCCCCACCGGATCGAGGTCGAGTTCGACGCGAGCCATCTCGCGCAGGCCGCGGCGGTGATCCCGACGGTGGAACAGATCGGCGTGCGGCGGGTCGGCTTCGACGCGCCGGACATGACCGAAGCGATGAAGGCGTTCAAGATCGTCACGGCGATCGCGGCCGGGGCGGTGCAGGGTATCTATGGCTGAGCTGGAAACGCAGGGCGAGCTTCCCGGCCGCGATACCAACTCGGAACCCGCCCGGCCACAGGCCCCGCGATCGCGGCGGCAGGGCGCCATCAGCGATGACGTGCCGAACAGCGAAAACACGCGCCCTGGCGACACGATCGCGGACGCGGGTTCCCGAAACAACGCTGAGCTCGACGTGGTCGAAGTCTGTTCGCGGCTGATCCGGTTCGACACCACGAACCGGGGCGACGGCGACTCCGAGGGCGAACGTGAGGCCGCCGAGTACGTGGCATCGCTGTTGTCGGGGCTCGGGATCGGCTCGAAGATCATCGAGTCCGCGCCCCGACGGGCGAACGTGATCGCCCGGGTCCCCGGCACCGACCCGAACCTGCCCGCGCTGCTCGTGCAGGGGCATCTCGACGTCGTCCCGGCGGACGCCGCCGACTGGTCGGTGGACCCGTTCTCCGGCGAGGTCCGAGACGGGTTCCTCTGGGGCCGCGGTGCCGTCGACATGAAGGACTTCTGCGCGATGGTGCTCGCCGCCCTCGCCACCGGCGTCCGGCCGCGGCGGGACATCGTCCTGGCGTTCGTGGCCGACGAGGAGGACAAGGGCGAGTACGGCGCGCACTGGCTCGCCGCGGCGCACCGGGACCTGTTCGACGGCTGCGCGGCCGCGATCAGCGAGTCGGGCGGGTACACCTACCACGTCCCCGCCGCCGACGGCCGGAACGTGCGGCTCTATCCGGTGGCGACGGCCGAGCGCGGCACCGCGCATCTGCGCCTGACGGCCAAGGGCCGCGCGGGACACGGCTCGCGGCCCAACGACGAGAACGCGGTCACCCGGCTGGTCACGGCGCTCGGCAAGATCGCCTCGCACCGCTGGCCCGTCCAGCTGACCCCGACCGTCCAGGCCTTCCTCGAACGCACCGGGGAAGCGCTCGGCGTCCCGGTCGATCTGTCCGATGTGGACGGAACGATCGCGCGGCTCGGGCCCGCCGGGGCGCTGGTGGTCCCGACGGTCCGCAACAGCACGACGCCGACCATGCTCGACGCCGGCTACAAGGTGAACGTGATCCCGACTTCGGCCAAGGCCCAGGTGGACGTCCGCGTCCTTCCCGGCGCCGAACCGGAGCTGCTCGCCGAGATCGACGCGATGCTCGGCGAAGGCGTCACCCGCGAGTTCGTCGCGCATCAGCCGCCGGTCCAGGCTCCGGTGGATTCACCGTGGTTCGACGCGATGGCGGACGCTCTGCGTTCGGAGGACCCCGAAGCCGTCGTCGTCCCGTACTGCATGGGCGGCGGAACGGACGCCAAGGCGTTCAGTCCCCTTGGGATCGACTGCTACGGCTTCGCGCCGCTGTCGCTGCCGGAAGGCTTCCCGTACCGGGCGATGGCACACGGTGTCGACGAGCGGGTCCCGGTGGAGGGACTGCGGTTCGGCACGCGGGTGCTGCGGCACTTCCTGGAGAACTGCTGAGCCACACGCCTCGTGAGTGGTGAGGACGGTTCTAACCGTCCTCC
>NZ_JBHXIB010000021.1:13878-88705 GCF_042723975.1 Amycolatopsis sp. NPDC058340 | reverse complement strand
GGCACACCGCCTCACCACCCCCCCGGTGGTGTGGTTAGGCGGTTACAACCCGCCCCCACCACTCACGAGGCTTTTCATTCGGATTTCATGAACGCCCCATAGCGTCGCCCACCGTGAGACCTTCGACTTCGCGTGCCCGGGTGTGCGTGCTCCTGATCGGCCTCGGCACGCTCCTCTCGGCGTGCCGGGGCGGGTTCCCGATATCGCGTACCGGCTCTCCACCCGAGACGTCCACGTCGTACTCCGCTCCCTCGGCCGAGACCCGGACCCTGACCGTGACGCCTCCGGCTCAACCCTCGTCGGCAGCCCCCGGTCTCGAACCCGCCGCGATCGACCGCGTGTTCCAGGTCTACCTGAACGGGCTGGCCAATCACGACATGACCGCCTTGCGCAGCGGGACCTGCCCGCGCCTGAGGTCGACACTGCTCGGGTTCGAACTCCACGGGCACTACGTCGAGCGCTGGGAGATGCTGCCGTACTCCGTCCCGTCGGGCCAGGAGTTCGTGACGGTCCAGGCCAAGGTCACCCAGCGGAACGCGCGCACCGGCAAACTCGCGGGCGACGTCGTCTATTCCTGGTATGTCGAGCGGAACGAGGACACGAACTACTACGTTTGCGGGTGGCTCGACTACAAGTGACCACAGGAGGCCGCCGATGCCAACGGTCGCGCGACTCGCCAGGGACGAACGGGCGGACTTCGCCGCGTTCCTCCGCACGCTGTCGCCGGAACACTGGGACGCGCCGACCTTGTGTTCGGAGTGGACGGTCCGCGAGGTGGTCGCCCACGTCGTCGACTACGACACCCAGCGTTTCCGCGATCTGGTCGGCCAGGCCGTCCGCGGCGGGCTGCGGCTGAACCGGATGAACGCGCTCGGGGTGGCGCGAAAACCGGACCGCACGCCGGAAGAGCTGATCGCCAGGTTCGAGGAGCACCTTGAACCGCGCGGTCTGACCTCGACGTTCGGTGGACGGGTGGCGCTGCTCGACGGGCTGCTCCATCACCAGGACATCCGGCGGCCCCTGGGGTTTCCCCGCGAAGTGCCGCCGGAGAGGCTGCGTCATGCCCTGGCTTTCGCCCGTTACGCACCGCCGGTCAAGGCAGGCAAGCGGGCACGCGGGCTCCGGCTCGTGGCCACGGACCTGAACTGGTCGGCCGGATCCGGGCCGGAAGTCCGCGGCCCCGGCGAGGCCGTGCTGCTGTCGATCGCCGGCCGGGACGTGGCACTGGACGAGCTTTCCGGTCCCGGTGCGGCGATCCTCGCGTCTAGAATGGACGGTTGAAGCCCGGTCAGCCGACGGCCGCGACCGGAACCGCGGTGGTGGCCATCCGGCGACGGACCGCGTTGCCGAGCAGCAGCTGACCGACGGCCGCGGCCAGGCACAACCCGAGGCAAACGGTCCACAACACAGGTGCGCCCAGTACCAGCAGCTGGGTGCCGCCGAGCGGGGCGACGAAGGCGGCGAGACCCGCCGCCGTACCGTAGGCGCCGTTGTACCGGCCGCGCAGATGTGGCGGCGCGAGCTCGGCCACAATCGCGACGCCCACCGACTGGATCACGATCTCACCGAGGGTCCAGAACACCGCGCACGCCGCGTACGCCGCTGTCGTCGACGCGAAGGCCGTGGCGCCGAAACCCAAGCCCGTCAACAGGATCCCGAACGTGAGCACCCGCGACGGATCCCACCGGCCCAGCCGATGCCCCACGAGTGGCTGCACGACCACGATGACGATCCCGTTCACCGCCATCACCAGCCCGTACCCCGCCGGGGAAAGGCCGTCTTCGCGCATCGCCAGCGGCAATGTGGCCAGGCTCTGCAGGAACACGAACGCCACCACGAGCGAGACCAGCATCAGCCCGGCCATGACCCGGTCGCGCAGGACGACGGTGAAGCCGCCCCGCTCTCGGGGGCCACCGCCCCCACGGGTCTCCGGCACCGCCCGCCACACCAGCAGCCCGAACAGCACGCATGTCGCCGCGTCCACCCAGAACAGCGTCGTGAATCCCGCGCGGGCCAGCGTGCCGCCCAGCACCATGGCGATCGAGAAACCGAGGTTGATCGCCCACAACAGCAACCCGAAGGCCCGGGTGCGATCCGCGCCGGGCACCAGGTCCGCCACGATCGATTGGGTGGCCGGGCGGAACACGTCGAGCGCCAGCCCGAGCAGGAGCGCGGCGACCGCGATGAGTTCGAGGCGTTCGACGTAGCCCAGCACGAGCATGATCGCGCCGGTCGCGAGCATGCCGCCGGTCAGCGTCGCCCGCCTGCCGATGCGGTCGGCCAGCATGCCGCCGATCAGCTGCGAGAACACCTGGCCGATGCCGAGCAGCGCCAGCACGGTTCCCGCCGTCGCCACCGAAAGGCCGCGTTCGCTGGTCAGGTACAGCGCCAGGAACGGCAGGACCATCGTGCCGAGCCGGTTGACCAGCGTGCCCGTCCAGAGCACCCAGAACGACTTCGGCAGCCCGCCGAGCCGGGTCCGCAGGAACCCGGGCGCCGTCATGGTTCGAGCTCGTAGCAGCCCACGCCGTCGAGGTACCGCAGCGTGCCGAGATCACGGAGGACGTACTCCTCGATCTCGTGCATGAACGTGACCACCACCGGGAACGTCGTGTCGTCGACGGTGCGGCGCAACGGTTTCCCCGGTTCGGTCAGCACGAACATCTCGTGGAAGCTCTCCAGCCGCTCGATCTCGTCGAGCACCGTGTACCGGCGGAGCGTGCCTTCGACCGGCGAGAGCAGCGCGGACCAGGCGTAGTGCCGCCGGATCCGGTAGTCCTCGCCCCACCGCTCGCGGAACCTCTCCGGCCGCAGCACCGCGTCCGCCATCCAGTCCAGCTGGGACTCGCCGATCGCGAGCCGCGCCAGATGCGGCAGGTCGCCGCCCGAGAGGCGGGAGCCCACCTCGATCAGCCGCGGGCCCCGTGGGGTCCGCTTGATCTCGACGTGCGCGGCGCCGTGCCGGATGCCGAGCGCGTCGAGTACCGCGAACGCGTAGTTCACCAGTTCGTCGTGTCCAGGCCCGCGCCTCGGCACGATCTGGCAGGCGCCGAGCAGGTCGGACACCCCGTTGATGGCGAAACGCGAGGTCTTCCAGATGTCGCACACCTGGTGCAGGCCGTCCATGCTGACCGTGTTGACCATGTACTCGGTGCCCGCGAGGTATTCCTGCGCGATGACGAGGTCGTTGTCCTCGGAGAACACGTTCTGGCGGCCGGTGATCGTGCGCAGCGCCTCGACGGACCGTTCCGGAGTGTCGCAAAAGGACACACCGTCGCCACCGGCGCTGCGGTTCGGTTTGACGACGATCCGGCCGCCCACTTCCCGGTGCCATGCGGCGAGTTCGGCCTCGTCCGAGGTCGACAACTGCCGTGCGACGGGCAGGCCCGCCGCGGCGACGGCCTCGCCCATGGCGGCCTTGTCCCGCCTGGCCGGGGAAAGCGCGGTGCCGTTCGACGGCACTCCCAGCGCCTCGCCGAGTTCGTCGGTGAACGCGACGGCGTACTCGCCGCCCGCCACGACCGCGACCGGCCGGTGTACCGCCAGCGCGTGCAGAGTCTTCGCGAGGTCGCCGTCGTGGACGATGTTCTCGCGATAGTTGCTCATGGTCGGCGAGGACTGCCGGTACTGCCCGGGTGCGTCGGGCGCGCTCTGCACACGCACACAGTCCGCGCCCAGCGCCATGAACGCCGGCGCGATGTGCCGGGCGGTCTGCGGCAACCCGTGGTCGGCCGTTTCGTAGGTGTCCACGAGCACGACACAGGGCTTCGTCGACAAGAGGTTCACCTCTCAACCGGTGGATCGGGACACCGACGGTTCCAGCATCGCGATCACCGGGCATCTCCCCGCTTGCGCTCTCACGCCGGGCTTCTTCCGGCGCGCGATTCAGCGCACGAATGGAGAGGAAATGACCTTTTCGAAGATGCGACGGTTTCGGCACCCGCCCCCAGTGCCCCAGAACCGAAGCGAGGTCACATGACGTCGACGTCCACCTTGGAACCTTGGGAGAGAAACGCGGTCAAGCACTCCGACGAGCGGCTGAACGGAGCCCGCGATCCACAGTGGTGGTACACCGGGGTCCGTCCCGAACCCGGCCGCTGCCCGGGCGTGGCCGAATCCGGCGAGATCAGAGCGCTGCCACTGCCCGATCTCTCCGTCTGCAGCCGCGAAGAGGTGCTGGACTACTTCGACAACGCGTGGACGCTGCACGAGGTGCTTTTCGCCGGTTTGAAGGGCGCGGAAGCGTTCTACCGTCCTCCGGACCACAACCTCCGGCACCCGATGATCTTCTACTACGGCCACACGACCGCGCTGTACGTCAACAAGCTGAGGGTCTCGGGGCTGCTGGACGCGCCGATCGACGCCTACCTCGAGCACGTCCTGGAAATGGGCGTCGACGAGAACTCGTGGGACGACATGTCGAAGAACGACATGGTGTGGCCGTCGGTTTCGGAGGTGAAGGACTACCGGGCCGAGGTGTACCGGACGGTCGTCGGCATCATCGAGCGCACCCCGTTCGCCCCGGATCTCGGGCGTCCGGTGACGATGGACGACCAGGCCTGGGCCCTGCTGCTGGCGATCGAGCACGACCGGATCCATCTGGAGACCAGTTCGGTGCTGATCCGCGAGATGCGGCCGAGCCTGGTCGAACGGCCCGCCGCGTGGCCCGCGCCGTCGCCTCTGCGCCGCACCACCGAGACCGGTAAACCCGAGCCGGGTTCCGTGCCCGCCAACGGCACCGTCACCGTGCCGGGGCGCACGGCCAGGCTTGGCAAGCCGCAGTCCTTCCCGTCCTATGGCTGGGACAGCGCGTACGGCTCACGCCGTCAAGAGCTGCCGGACTTCGAGGTGGCCCGCTGCCTGGTGAGCAACGGCGAGTTCCACGGTTTCGTCGCCGACGGCGGTTACCGGCGGCCGGAGTTGTGGTCGGCGGAGGGCGAGGCGTGGCGGCGTTTCCGCAACACCAAATGGCCGCGGTTCTGGGTGCCCACCGGGCCGACCGGGCTGCACGCGTTCCGGTTGCGCACGCTGTTCGACGAGATCGACATGCCGTGGGACTGGCCGGTGGTGGTGAACTACCACGAGGCCAAGGCCTTCGCCGCCTGGCGGTCCGAAAAGGACGGACGGGAGTACCGGCTGCCGACCGAAGCGGAGTACTTCCTGCTGCGCGACCTTCCGGAACGTCCCGGGGTCGCGGACGACGTCGTCATGCGGCTCGACGGCGCGCAGCTGCGTGAGACAGGCATCAACCTCGGCCTGGCCTGGGGTTCGGAGGGCCCCGTCGACCACTCGCCGACGACGTCGCAGGGCCTGCACGACGCCGGCGGCAACCTGTGGGCGTGGAGCGAGGACACCTTCAACCCGCTCGACGGGTTCACGCCGCATCCCTACTACGAGGACTTCTCGGTGCCCAGTTACGGCGGTCAGCATCAGCTGATCCTGGGCGGCGCCTACATCAGCACCGGCGAGCTGGGCAGTATCTGGGCGCGGCATTTCTACCGGCCGCATTTCCTGCAGCAGGCGGGAATCCGGCTGGTCGTCGCCCCGGAGTCCACTACGGACGGTGGGGCGCGGGCGGACATCGACCGCGCACTGCTCGGCCAGTACGGCACCGCCGAACAGGTCTTCGGCCGGGCCGGGCATCCGCTGGCCGCGACCGTCGGCCATCCGGACCGGCTGGCCCGGAGGTTCTTCGAGGCCGCCGACGAAGCCGGGGTCGAGCCGCGGCGGGTCGCGGATCTCGCCACGGCGACCGGCGGGCTGGCGTTCTCGCTGGCCGGGCGGCCGATCGAGGTCGTCGGCCTTGACGACCGGCCGGCGTTCGTCGCGGCGGCGGAGCGGCTGGCCGAGGGCTGGGACGTCGGGTTCCAGGTGCCGGGGCGCGGCGAGCCGCACGCGCGGCGGCCGTCGATCGCGCCGGGCGGCGACGTGTCCTTCACCCTCGCCGAGGCCGGGCGCCCACCCGCGTCGCTCGGCACGTTCGACGGCGTGGTCGTGGCGGACGCCTTCGACCGGCTCGGCGACGCGGCGGCCTATCTGCGCCCGCTCGCCGGCTCGGACACGTTCCTGCGCGCCGGTGGGCTGCTGCTCGTGGCGCTCCCCCGGGCGTCGGCCGCCGAGCTCGCGAACGTCCTCGGCGAGGCGTTCGAGCTGCTGTCGGAAGGCACGGAGCCGAGCCTGACCAAGGCCGACGGGCACCGCTACGAGATCACCGACCTGGAGGTCTCCATCTGGCGTAAACGCTGACCCTTGAGGGCGGGCCACCGCGGCCCGCCCTCAGGGCTTCACAAAGCCTTGGCCAGCGCGCCGAACGCCGCGCTCAGCCGCTCGCAGTGGGCGGCGGCGACCTCGGTGAGGTCATCCCCGGCCAGTCGGCGACGCGTCGTCGCCACGGCGACGGTGCGGTACGCGGCGACGATCAGCGCGGCGGCCAGCTCACCGTCACCCGAGAACCGGGTGTCGCTTTCGAGCTCATCGGCCACCTCGGCCTCGATCTCGTGCTCGAACTCACGCAGCCGCGAAATGAGCGCGCGCGACCCGGCGACGGTCCGTGCGAGCGGCTCCCCCGCCTCGCTCAGTCCCGACAACGGATGCCGCTCCTCCGCGAGCGCGAGGGTCATCAGGCGGAACGCCTCGACGACCCCCACACCGTCCGGCCGGTCCCGGATGGTCGCCCGCGCGATACCGACGGCGTCGGGCAGCCGATCGAGCGCGAGGTCCTCCTTGCGGTCGAAATGCGAAAACACCGTCACCTTCGAAACACCCGCGGCGGCGGCGACCTCGGCGACCGTGACGTCGTCGAAGCCGCGCTCCACGAACAGCCCTGTCGCGACCTCGGCGATATGCGCCCGCGTCCTCGAACCGCCCCGGTCTCCTCGCTTCGCCATGTGACAAGCCTACCTTTACTCGGTAACCTTACCGAGTAAGTTTACTCAGTAAGGCTTGGAGTCATCATGAACCGGACCGACGTGATCGTGGTCGGAGCAGGGCCCACCGGCCTGTTCCTCGCGAGCGAACTGGCGTTGCGAGGAGTGCGGACGACCGTGCTGGAGCGGCTCGAAGACCCGGATCCGACGATCAAATCCGGGTCGATCAACGTCGCCACCGCCGAGATCCTGGACCGGCGCGGCCTGCTGCCCGCCGCGGAGGACGTGCAGCACCGTCGCCTGGCCGAAGCCAAGGGCTTCACCGGCGGCCGCTCGAACCGGACGGTGCGCGACCTGACCGACGCGGCGGGCCGGGCCTCCCGCCGGTTCCCCGTCCTCGGGCATTTCGCGGGGATCATGTTCCGGCACGACCTGGTCGACCAGGACGACCCGGTGCTGGCCGCGCATACGGCCGTGGCCAACGGGATCCTGGTGCCCCAGCACGATCTCGAACTGCTGCTCGGCGACCGCTGCGCCCGGCTGGGCGTCGAGATCCGCCGCGGCGTCGAGGTGCGGGATCTACGGAGCGCCGGCACCGGGCTCGACGACGACGCCGACGTGGTCGTCGAGACCAGCACCGGCGACTTCGGCGCCGGATGGGTCGTGGCCGCCGACGGCGGCCGAAGCATCGTCCGTAAACGGCTCGGTGTCGATTTCGCGGGCACCGACCCGGAACTCGTGGGGTATCAGGCCATCGCCGATTTCGACGACCCGGGCGAACTCCGCCGGGGATGGAACTGGACGCCTCGCGGTATCTACACCTACGGCCCGGTGCCGGGACGCATCCTCGTCGCCAGGTTCGCGCCCCAGCCGGAGGACAAGAACGCACCCGTGACCGTCGACGAGCTGCAGAGCGCGGTTCGCGACGTCACCGGCGTCCCGGTGACGATCACGGGGTTGCGGGGCCGGGCGACCCGGTGGTCGGACAACGCGCGCCAGGCACAGGCCTACCGCCGCGGCAGGGTGTTCCTGGCGGGCGACGCCGCCCACGTGCACTCGCCGTTCAGCGCACAGGGCCTGAACCTCGGCATCGGCGACGCGGTCAACCTCGGCTGGAAACTCGCCGCGACAGTCCAAGGCCACGCGCCCGCGGGACTGCTCGACACCTATCACGCCGAACGGCATCCGATCGGCGCGTGGATCCTGGACTGGACACGGGCCCAGGTCGCGCTCATGCGCGGCGACGAACGGACCGCGCAGCTGCGGAAGGTCGTCGGCGACGAACTCTTCGCGGTCCCCGGCGCGACCAACCGCATGATCGCGCTCTCCTCCGGAATCCTGCAGCGGTACGACGTCGCCGACGACTCCTCCGAACCGGTCGGCTCGATCGCCGGGGACGTCGAACTCGGGTCGGGAACGAGGCTCGCCGACCACGCTCACGACGGCCGCTTCGTACTCGTGGACCGCACGGCCGACGGCCGCTACGCCGGATCGGAAAGCCGGGTCGCCTACGTGGCGGATCCCGATCTGGCACAGCCGAGTCTCTTGGTGCGCCCGGACGGGATCATCGCCTGGGCCGACGATTCGACCGACCACGCGCGGAAGCTGCTCGACATCGCGATCCAGCGCTGGCTCGGCTGAGTCACAGGGCGGTGGAGCGGCTCAGCTCCTCCCAAGCAGCCAGCTCCGCCGCCTTCGCCTCGTGCGTGGCTCGCAGCCCGTCGACGGCGTCGTCGCCGAGCGCGAGCCGTAGCGGCGCGTCGTCGCTGTCCAGCACCTTCAGGATCGCGGCGGCGGCCTTCGCCGGGTCACCAGGCTGCGAGCCGTCCATCCCCTCGACGAAATCCCGGATCTCACCCGTGGATTCGCGATAGGCGTCGATCACCCGGGAGCGGTGCAACCGGCTGCCGCCGAACTCGGTCCGGAACGCGCCGGGCTCCACGATCAGCACCTTCACCCCGAACGGCGCCACCTCGGCGGCGAGCGATTCCGACATCGCCTCCAGCGCGAACTTCGCCGAACAGTAAGCCCCGAAACCGGGCGGGCTCTGCTGTCCGCCCATCGAACTCATCTGCACGATCGCACCGCTTCCCTGCTCCCGAAGGTGCGGCAGGACGGCCTTCGTCACCTCGACGGCACCGAAGAACATCACGTCCATCAGCGACCGCAGCTCGGTCATGGTCAGTTCCTCGACGGCGCCGACCGAACCGTGGCCGGCGTTGTTGACGACGACGTCGATCCGGCCGAACTCGGCGAGCGTCGCCCGCACGGCGGCCTCGACCTGCGCCGGATCGGTGACGTCGAGTGCCGCGACGCGCACCCGGCCCTTGCCGAGTTCTTCCAGTTCGGCCAGCGTCTCCGGACGGCGCGCCGTGGCCATCACGCGGTCGCCCGCGTCGAGCGCGGCCAGGACGAGGTGCCTGCCGAACCCGGACGAGCAGCCGGTGATCAGCCAGACGCGGCCGTCGGTTTCCTTCGTCATTCCTGTTTCCTCCAGTGAAGTTCCTGCGCCCCATCGTGCTGACACCGCGCCGGTGCCGCCAACACCGGCTCCCTGGTGCGGCTACAGTCAGAGCCTGTGACCCCCGAGTTGCGGCAGTTGCGCTACTTCGTCGCCGTCGCCGAGGACGCGAGCTTCACCAAGGCCGCGCGGCGCCTGCACATCGCCCAGCAGTCCCTTTCGCAGCAGATCACCGTGCTGGAACGGGTTCTCGGCACGAAACTGCTGCGGCGCGACAGCCGAGGGACCCGGCTCACCGAGATCGGATCGCTGTTCCTGCCGGAAGCCAAAGCGGTACTGGCTCGCAACGACGAGGCGCTGTCCGTGCTGGACCGGGCGGTGCGCGGCGAACTCGGCACGCTGCATCTCGGTTTCCTCACCACCACCGCCAACTACCTGCTCCCGCCGGTGGTGCGCGCGGTCCGCGAGCGGCTCCCCGATCTCACCATCACCACGGACGACACCCAGATCGCGCCGCTCGTCGACGGCCTCGGCAGCGGCCGCTACGACCTGATCTTCACCAGGCCTCCCCTGATCGAGGGCTTCGAGACCCGCACACTGATCACCGAGGAGGTCTGCGCCGTCCTCCCGGAGGGGCATCGGCTCGCCGCCGCGACCGAGCTGAAACTCGCGGAGCTGGCCGACGAGCCCTGGGTGCTCACGCCACGGAGTTCCTGGGAGCCCTGGCATCGCCGCTACGACGACGAGTTCGAGGCGGCAGGCTTCACGCCGCGCGTCGTCCAGCGGGCCGCGACCGTCCAAGGACTGCTCGGTCTCGTCGCCGCGGGCATCGGCGTCACCAGGCTGGCCCGGTCTTCGCACAGCCTGCGCCGGAGCGGGGTGGTGTTCGTACCGCTGACGGGCGACACGGCCCGGACCGTGGTGGCCTGGTCGCCGGAGAACGACAAGCCCGCGCTGCCCGGCGTGCTCGACATCGTGACGGAGCTGGCGGCCGGAACGGATCTGACGGAGGCGGGCTGAGGAGGGCATCGCGACCGTCACACCGCCATGATCACCCTCTCGGGCCACGGGGTCCGTAGAATCCGGTGACGATGCGACGTTTCCGGTGGTGGTGGGGTGCTCTCGCGCTCACGTTCGTGGTGGTTCTCGTCGGGTTCATTGCCTTTACCGGGTCGGAAAGCCGCCCGGGGCAGCCGTCCCCGCGCCAAGGGCCGCCGGGGACGGGGCCGCTGACGGTCGTCGCCATCGGCGACAGCACCGTTTCCGGCGAGGGCGCGGGCGACTACACGCCCACCACCAACGGACAGGGCGGCAACTGGTGCCACCGCTCCCCCAACGCCTTCGTCGAGCAGATCAAGATCCCCGACATCACCGCACGCGTGAACCTCGCGTGTTCGGGAGCGCCCTCGGAGCAGATCGCCTTGGGTGAGGCCAAGCAGTGGACGGAGCCGTCGCAGGCGCGACAGCTCGCGAACCTGATCAAGGACCACCGGGTCGCCGCGGTGGTGATCGCGATCGGCGCGAACGACGAGCCGAAGTTCTCCGCTCAGGTCAACGAATGCTTCAAGGCGTGGTTCTCCCCGCAGAACCCGCCGTGCAGTGCGGCACTCCGCACCACCTGGAAGTCCAAAGTGGACGCCATGGTGCCGAAGGTGACCAACGCCGTCGCCGACGTCAAGAAGGTGCTGGCGCAGGCGGGTTACGTCCCGGCGGACTACCAGCTCGTGCTGATGTCGTACGCCTCGCCTGTCGGCCCGCAGATCCCGGAAGCGCTGCGCAGCCTCAACGGCTGCCCGTTCCGCACCGAGGACCTGGAGTGGATGCGCCGCGACGGCGTCTCGGTCCTGTCGGACGGGCTCAAACAGGCATCGAGGGCGACCAGTGCGCGCTTCCTCGACCTGTCGCGAGCCGGTGCCGGGCACGAGGCGTGCAGCAGCGACCCGGCGAACGAGTGGTTCAGCAGGCTGACGCTGCAACTGCGCGACCTCGGCCAGGTGGACCGCGCGAGCCACGCGCTGCAGGAGTCGTTCCATCCCAACGCGAACGGCCACGCGCAGATCGCGAACTGCCTCAACGAGTTCCTCGCCGCGCGGGCGGGCAACGCCTCGTGTCTCTCCGGCCCCGACGGCAAACTGCACGCCGCGCCCGAGGTGGTCGCGCGCTAGAGCCGGGATCCTCGCCGTGGATCCGTATCGGTCTCGGCCGTTGTGCGCAGGGACCGGGTGGCGAAAGGCGCTCGGCGCACCGGAGGCTAGAGGTCGAGGGCGGCGCGCAACGCGATGTCGATGCGCTCCTGGACCTCTTGGTCGATCTCCGCGATCTTCTCGTCGAACCACGGCCGGTACAGGCGCGTGAGGTTCAGCGTGGATACCCAGTACCGCGCGTCTACGGCGACACCCAGGATGTCCTGTGGATCACGGTCCAGCAGTTCGGTGCCGAGCAGCCACGGCCGCTCGGATTCGTTCACCCCGTCCGAGGACAGCAGGACGACGGTGCGCTGCCGTGCCGGTTCGGTCGGGGGGTGGTACGTCCAGACTTCACCCCTGTGCACGCAGATCCTTCTCCGCGGCGGTCAGCTCGGCCTCGTCCGATTCGGCGGACGGTTCGACCGGGGCGCGCTGCGGGGTGTATCCGGTGCGCACGGCCTCCCTGCGGGCCGCTTTGGACAACCACGACGAGACCGAGATCCCGTGTGCCTTCGCGGCCCGCTCGGCGAACTCGAGCGCACCACTGTCGAGTGAGAGAGTGACCTTACGTGTTGCCATACCTTTTATCGTACCAGCGCCGCGCAAGCCCACCCTTCCTCTCGTCTCACAGGGTGGGCGAGCGTCCCTCGAACGGCGTCGACAGCACCACCGTGGTCCGGGTCGAGACCTTGGCGGATTCGCGGATCCGGCGGAGCAGATCCTCCAGTCCGAGCGGCGACGCCACCCGGACCAGGAGGATGTACGACTCGTCGCCGGCGACCGAGTAGCAGGACTCGATCTCCTTGATGTGCTCCAGACGCTGCGGGTAGTCGTCCGGCGCGGCCGGATCGTTCGGCGTCAGCGAGATCAGGGCCGTGAGCGGCAGGCCGATCTGCTCGCCGTCGAGCCGCGCGGTGTAGCCGAGGATGACCCCGCGCTGCTCCAGGCGGCGCACCCGCTGGTGCACCGCCGACACCGAAAGCCCGACCCGTTCCGCCAGATCGGTGAAACTGCGCCGTCCGTCCGCGGCCAGCTCCTGCACGATGGCCTGATCCAGCGGCTCCAGGGAACCGGTCATGCGTCGAGCACGATCAGTTCGTGCGGACGCTGGTTGACCGATTCGACGCCGTCCTCGGTGACCACGACGATGTCCTCGATACGGGCGCCCCAGCGGCCGGGCTGGTAGATGCCGGGCTCGACGCTGAAGGCCATGCCCGGCTCGAGCGGCAGCGCGTTGCCCTTGATGATGTAGGGCTCCTCGTGCACGTCGAGGCCGATGCCGTGACCGGTGCGGTGGATGAAGTACTCGCCGTACCCGGCCTCGGCGATGATGTCGCGCGCCGCGGCGTCGATCGACTCGGCGGTGACACCGGGACGGACGGCGTCGACGGCGGCCTTCTGGGCACGCTGCAGCACGGCGTACGTCTCGGCGACGTCGGCGTCACGCGGCTCGCCGACCGCGTACGTGCGGGTGGAGTCGGAGTTGTAGCCCTCGGCGATCGGGCCGCCGATGTCGACCACGACGACGTCGCCGCGCTCGATGACCCGCTCGGAGACGTCGTGGTGCGGGCTGGCGCCGTTGGGGCCCGAGCCCACGATCACGAAGTCGGCGTGGGTGTGGCCCTCTTCGACGATGGCGGCGGTGATGTCCGCGCCGACCTCGGCCTCGGTGCGGCCGGGGCGCAGCCATTCGTGCACGCGGGCGTGCACGCGGTCGATCGCCGCTCCCGCGTCGCGCAGCGCCTGGATCTCGGCCGCGTCCTTGCGCATCCGCAGTTCGCGCACGATCGGCCCGGCCAGCGTCTGCTCGGCGTCGCCGAGCGCGCCGCGGAAGGCGAGCACGTGCAGGGCCGGAGTGAAGTCGGAGACCGCCACGCGGCCGGGCTTGCCCAGCCGGTCGGCGACCAGTTCGTAGGCGTTGTCGCCGTCGACCCAGGTGACGATCTCGATACCGAGTTCGTCGGCGGGGACGTCGGCGTAACCGGGGGCCTCCAGCTTCGGCAGGACCAGTGCCGGGACGCCGTCGGCCGGGATCACCAGCGTGGTCAGCCGTTCGAAGGAGCCCCCGGCCTGGCCGATGAGGTACCGCAGGTCCGAGCCGGGTGCGATCAGCAGGGCGTCGGTGTCGGCGGCGGCGGCCGCGGCGCGGGCCCGGTCGAGGCGGGCGCGGAGGCTGGCGGCGTCGGGGGCTGGGTTGTGAAGGGAACGGCGCGACATGATGGCGAGCCTAGTCGGTCGGCGCGCCTTGGCTCACCGGCCGGTCGCCCCCGATCGGGGCGGGATCGTCGAGTCCGCGCCAGACCCGGAAGATCGCCGGGAAGGTACCGGCGATCAGGTACAGGCCACCGAACACGGCGAGCGCGCCGACGAGGCCGATCCCGTCCAGCAGCAACCCGGCGGCCATCGAGCCGAGCGGCATCGCGGCGAGCACCCCGCCCACGAGCAGGCTGAGCACGCGGCCTCGGACGGCTTCCGGTACCCGCTCGTAGACGGCCGGGAGCACGATCGGATTGAGTGCGCCGGCTCCGATCCCGGCGACCACGAGACCGGCGAGCAGGACCGGCGGCGCGGGCTCCAGCGCGAGCAAGGCGAACCTCGGCGCCCCTTCGATGCCGACCGCGACGAGGATCGCCGTCCGCCGGGAGACCCGGTGGCCCGCCCAGCCGTAGATCGCCGAACCGAGCAGCGCCCCTGCCGCGACCGCGGTGATCATCGCGCCGATGAGCGCGGTGCTGTGCAGGACCTGGTCGCCGTAAGCCGGATACAGGACACCGAGCAGCCCGAAGTCGAGGCTGTTGGTGAGCATCAGCATGCCGACCAGCGCCCGCAGCACCGCGTCGCGTTTGACGTATCCCAGCCCTTCGCGCAGCTGCTTGAGGTAGCCGCCCGACGGCGGCCTCGGCGGACCGGCCGCGACCGGGATGAGCGCGAACACCAGCGCCGCGGACACCAGGAGCACACCGGCGTCGACGAACAGGACCGGGATGGGCCCGATCAGCGCGATCAGCGCGCCGGCCGCGGGTCCACCCGCCATCCGGCCGGTCCTCATCGCCGCCTCGACGGCACTCGCCGCCCGGCTCACGCGGATATCGCCGAGTTCGGCGACTCCGGGAAGCAGCACCTGTTTGGCCGTGTCGGCGGGGCCGCGGGAAACGCCCATCACGAACGACAACGCGATCAGCCCGGGCAGGCTGAGCCCCGTCGTGCCCATCGCGAACGGGATCAGGAGCACCGTCACGGTGGTCAGCAGATCCGCGCCGACGCTGGCCCGGCGAGTGCCGACCCGGTCCACCACCGGCCCGCCCAGCAACGCGGCGACCATCAGGCCCAGCACCTCGGCCGCGGTCACGAGGCCGGTCTTGGTGCCACTGCCGGTGCTCTGCAGGACGAACCAGGGAATCGCGAGCAGCGTCATCATCACCCCGGCCGAGGAAATCCCCGAAGCCACGACCAAGGCCCCCAGTGGCACCCGGCTCATGGCGTCTCCGGCCGGGGTTTCCCCGTGAAGTCCGTGGCGGCCTGCCGGCGCGGATGCCGGCCGGTGGTCACGGAACTCGGCTCCGGCGTCCTGCCCCGCAGTGAATGCGACAGCGCCCGCGAGACACGGCCGTCGACCCGCGCGCTCCTCCCCATACCCGCCACCCTACGACCGCGAAGAGTTCTGCGTTCAGTTCCCGAAGTAGTGCGATTCTGGAGTTTGACTTCAACTTAACTGCAGGTTTTACGGTCTTGTCCATGACAACGAACTCGCCTTACCAGCTCGCCGTCGTGATCAGCAGCGTTCGCGAGGGCCGCTTCGCCCCCGTCGTCGCGAACTGGTTCCTCGACCGCGCCAAACAGCGCGACGACGTCACCCTGTCCGTCATCGACCTGGCCGAAAGTCCCGGCGATCTCTCCCCTGGCGTCGCCGGCGCGGACGCCGTCGTCGTGATCGTGCCCGAGTACAACCACAGCTACCCCGGTCCGCTCAAGACCGCGCTCGACGCCACCGGCCCCGAGTGGCACGGCAAACCGGTCGCCTTCGTTTCCTACGGCGGGATCTCGGGCGGCCTGCGCGCGGTCGAGCACCTGCGGCCGGTCTTCGCCGAGCTCCACGCCGCGACGATCCGCGAGACCGTCAGCTTCCCGTACGCCTGGAACCACTTCGGCCCCGACGGCGAGCACGACGACTTCGAAGGCGCCTCGCTCGCGGCCACCACGCTGCTGAACCAGCTGAACTGGTGGGCCAACGCCCTCCGCGACGCGCGCCGGGTGCGCCCCTACGCGGCCTGACGGTATCCGTGGAGGACCCGGCTGGGGGTCGGGTCCTTCACGGACATCCGGGGCGGAACATGGCAGGCTGTCCGCGTGACCGGACCACTCGCTCTCCTCGATTCCGCGAGCCTCTACTTCCGCTCGTTCTACGCACTGCCCGACTCGATGACCGCCCCGGACGGGACACCGGTCAACGCCGTGCGCGGGTTCACCGACACGATCGCGCGGATCCTCGTCGACCGGCGTCCTTCCCGGCTCGTGGCATGCCTCGACGCGGACTGGCGGCCGAAGTTCCGCACCGATCTGCTGCCCAGCTACAAGGCGCACCGGGTGGCCGAAGAAGTCCCGGAGGGCAGCGACGTCGAAGAGGTGCCGGACACGCTGACCCCGCAGGTGCCGATCATCCTCGAACTGCTGGAGGCCTTCGGGATCGCGACGGCCGAAGCGGCCGGGTACGAGGCCGACGACGTCATCGGCGCCCTCGCGATCCGCGAACGGCGGTCCCCGGTCGAGGTCATCACCGGTGACCGCGACCTGTTCCAGCTGGTGCGCCACGAGCCGACGTCCACTGTGGTCATCTACGTCGGCAAGGGCTGGAACAAGGCCGAAGTCCTCGGCCCGGACGAAATCGCCGAGAAGTACGGGATCCCGGCCGGGAACGCCGGTCCCGGGTACGCCGACATGGCCGCGTTGCGCGGAGACCCGTCGGACGGGCTGCCCGGTGTCGCCGGGATCGGCGAGAAGACCGCGGCGAAGCTGATCACCCAATTCGGTTCACTGCAGGAGCTGATCGAGGCGTCCAACGCCGGCGACTCACGAGTGCCGCTCAAGACCCGGCTGCGGTTGACCGACGCCGCCGACTACCTCGCGGTGGCCCCGACCGTCGTCCGGGTGGCGGCCGACGCGCCGGTCGAGCAGTCCCGCCCGGATCTTGTCCCGTCCGAGCCCGCCGACCCGGACAAGGTCGCGGAACTCGCGGAGCGCTGGAATCTCGGCCGTTCGGTGGAGCGTCTGCTGGCCGCGCTCCCGAAGTCATGAGCAACACCGAGGCCGACCCGGCCGAACTGCTGTGCTCCGAACGGCCGGGCGAAGGCGTCACCGTGCTGACCCCGCGCGACGTCCCGCTCGGCGGCCCGCGCGCGATCCGGGTCCGCCGCACCCTTCCGCAGCGGCAGCGGTCGCTGATCGGCGCGTGGTGTTTCGCCGACCACTACGGCCCGCAGGACGTTTCGGCATCCGGCGGGATGGACGTCGCGCCGCATCCGCACACCGGATTGCAGACCGCGAGCTGGCTGTTCAGCGGCGAGATCGAGCACCGCGACAGCATCGGCACCACGGCCATGGTGCGGCCCGGTGAGCTCAACCTGATGACCGCCGGGCACGGTATCGCGCATTCCGAAGTGTCCACACCGGACACCGCGACACTGCACGGCGTCCAGCTCTGGATCGCGCTGCCGGACGAACATCGCGACACCGCACGGGATTTCCGGCACTACGCGCCGCCGCTGCTCGACCTGCCCGGCGCCACGGCGCGGGTCTTCCTCGGCAGCCTCGCCGGGACCACCTCACCGGTCCCGGCATTCACTCCCCTGCTGGGCGCCGAACTCACCGTCGAGCCCGGCGCCACCTTGGCCCTCGACGTCGATCCGGCCTTCGAACACGGTGTCCTGCAGGACATCGGCTCCGTCACCGTCGCCGGAGCCGCCCTCGGCACCGGGGAACTCGCCTACGTCGCGCCCGGCGCCAGGCTCTTGGAGCTGGCGAACCCCGGTACCGGACCGGCTCGGGTGCTCCTGCTCGGCGGGACCCCGTTCACCGAGGAACTCGTCATGTGGTGGAACTTCGTGGGCCGCAGCCACGAGGAGATCGCCGAGTACCGCGAGGCGTGGCAGGCACAGGCGGACCGCTTCGGGCAGGTGGAGGGTTACCAGGGCACCACGGCTTGGCTGCCCGCGCCCGCGCTGCCGCAGGTGCGGATCAAACCGCGGCGCAACCCGTCGTAGGCCTCGTGAGTGGTAAGGACGGTTCTAACCGTCCTTACCACTCACGAGGCGCTAGAAGAACGTTCCGCACCACGGCGAGCGCGCGGTGTGGAACAGGGTGTCGGCACGGGCGACCGCCGTCTCGGCCAGCACCTCGACCCGGCCGGCCAAGGCCAGATCGCCGAAGAGACCGTGCCCGAGATACAGCGCCGACAAGGTGGCCACGTCCAGCCGCAGGTCGGCCTCGGCGGTCGTCCGCTCCACACCGTCCGGGCCGACGACGTAACGGCCGTTGTTGTCCGGAAGTTGCTTGTCGAGCACTTCGAGCACCACGGGTTCGCCGGTTCCGTAGGAGCGTGCCCGCAACGCCGCGAGGACGTCGACGAGCCGCAGCCACAGGTCGTCGATGACCTCGGTGGTGTTCACCGCCCGCGGGTCGGTGAGCAATTCGGCGATCGGCTCGTCCAGCGGGCGGCCCCGTCCGGCGACCGCCGAGACCAGGTCGATCGACAGCAGGAAACGCCACAGCCCGGCCCATGCCTGTGGTGTGGCGGCATGGAGTTCACGGATGTCCAGGATCGCCCCACGCTCCGGCGCCAGCCGGTCGCGCGCGTCGATGGACTGGTAGACGACGAAACCGTCGTCACCGTCAGGTCCACTGTGGACGGCCACCCGGTAGCCGTCGTCACCCTTGACCACCCGCTCGAAGAAGCCCGGCCACCAAGCAGGCGGACGGGAGACGAAGCCCGGTCGTGCTCCCTCGAAGCGGTGGTATATCGCGGGAACGCGCTCCACGGCTTCGGCGGGGGTGACGAACCTGACCTCGCCGTCCCGGCCAACGCCGTCCCGAAGCCGGGCGCGCGGGCGTTCGATGGACACACCTTTGCCGAAGGTCGCCGGGCCGTACCCGAAACGGCCGTAGATGACGGCTTCGGAGGCATGCAGTGCGGCCAGCGGGACACCCCGCGCCGCGAAGTCCTCCAGCTGTGCGGCCATCATCGCGGTGAGGATCCCGCGGCGGGTCCAGTCGGCACGGACGCCGACACCGTCGACGGCCGCCGTGACGAGCTTCCGTCCACCGGGGACGGTCAGCTCGACGTCGAAGGAACTCGCGATCCCCACCGGGGCGCCGTGCTCGTCGAACGCGGCGAATTTCCCCGCGGCGGGCCAGGACGGCGCCATCTTCGCCCAGACCTCGTCGGTGGCGGGCTTGCCGTGCAACGACTCCGACAGGACATCGAGGCAGGCTCGTTGTTCGCCTTCGGCCACGGCACGCACCAGGAATTCGCTCATACCGTGGATCCTGCCGTCCGGTCCGGGGAGCCCCAACCGGTTTTTCAGCTGGGCGCGCCGACTTCGTAGCGGCCGTCTTCACCGGTGACGGTGATCGTGACGGTCTTGCCCTCCCCGCCGACCTGCACGGTGCAGGTGAACGTGCTGCCGTCCTCGACCTTCTGGTTCGACGGGCACAGCACGTCGCCGACCTCGCGCACCTGATAGGTCTCGGTGAGGATCTTCCGCACGTCCGCCTGCATCGTCCTCGGGTCGAAGACCCTGCCGGGAGCGTTGGAGGACGAACCGCCGGAGGTCGCGGGCGCGCTCGACGAAGCTCTCGACGTCGGCGGGACCGTGACGGTCTTCGTCGCCGGCGCGGGCGCCGGGGTGTCCGAACACGCCGCCAGCACCGCGAAAGCCGCACCACACAGACCGACCGTCGCGACGGCTCGCCTGCTCAAGCTTCTCCACCCCCACCGGTGTGATCATCCAACGTCAGAAGAAGGTACCGCACCAGGGGTTCACCCGCGTGCCGAACAGCTGGTCCGCTCGTTCCAAGGCGGTCTCACCGGTAGCGCGGACACGTCCGGTGAAGGCGAGATCCGAGGGACGCCAGCCGCCGAGATACACCATCGAGAGGGTGTCGGCGTGCAGCTCGAGATCCGCCGGGTCGGTGGTGCGGACGGCGCCGTCCTCGGACAGCCGGTAGCGGCCGGAGTTGTGCTCCAGGAAGGGATCGGTGACTTCGATGACGACCGGTTCGCCCCGATAGGTGCGGGCATCGAGCATCGTCTCGACGTCGACGAGGCGGAACCAGCCCTCGTCCTGGACCTTCGTCACCCCCGCGTCGCGTGGGTCGGCGAACAGCAGCTCGACCGGTTCGTCGAGCGGCCGTTTCTCGGCGATGACACGGTCGACCAGGTCCACGGACAGCAGGTAGCGCCACAACCCGGCGAACGCGTCGGCGTTCGCATGGTGGAAAGAATGGATCTTCAGCAGCGCCGGGGCGCCGAAATGGGCCCTCTCGACGGTGTAGGTGACGAAGCCGTCGCTGCCGTCCGGGCCTTGGTGCGCGGCGGTCGTGACCGGCGTTGTCGCGCGCCGCACTTCGCGTTCGTAGCCCGGCCACAGATTCGGGCTCCGTGCGATCATGCCGGGCCGGGTGCGCGGGAGGGCGTCGAACAGCGACGGCCACCGCTCGATGGTGCTTTCCAGGTCGAGCACCGAAATCTGGCCGCCGGCCGGTGCTTCGGGGCGGAACCGGGCACGGCGCCTGTCGATCTCGATCGTCTTCGCACGGACCGCGACGCCGTACCCGAACCTGCCGTAGATGGCGCCCTCGGACGCGTGCAGCATCGCCGCGGGGACACCGCGCGCGGCGAAATCCTCGAACTGTGCCCGCATCAACGCGGTCAGCACGCCACGGCGGGTGCGGTCGGCACGGACACCGACGAGGCTGACCGCGGCGAGCGGCGTGGTGCCGCCGCCGGGCAGGGTCACTTCCGAATCGAAGGACCGGAGGGTGCCGATCAGCTCCGAGTCGAACGCGCCGAACCCACGATCCGGCTGCACCGACGGGGCGAGGGCCGACCATTCCTCGTCGGTCATCTCCTTGACGTGCAAGGCACGCCTGAACAGATCCGTCGCGGCCCGTTCCTCGTCGGATCGCAGCAGCCGCACTGAAAAGTCGCTCATGACCCGATCATGCAGGATCGACCGTGCCCGGCGCCCGCGGTTTACTTGGTGGTCGCGGGTGGCGAGACCTCGTAGTTGCCGGTGTCACCCTTCACGGTGATCGGCACCTCCTGCGGCTTGCCCTCGATCGTGGCGGTACAGCTGAACTTCACCCCGTCCTTGACCTCCTGGCCGGAGGGGCAGGTGACCGCGCTGATCTCCTTGATCCCGTAGGTCTCGGTGAGCAGCTTCTGCACGTCGGTCTGCATCTGGGTGTTGTTGAAGACCTGGGTGTTGAACCAGCCCGGCGTGACGAACCCGAGGATGCCGACCGCGGCGATGATCACCACGAGCGCGCCGATCCCGATGAACAGGCCTTTCTTCGACTTCGGCTTGTCCTGCGCCTCACCCTGGCCCGGGAACTGGCTCTGGCCGTAGTCGTACTGGCCGGGCTGCTGCTGCCCGTACTGGGGCTGCTGCTGCGGGCCGCTCTGCGGGTAGCCCGGCTGCTGCTGGGGCCCGCTCTGCGGATATCCCGGCTGCTGGCCGTACTGCGGTTGCTGGCCCCACTGCTGAGGCTGTTGCTGCTGCGTCTGGGAAGGATCCTGCTGCGGATACCCGGGCTGCTGCTGGGAGGGGTCGTACGGCGCGGGCTGCTGACCCCACTGGGGCTGTTGCTGCTGGGTCTGCGACGGGTCGTACTGCGGCTGCTGGCCCCATTGCGGTTGCTGCTGCGGGCCGCTCGGCGGTTGAGCGCCGCCCGGCTGTTGGCCGTAGCCCGGCTGCTGCCCCCACTGGGGCTGCTGCTGCGGGTCGTTGCCGCCATACGGCGTGCTCATCGTTCGCCTCCGCCTGTTCCGCCATCGTCACCGGCCGACCTGCATGGCCGTCGTGGGCGATCCAACCACAGGACGGCGCCCCTGCCCACTGTTCCCGACCGGTGTCGGGCCAACTCTGCGCGACCGTGCTCACACCGGAGGCGCGTTCACTCCGCCGGTCGGCCCAACGCCTCGTGAGTGGTAAGGACGGTTCTAACCGTCCTTACCACTCACGAGGCCGATCAGGCGCCGCCGGCCGCCACGACCCCGCGACGCAGCGCCTTCACCGCGTCCGAAGCGGCCGCCCCGACCGGATCCGCCTTACCGAGAACGTCCCGGATCTGGTCGAGCAGGTCGATGACCTGCCGCGACCACCGCACGAAGTCACCGGCCGAGAGCTCCTGCCCGTTCGCCTCTGCGGCGGTGAGGACCTTCTCCAGCGATTCGCCGCGCGCCCATCGGTAGACGGGCCAGGCGAAACCGGCGTCGGGCTCGCGGGTGCGGTCCAGCTTGTGCCGCCGCTCGTCTTCGGTGAGCTCCATCCACAGGCGCGTGGTCGCCTGCCAGGCGTCGACCACCTTGCCCGCGGGCAGGCGAGGCTCCCCGGCGGTGTCACGGCGTGCCTCGAAGACCAGCGTCGAGACGACGGCCGCGAGTTCGGCGGGCGACAAGCCCTTCCAGACGTCGTGCCGGATGCATTCGGCCGCGAGCAGATCGGACTCGCTGTAGAGACGGGTGAGCCGTTTGCCGTGTTCGGTGACCCGGTCCTCGCCGTCGCCCTTCGACGCGGGACCGAGGTAGCCGCGCTCGCCGAGCAGCCGCAGGATCCGGTCGAAGGCGCGCGCGAGGGAATGCGTGGTCGCGGCGACCTTGCGTTCCAGTTGCTCGGTTTCGGCGGTGAGCCGCTGGTACCGCTCGACCCAGCGCAGGTTCGCCTCGCGTTCGGCCAGGCCGTGGCACGGGTGTGCCCGGAGCGCCCGCCGCAGCGCGGCGAGCTCACCGTCCTCATTGGCCCCGGCGCGACGTTTTTGCCTGCCGGGCAAGGAGATTCCCGCGTTGCGCAGGCTCGACGCGATATCGCGCCTTGTCTTGGGCGAACGCAGCTCGATGTGCTTCGGCAGCTTGATGTTCCCCAGTGCCTCGACCGGCGACGGGAAGTCCGAAACCGAAAGTGGTCCGGACCAGCGGTCCTCGGTGACCACGACGGGCCGCGGTTCGCGGATCGGGTCGAGCCCCGGGTCGACGACGACCGCCAGCCCGGCGCGCCGTCCCGCGGGCACGGCGATGACATCGCCCTTGCGGAGCTTCTCCAGCGACTCGGCGGTGCCCGCCCGGCGGGCGGAGGTGTTCTGCCGCGAAAGCGCCTTCTCCCGCGCCGAGATCTTCGCCCGCAGCTCGACGTACTCCAGCATTTCGTCGAAATCGCCGGTGATGGCGGAGGTGTAGCCCCGCAGGGCCTCCTTGTTCCGCTCGATCCGCCGCGCCGTCCCGACCACCGACCGGTCGGCCTGGAACTGCGCGAACGACTGTTCCAGCAGATCGCGGGCTGCCTCGGCGCCGACCTGGGCGACCAGGTTCACCGCCATGTTGTAACCGGGCCGGAACGACGACCGCAGCGGGTACGTCCTGGTCGAGGCCAGACCGCCGACCTGCTTCGGGTCGATCCCCGGCTGCCAGACGACGACCGCGTGGCCTTCGACGTCGATCCCGCGCCGCCCGGCCCGGCCGGTGAGCTGCGTGTACTCCCCCGGCGTCAGGTCGACGTGCGCCTCGCCGTTGTACTTCACCAGCCTTTCCAGCACGACGGTGCGCGCGGGCATGTTGATGCCGAGCGCGAGCGTCTCGGTGGCGAAGACGACCTTCACCAGTCCTTGGACGAACAGCTCCTCGACGGTCTCCTTGAACGCCGGGAGCAGCCCCGCGTGGTGCCCGGCGATGCCGCGTTCGAGCGCCTCGCGCCACTCCCAGTAGCCGAGGACGCCGAGGTCGCCTTCGGGCAGGTCCTTGGTGCGCTCGGCGACGATCCGGCGGACCTTCTCGACCTCTTCCGGTCCGTTGAGCCGCAGGCCGGACCGGACGCACTGGCCGACGGCGGCGTCGCAGCCGGCGCGGGAGAAGATGAACACGATGGCGGGGAGCAGACCGGCGTTGTCCAGCCGCTCGACCGTGTCCGTGCGGGACGTCGGCCGGAACCGCGGCATCCGTGACGGCGCCCCTCGCCGTCCGCGTGGTCCGCGCAGCCCCGCCGGGGCGAACCGTCCGCCGACCTCCTCGGTGCGGCGCAGCAGGCCGGGGTTGATCCGCAGTTCGGCGCCCGGCGCGTGTTCATCCTGGCCGGCGAACAGGTCCATCAGCCGGTTGCCGACCAGCATGTGCTGCCACAGCGGCACGGGGCGGTGCTCGTCGACGACGACGGTGGTGTCGCCGCGGACCTCGACGAGCCACTCGCCGAACTCCTCGGCGTTGCTCACCGTCGCCGACAGGCCGACGACGCGGACGTGCTCGGGCAGGTGGAGGATGACCTCTTCCCAGACCGCGCCGCGGAACCGGTCCGCGAGGTAGTGGACCTCGTCCATCACCACGTACGCGAGCTCGCCGATGGTCGAGGACCCGGCGTAGAGCATGTTGCGGAGGACCTCGGTGGTCATGACCACGACCTGCGCGTTGCCATTGATCGACGTGTCGCCGGTCAGCAGGCCGACCGCGTCGGCGCCGTAGCGGCCGACGAGGTCGGCGTACTTCTGGTTCGACAACGCCTTGATGGGTGTCGTGTAGAAGCATTTGCGCCCCTCGGCGAGGGCGAGGTGCACCGCGAACTCGCCGACCACGGTCTTCCCGGCGCCGGTGGGCGCGCAGACGAGCACGCCGTGACCGTCTTCGAGCGCCTCGCAGCCGCGGACCTGGAAGTCGTCGAATTCGAACGACGATTCCGAGGCGAAGCGGGTCAGCTGGGGGTAGCGAGCGCGGCGCTGGGAGGCTGCGTACGCCTCGGCCGGGGTCTGAGAAGGGCTGTTGACCACTTCGTCAGGGTTCCATACCCCACCGACAGTTCGCACTCGGTGTGACGATCTCGGGAACGGCCCGCACTCCTCGGTCATCCAAGGGACGGATTCGTGACCGAGAGGGGACGCCATGGAGCTCGCTTGCCCGCAGTGCGCGCAGGTCGACCAGGTGCAGAGCGTGCCGGCGGTGTTCCAGAGCGGGCAGACGACCTACCGGGTGCAAGGCGGTATGACGGCCGTCCCGGCCGGTGACGGCGTGGTCTACACCGCGACGACGCATACGGGTGTGTCGGTGACCGCGACCGCGGCGTCACTGAACCCGTATCCGGTGCTCCGCGGCGGCGGATGCTTCCTGACGCTCGCACTCGTGCTGCTGATCCCCGCGTTCGTCTTCCTCGCCTTCGCCGACGACGTGCTGGACGAGAACGTCGCGCCGACCGCCGACGGCAGGGTCGCGCAGTTCATCGGAGCGTCGATCTTCCCCTTCGGCGCCTTCGCGCTGGTCGCGTTGTTCGCCGTGCTGTTCGTGCTCCGGTCGCGGCGCAACGCGCGGATCCGGCGCGGCATCCCGGACGCGCTGGAGTACTGGCGCCAGGCGTGGTTCTGCCATCGCTGCGGCGGAGTGTTCTTCCCGCGCGGCGACCTGATGTCCGCCGCGACGTTCCGCGGGCAGGTGTGGCGGGCCGGCGACTACGCCGGGCTCACCCGACGACGGTGAGCGCTCCGGGGACGCAGGTGACGTCGATCGGCAGCCCGCCCAGCGGCTCACCGTCGGCGTAGACGGGCAGATCGCTGCCCGCGAGGTGGATTTGACTGGCTTTGAGGGTCCGGACCGCCGGATGCGCGATGTGCTCCCCGGCCCGAACCCCGGGCAACATGCGGAGCAGGTCACGCCGGGTCGCGTTGCCCACGACGGTGACGTCGAACAGGCCATCCTCCGGATCGGCACCAGGACAGATCGGCATGCCGCCGCCGTAGTACGGGGTGTTGCCGACGGCGATCATGGTGGCGTCGAGTTCGAGCGTCTCGACATCCGTGCGAAGCACCACCGGCCGGGGCCGGAACGCGGCGAGTTCGGCCAGGATCGCGACGTCGTAGCGGCGCGGGCCGCGCGGCCAGGTCAGCCGGTTGGCGCGTTCGGTGACCAGCGCGTCGAAGCCGGAGCACAGCACGGTGGCGAACCATTCGCCACCGGCCCGGCCGAGGTCGACCCGCCGCCGTTTCCCGTCCGCGATCCGCCTGGCGACGAGATCGGCGGCGGCGTGCGGCCGTTCGGGGATGCCGAGCGCCCTGGCGAAGTCGTTGCCGGTGCCCGCGGGCACGAGTCCCAGTGCGACGCCGGACTCGGCGCAGAACTGCACGCCCTGATGCGCCGCGCCGTCACCGCCGAGCACGACGAGGACGTCCAGCCCTGCCGCGCGCGAGTCGGTCATCAGCGCGCGGGATTCCTCGACCGTGTGGGCCACCAGGACGTCGAGCCGGTCCACGACGGGCCGTAGCCGCGCCGCGACCGACTCCATCAGCCGTTCCGCGGCCCCGTTACCGGAGGCGGGGTGGACGGCCAGCGCCGCGTGCATCCCCGGCTCAGGTGACGTCGTCGGTGCTGGTGCGCTTGCCGTTCGTGGCGGCCGACGGCTCCTCGTCGATCGTGCTCGGCGTGTAGTCGAACGGGGCGGCCTCGTCGTCGGCGAGCTGGTCCCAGCCCTCGGTGCCGCGTTCCTTGTCGAGCTTGCGATCGTGGAAGCGCGCGATCTGGATGGCGAGCTCCAGCAGCACCACCAGCGCTCCGGCCAGGGCGATCATCGAGAACGGGTCCGAGCCGGGCGTCGCGAAGGCGGCGAAGACGAACACGACCATGATCAGGCCGCGGCGCCACTTCTTCAGCGTCTGGTACTTCAGGACACCGACGCGGTTCAGCATCACCACGAACAGCGGGAGTTCGAAGCTGACACCGAAGATCAGCAGCAGCGACAGGATGAACGAGATGTACTTGTCGCCGGTGAGGGCGGTGATGAACTGGTCGCCACCGAAGTTCATCAGCAGTTCGAGGGCGTGCGGGATGAGCAGGTACGCGAGCACCGCGCCGCAGGCGAAGAGGATCGACGCGAAGAAGACGAAGGTGAGCGCGTACTTGCGCTCTTTCGAGTAGAGGCCGGGCGCGATGAACGCCCAGATCTGGTAGAGCCACAGTGGCGCGAACAGCACCGCGCCCGCGGCGAGACCGACCTTCAGCTGGATCATGAAGGCTTCGAACGGCACCGTCTGGAGCAGCTGACAGTGGCCATCCGGTTTGGCTCCGAGCCTGCGCTCCCAAGGGATGCCGCAGTACGGGCCGGTCATGATGTCGCCGAGCGACGGGATCGGGCCGACCCTGGTCTGGAACCAGAGGAAGCCGATGATCCCGCCCGCCAGGATGGCGAGCAGCGCGAAGCCCAGGCGGCGGCGGAACTCGTAGATGTGCTCGATGAGCGTCATCGTGCCGTCGGGGTTGCTCCGACGGCTGCGCTTGCGCCGCTTCGTGCCGCGGCGCTCCTCACCGGAGGCGGAATCCGCCACTGGACAGTCCGTTCTCGTCAGGGTCCACCATGAGCGCGCCGCGACTTCGGCGCGCTCATCCGCGAACAGGCTCCGCTGGGCTTACTGGAAGAGCGCTCAGCTGGCGTTCTTCTGCGCCTGCTCGGCCGGAGCGGGCGTGGCGGCCTGCTGCTTCTTGAGCTCGTCGAGCTGGCGCTGGAGGTCGGCGACCTGCTTGTCCTGCGCGGTCGCGGCGGGCGCGGGCGTGGCGGCCTGCGGCAGCTGCTTGGTGTCGACCTCTTCGGTCTCGGCGGCCTTGTCCTTGTCCCCGGCCATGTCCTTGGTCTCGGCCTTGAAGATCTTCATGGACTTGCCGATGGACCGCGCGGCGTCCGGAAGCCTCTTGGCGCCGAACAGCAGGACAACGACGAGCACCAGGATGATGATGTGCCACGGCTGCAGCGCGTTCATCGTTTGCGGCCTCCTTCTCGAGTCTCTCGTATGTGATGTTACCGGTCTTCGAGCCCACGCCGTTGCGCGATCGCCACGCGGAGCGCGGCCGACCTGGCACGAAGGAGCCCTGTCCGTTTTCGGGTGTTCGTAGCCACCATGCTTATCGTATGGGTGAGCACGCGCAAGACTCTGCGTAATTTGATTAGCAGAACAAAGAGCAGGATCAGCCCGGCGACGGCGAGCGCGATGCTCGGCAGGTACGACACGGCGTCACCCTACTGCTCGTAGGTTGACGTTAGGTGACGAGCCCGGGCCAGCGCGTCGGCCGCTCGTCGACGAACCGCCTCCCCGAGCGCGGCCGGGCTTTCGACCTGCGCGTCTCCGCCGAGGCCGAGGATAAGCCGGACCATCCAGGACTCGTCCGCGTAGCGCATCCGGATGCGCAGCCGACCGCCGTCGAGCTCGTCGAGCTCCTCGCAGGGGTAATACTCGGCTACCCAGCGTGTGTCGGGATCGAGGACCAGGACGGCTTCCTGCTGGTCGGGACGCGGCCGGAAAACACCATCGGAAATGTCAGTGGGCTGGGCGTGCGCCGGCGGGACGGCGGGTTCGTCGAGCACGGTCAGCTCGTCGATGCGGTCGAGCCGGAACAACCGGACGCCCTCGGCGCGGCGGCACCACGCTTCGAGGTAACCGACCGCCTGGACGATGAGCAGCCGCATGGGATCGACGGTGCGTTCGGTGATCTCGTCCTTCGACGCGGTGTAGTACCGGATTCGCAACGCGCGCTTCGCGGTGAGAGCGGACCGGACCGCTTCGCGCGTTCCGGCGGTCTTCTTGCCTTCGCGCACTCCCCCGCCGACGACGATCCCCGACGGCTGCGCCTGACCCGCGGCGGCCTCGATCTTCGCGATGGCGCGGCGGACCGCGTCGGCGTCGACCACTCCGGGCGTCTCGGCCAAGGCTCGCAGCGCGACGAGCATGGCCGTCGCCTCACCGCCGGTGAGCCGCAGCGGGCGGTTCATCCCGGCGTCGTGCGTGACGACGATGGTGTCGCCCTCGAAGGAGAGGTCGATCAGGTCGCCGGGGCCGTAGCCGGGCAGCCCGCACATCCACAGCAGTTCGAGGTCCTTGCGCAGCTGCTTGGGCGTGACGTCGAAGTCGTGGGCGGCGTCGTCGATCTTGATCCCGGGCCGGGCGAGGAGATACGGCACGAGCGCGAGCAGGCGCGGCATCCGTCCGGTGGTGCTCATCGGGCACCACCGGCGTGCGCGATGGCTTCGAGACGGCTGAAGACCGACTTCGCGAGGACCTCGGGTTCGAGGACGAGGATGTCCGGGCCGTGGGCGGTGAGCCAGTCCGCGGCGGATTCCGGGTAGTACAGCTCGATCTCCACGAGGTCGCCTTCTTCTCCCCCCGCGTCGCTGCGGCCGACCACCCGGCCGCGACGGCGGACCCCGGCGGCCCTGCCGTCGGCGACCCAGACACTGGCGGTGGTCGGGGCGGACGGATCCTCACCGCTGCTCGCGGACACCATCTTCAGCAGGTTGACCCCTTCCGGGCGTTCGACGACGCCGGTTTCCCCGAAGGCGTCGACCTTCCCGGTCACGCGCGAAAGGCGGAAGCAGCGGGACGCGCCACGGTCCCGGTCATGCCCCACCACGTACCAGCGGCCCTTCCACGACACCACGCCCCACGGTTCGAGGGTGCGGATCTTGCGCTCGGCCGAACCACTGCGGCGGTACTCGAAACGCACCGCCTGTCCGGCTTGGACGGCGGCCAGCAGCGGCCCGAACGCCGGCTCGGCCCGCACACGTGGCTCGACGACGGTCGGGGCGTGGTCGTCGACCTCGACCCCGGCGGCGCGGAGTTTCACCAGCGCGCCTTGGGCCTCGCCGGTCAGTTCCGGGGAATCCCACAGCCGGACGGCGAGCCCGACCGCGGTCGCCTCGTCGGGCGCGAGGTCGATCTCGCCGAGCTCGTAGTCGCGGCGCGCGATGCGGTAGCCGTCGATCGCGTCGAACGCCGAGTTGCGGCCGGTCTCCAGCGGGATGCCGAGCTCGCGCAGTTCGGTCTTGTCGCGCTCGAACATGCGGAAGTACGCCTCGTCGCTGGCCGCGTCGGCGTACCCGGGCACGATGCCCCGGATCCGCTCGGCGGTGAGGTACTGCCGGGTGGACAGGAGGGCGAGAACCAGGTTGACCAGACGTTCGGCGCGTGCGGTGGACACCCGGCTACCCTAGCCCGCGCCGTCCGACCCGATGGTGAGAGCCGCCGATCGCGCGTCGTAACGATCCCTGGCGGTCTCCACCTCGTCGAACCGGGTCTCAGCCCAATCCTTGATCCCGGCCAGGAGCTGCCGGAGACTCCGGCCGAGCTCGGTCAGTTCGTAGTCCACCCGCACCGGCACGCACGCGGTGACGGTGCGGGTCAGCAGGCCGTCCCGCTCCAGTGTCCGCAGCGTCTGCGTGAGCATCTTCTGGCTGACACCGGCGATCCGGCGGGAGAGGTCGCTGTAGCGCTGAGGCCCGTCGCCGAGCGCCACGAGGACGAGGCTGACCCATTTGCCCGAGACCTCGTCGAGCAGTTTCCGGGCGGGACAGGCCGCGAGATAGGCGTCGTAGGCCCGTTTCTCCTCGTTCCGGCGTTCCTGTGCCGTGCGCGTGACCACGGTGCGCGTACCTCCGCGTGGGTTGGGCACCTCGAGGTGCGTACTTCCCGATGGAGAGTAACTCCCCATACGTTCGCGGGGAACGATCCCCTTGGAGGAGAACGATGCGTGCAGTGGTGGTCCGCCGGTTCGGCGGTCCGGAAGTCCTGGAGTTCGCCGAAGTCCCGGTCCCCGAGCCGGGCCCCGGTCAGGTACGGGTGAAGGTGGCGGCGGCCGGGGTAAACCCGGTCGACGCCGGGACCCGGTCGGGTTTCCTGACCGAGGCGGGGATCGTCCCGCCGTGTGAGGTGCTCGGGATCGGCTGGGACGTGGCGGGGACGGTCGACGCCGTGGGTGACGGCGTCACCGGCTTCGCCACGGGTGACGGCGTGATCGGCGTGCGGGACCGGCCGTCGGCGGCGCTCGGCACATACGCCGAGTTCGTCGTCCTCGATGTGGACGCGCTCGCCGCCGCACCACGGATGGCGTCTCCCGCGGAGGCCGCGACCCTGCCGTTGAACGGTCTCACCGCGGTCCAGGCGCTCGACCTTCTCGACCTCCCGCCGGGAGCGACGGTCCTGGTGACCGGTGCCGCGGGGGCTGTCGGCGGCTACGCGGTCGCCTTGGCCGAGGCGCGCGGTTTCCGGGTGGTCGCGGTCGCCGACACCGCCGACGAAGCAGTGGTCCGAGGGTTCGGTGCCGAGCTCTTCGTGCCCCGTGGGGATTTCCTCGCCGATCGCGTGCGGTCGGTCGTCCCCGGCGGCGTCGATGCGGCACTCGACACGGCCTTGCTCGGACTCGAAGCCCTGGACGCCGTGGCGAATCGCGGCCGGTTCATCGTGTTCGCGGCCGGCGTCGCCCCGCTCCCCCTGCGCGGTATCGAGGTCGACCACGTCTGGGTCCACGCCGACGCCGCCGCGCTCGCCGGACTGGTCGCCCAGGTCGACGACGGCACGCTCGCCCTGCGGGTCGCGGACACCCTGCCGTTGGGCGAGGCGGTGAAAGCCCATGAACGCCTCGCGGCCGGCGGTCTCCGCGGACGACTGGTGCTCATAAGTTGACGCTTAATTAAGCTCAGGGTTATCTTCGCAATATGGACAACGACGAGACCCGGCTCGAACTCCGGCGCGAGTACCCGGACCCGATCGAAGACGTCTGGTCGGCGCTCACCGAATCCGACCGCACGGCCCGCTGGATCGGAACCTGGACGGGTGAACCCGGGGTCGGCAACACGATCATGCTGACGATGACCGCCGAGGAAGGTGCCGAGCCGGGGCCCGCCGTCATCCGCGAATGCGATCCGCCGAAACGCCTTGCCATGGATCTGCACAACACCGGCGAGCCCACTTGGCGGGTGGAGCTGACCCTGACCCCGCACGGCGACGGAACGGTGCTCGACTTCGTGCACCGGATGCCCCGGCCCGACTGGGACACCTCGGACATCCTCAAGGGCTGGCACTTCTACCTCGACCGGCTGGAGGCCGCGCTCCTCGGCGAGCCGGTGCCGGAGTGGGACACCTACACGCCGCCTAGTTTGGAGGCATGAACGATCGAGTACTGCTGATCACCGGCGCCTCCCGCGGTCTCGGCGAAGCCACCGCACGCCGCGCCGCGGCCGCCGGTTTCCGGCTGGCGCTGGTCGCCCGCGACCGCGAGGCCCTGCTCCCGCTCGTCGCCGAATTCGGCGAGGGTCGCGCCCTCGCGCTCGCGGCCGACGTCACCGACTGGGGTTCGCTGTCCGCGGCCGTCGAGACGGTGAAGGACACCTTCGGCGGGCTGGACGCCGTGTTCGCCAACGCGGGGCAGAGCGTCGTCGTCTCGTTCTTCGGCGACGGCGGCGCGGACCCCGAGCAGTGGCGGGACATGGTGCTGACGAACGTCTACGGCACCGCCCTCACCGCGCGGGCGACCCTGCCGTCGCTCGCGGCATCGAAGGGCCACCTCGTGCTCACCGGCTCGGTCGCCGGCCGTTACCACCGGCCGGGGAACCTCTACTCGGCGACGAAATGGGCGGTGACCGGGCTCGCCGGCTCCATCCGCGAGGAGGCCGTCGGCACCGGCGTCCGGGTCACCGTCGTGCAGCCAGGACTGGTCGACACCTCGATGATCCCCGAGGACTCGAAGTCCAAGCCGAAACTGGACCCCGACGACATCGCGAGGGCGGTGCTCTACGCACTGGAGCAACCGCCCTCGGTCGACGTCAACGAGATCGTGGTCCGCCCGACCGGCCAGGTCCGCTAGTGCGGCGGCAGCGACTCGGCCAGCCGCCGCCAGTGCGGCATGGCCGACTCGCCGCGCTCGACACCGATCACCTGGATGCCCACATGGTCGGCGCCGGCGTCGAGATGCCCGCGCAGTTTCGCGACGATGGTGTCGAGGTCGCCCCAGAACACGAGGTCGTCGACGAGCCGGTCGCTGCCGCGGCCACCGTCGATGTCGGCTTCGGTGTAGCCGAGACGGCGATACTTGGCCACGTTGTACTCCGACGTCAGGTACACGTGCAGGTGTTCGCGGGCGATCTCGCGCGCCTTGCCCGGGTCGGTTTCGAACAGCACGGCGTGCTCGACGCCGAGGAAGGCCTTCTCCCCCAGCACTTCCCTCGCCTGCGCGGTGTGCTCGACCGTCACGTGGTAGGTGTGTGCCCCCTCGGACCGGTCGCGGGCCAGGCCGAGCATCTTCGGCCCGTACGCCGCGAGCAGCCGCTGGATCGGCGCGGCGGGCAACGGGTTCGAGCTGGTGACGGCGTCGAGTTCGTCGAGGTACTCGCTCATCGCGTCCAGCGGCTTGACGCCCGGCTGCGCGCCACCGAAGCCGAGCCCCAGAACATGCCTGCCCGGATACGCGTCGGCGAGCAGGAGCGCCGCACCATGGGTCCAGCGCGCGCCGCGGGAGCCGATCCGCGCGATCCCGTTGACCACGGTCATGCGCTCGGTGGACGCGAGCAGGAATCCGGCGTGGGTCAGCGCTTCGCGTCCGTCCCGTTCCGGGATCCAGATCGCGGGCCAGCCGAGCTCTTCCAGTTCCCGCACCGAATCTCGCAGCATGCTCGCGGGCTGATCCTCGAAGTCGAACGTCCAGATCCCGAAACGCCCCAGTTCCATCTGTCTCTCCTCAGGTCGAGTCCAACATATCGAAGTATCGCAGATTCTCGATATGTTACTCCCGGCAAGTTCAGATGGAGCGTCCCAGCAGGTCGACGAGCTGCGCGATCCGCTGCTCGTCGCGGCGGTAGTGCGTCCACTTCCCCACCCGCGTGGACTCGACGAGCCCGGCGCGCTGCAGCAACGCCATGTACGCGGACACCGTGGACTGCGCGAGCCCCAGCTTGGCCTGGAGATGACTGACGCAGACGCCGACCTCGTTCTGGTCGGCGATCGCCTTCTCCGGCGGGAAATGCCGGTCCGGCTCGCGCAGCCACCCGAGCACCTGAAGCCGGATCGGGTTGGCGAGCGCCTTCAACACCTCGACCAGATGATCGGTGGTCTCCGGGACTGGTTCGGCCTGTGCGGTCATAGTCCTTCGAGCTTAGGCCGTGCCGAGCCGAGCGGCCCGGCCCTTAGCCCGCTCCCGACCTCCGACGACCGTTGCGAAAGCCACTTTCACAACGTTGAAGGTTGCGAAAGTGGCTTTCGCAACCCTGAAGCCCCGGCGCTCAGGCCGTGCCGAGGCGAGCGGCCCGTCCCTTCGCCCCGCTCCCCCAGCAAGCGCCGCGAGCGCAGTCGACGGAGTCCAGCGATCCGGTGTCGAACGACTTCCAATGCCGTCCGCCGTCCGGGCTCAGGTCGCTCCCGCCGGGGCCGACGGCGAGCACCGTGTTCCCCAGCCACGCCAGGCCCGAGCGGTAGCCGACCGGTGCCTCGGACGGCGTCCGCCAGGTGCGGCCCTTGTCCGCGCTGAGCGCGACCGCCGGGCCGGACGCGTTCGGCGCCGCGTAGTCGCCACCGATGGCCACGCCGTGCCGCGGATCCCGGAAGGTCACCGAAAAGACGCCGGCGGAAGCGCCACTGGGCAACGGGGTGTCGGCCGCCTCCCAGGTCGTCCCACCGTCGCCGGAGTGCAGGACGCGCGCGCGGGCCCCGCCGCCGGTGGCGATCCAGGCATCACGCGGACCCGACGTCGTGAGGCACTGACCGCTGGCCGCGAAGCCGAACTCACCGTCGAGCGCGGGGACCATCCCCTCGGCGGGTACGGGCTTCCACGTGCGGCCGCCGTCCGAAGTGGACTGGAGCCGGAACTTGCCGTCCACCGGATCGCTCATCGCGAGGCCCCGTCGGTGGTCGAAGAACGCGACGCAGTCGTAGAAGGCGGCAGGATCGCTGTTCTGGAAGGACAGTCGCCAGCTCGCACCGCCGTCGTCCGTGCGGTAGATCCGGGACGTGTCACCGGGCCCGATCGAGAGGGCGACCGCGTGATCGGCGTCGAAGGCCTCGATGTCGCGGAAGTCGAGCGCCTCGGTGCCCGCCGGGGCGACGGGTTTCCAGGTGCGACCCCGGTCGGTGGTGCGCAGGATGGTGCCCCTGCTGCCGCTGACCCACGCCGTACGGGAATCCACGGCGGAGAGACCGCGAAGCTGGGCGTCCGTGCCCGTCGGTGTCTCCACCCACACGGGATCGGGACACTCCGGCGCGGCGTGCGCGACGCCGGTGAACGCCAGCGGGACGACCGCTCCCAGCAGGACCAGCAACGCACGGCGCATCGGCGCACCTCTCCCTCGAAGATCCGTGAAGGCCACCTTAGAGCGCGCAGCACCCTCCCAGATGGCCTTCACGGAGTAATTCAGAGCGAGCTGATGAGCCTCTCGACGCGTTCGTCCACCGAGCGGAACGGGTCCTTGCACAGCACGGTCCGCTGCGCCTGGTCGTTCAGCTTGAGGTGCACCCAGTCCACGGTGAAGTCACGCCCGGCGGCCTGCGCGGCGGCGATGAAATCACCGCGCAGCTTCGCCCGCGTGGTCTGCGGCGGGGTGTCCTTGGCCAGCTCGATCTCGCCGTCGTCGGTGACCCGCCGCACGAGGCCCTTCCGCTGCAGCAGGTCGAAGATGCCGCGGCCACGCCGGATGTCGTGATAGGCCAGATCGAGCTGGGCGATCCGCGGGCTCGACAGGTCGAGGTCGTGCTTGTTGCGGTAGCGCTCGACCAGCCGGTGCTTGATCGCCCAGTCGATCTCGGTGTCGATCTTGCTGAAGTCCTGCTGCTCGACCGCCTCCAGCGCCCGGCCCCACAGTTCGACGACGCGCTCGGACTGCGGCGACGAACCCGTCTCCTTGACGTGCTGGACGGCGCGGGCGTGGTACTCGCGCTGGATGTCCAGTGCCGAAGCCTCGCGGCCGCCGGCGAGCCGCACCTGGCGGCGGCCGGTGAGGTCGTGGCTGATCTCGCGGATGGCCCTTATCGGGTTGTCGAGGGTGAAGTCGCGGAACTGGACGCCCGCCTCGATCATCTCCAGCACCAGGTTCGCCGAGCCCGCCTTGAGCATGGTGGTCGGCTCGGCCATGTTCGAGTCGCCGACGATCACGTGCAGGCGCCGGTAGCGCTCCGCGTCGGCGTGCGGCTCGTCGCGGGTGTTGATGATCGGCCGCGAACGCGTGGTGGCGCTGGAGACGCCTTCCCAGATGTGTTCCGCACGCTGGGACAGGCAGTACACCGCGCCGCGCGGCGTCTGCAGCACCTTGCCCGCGCCGCAGATCAGCTGCCGGGTCACCAGGAACGGCAGCAGCACGTCGGCGATCCGGGAGAACTCACCGGCACGGGTCACCAGGTAGTTCTCGTGACAACCGTAGGAGTTGCCCGCCGAGTCGGTGTTGTTCTTGAACAGGAAGATGTCGCCGCCGATGCCCTCGTCCGCCAGCCGCCGCTCCGCGTCGACCAGGAGGTCCTCGAGGATGCGCTCACCGGCCTTGTCGTGTGTGACGAGCTGGACCAGGTCGTCGCATTCGGCCGTCGCGTACTCAGGGTGCGAGCCCACGTCGAGGTAGAGCCGCGAGCCGTTCGACAGGAAGACGTTCGACGAACGTCCCCAGGACACGACACGCCGAAACAGGTAACGCGCCACCTCGTCCGGGGAGAGCCTGCGTTGCCCGTGAAAGGTGCACGTGACCCCGTACTCGGTCTCGATGCCAAAGATCCGCCGCTGCATCCCACCAGAGTAGGCGGTGAGGACCCACTGACGGTGCGCCGTTCGGGCGGCGACACGCGGTCGGTACGTTGCATTCGGTGAAAGGTGTGCGGGAAGTCCCGATCGGGTATCACGCGCATGACGTCATGGCCCGGAAGTGGGGAACCCGTGTTAAAGCAGCTCAAGCGCCCTTTCCGCAAGGTCGGACGGACCGATCGGCGGCTGATGGCACGGAGTGCGGCCCTGCCGAGGACCAGGGCCGACGAGGTGATCACCTCACTCTCCAAAAGTGCGGACAAGTCCAAGCTCTGGTGGTGTGTCGCGATCGCTCTCGCGGCGAAGAAGGGCCCGACGCGCCGGGGTGCGCTCCGCGGCGTGGCCGCCATCGCCGGGGCGAGCGCGGCGGCGAACCTGATCGGCAAGCCGCTGTTCCCGCGCCGCCGCCCCGCGGCCGAGCAGGTGCCGATGCACCGGCGCCTCGTCCGGCGGCCGACCTCGTCGTCGTTCCCGTCCGGACACTCGGCGTCGGCGGCCGCCTTCGTCACGGCCGTCGCGATGGAATCGCCCAAGGCGGGCGCCGCACTGGTGCCGCTGGCCGCCGCGGTCGCCTATTCCCGGATCCACACGGGCGTCCACTGGCCCAGTGACGTCGGGGTGGGGATCGGCATCGGCGTCGGCGCGGGCCTGCTGACGCGGCACTGGTGGCCGCTGAACGACGACGTCCCCGGCCGCACCGCGCACACCGCCGAGGCGCCCGAGATGCGTGACGGCGAGGACATGCTCGTCCTGGTCAACCCGCATTCCGGGATCGACGGCCAGGACCCGACCGAGGAAGCCCGCTTCGCCTGGCCCAAGGCCACCATCCTGTACCCGGACGCGAAACGGGACCTGCGCGATCAGCTCTGCGACGAGATCGCCGCCCGTGACAACACCGTGCGCGCGCTCGGTGTCGCCGGTGGTGACGGGACCGTGGCCGCGGTCGCCGCGGTCGCGGCCGACCACGATCTGCCGCTGGCGCTCATCCCGGCGGGCACCCTCAACCACTTCGCCCGCGACGTCGGCATGCGCTCGATGCCCGACGCGGACGCCGCGACCGAGGCGGGCAACGCCGTCGGAGTCGACCTCGGCGAGGTCGAGATCAACCACGACGACGACCACCGCTATTTCGTCAACACCGCCAGCCTCGGCGGCTACCCGGAGATGGTCCGGATCCGGGAAAGGCTGCAGAAGCGGCATCCGAAATGGCCGTCCGCGGCGATCGCGCTCGCCCGCACCCTCCGGCGCGCGAAGCCGCTGGAAGTGACCCTCAACGGCAAGCACACCAGCATCTGGCTGCTGTTCGTCGGCAACGGCACCTACTCGCCGAAGGGGTTCGCGCCCTCGCGCCGCCCGGCCCTCGACACCGGCCTTCTCGACGTGCGCTACCTGCGCGCCGACGTGCCGTATTCGCGGGCGCGGTTCATCCTCGCCACGATCACGAACAGCCTGAACGCCAGCCACGTCTACCAAGAGCTCGATGTCCCGGAGCTGCACGTCCGGCTGCTCAACGGCAACCGCCGGGTCGCCACCGACGGCGAGGTCGGCCCGCTCGGCAACGACTTCCTCTTCCGGTCGCGGCCCAGCGCGCTCACCATCTACCGGCTCTAGGAGCCCAGGAGCGCGGTGCCCAACGGCGTCAGCGAGTGCAGCACGGCGTTGCGGTCCCGTTCGGTGGTGATCAGCCCCGCGCGCCGCAACACGGCGGCGTGCTTGCTCGCCGCCGACGGGGTCACGCCCAGGCGGGCGGCAAGCTCCGAAGTGCTGCAGCCGACCGCCAGGACCGCCAGCGTCGCCGCCCGGGTCGGGCCCAGCAGGTCGGCGAGGGCGGTGTCCGGCGATCTCCGCACGTCGCGGCCGTATCCGGTCGACGGGGCGGCCTGCCGCACCGAGGGGTAGAGCAGCCGAACCGGTGCCCGCCCCGCCGCCGGGACGATCACCGGGCACACCGCGAAGTACGTCGGCGAGATGATCAGCCCGGCGCCGTCCGCACCGCGGGAACCGACGATCCCGTCGCCGACCTCCAGCACCGGCGAAGACCAGCGCACCAGCGGCCGCAGGCTCGTGAGCATCGCGTCCACCCCGTCGTGCAGGAGCAGCTGCGCGCGCATTCCCCGGTCCGCGTCGACCTGCGCCCGCGCCGGCTCCCAACCGGGCGCCAGCGACAGTTCGAAGTAGTCCTGCATCGCCTGGACGAGTTTTGGCAGCCCGGCCGTGTCGCCATCCGGCAATCCCGCCGCCCACGACGGCAGTTCCCGGTTCACCGGGAAATCCCGCAACGCCGATTTCAAGCTCACCGAGTCGGTGCGGGCGACCTCCGCGAGGCCCGCCTCCAAACCACTTTCGTCCACACCCGGCACGAGGAACGCCGGAATCGGCGCATAGGGACGGCACAGCCACAGCAGCACCGAAGCCGACTCCGCCAAGCCGAGCCGGACCCGGTGCCGCCAGCGGTTGAACAACGCCGAGCCCGCGTCGCGCCGTTGCAGGATCTGCAGGCTCGAAACCAGCTCGGCCAAGGGATCGGCTTCGGGCGCGAGCCGAACGCGCGTCAGGTCCTGCAACGTCAGCTCGATGCGCACGGATATGTCCTCGCCTTGATCGGAGTCGTCGCCGTGAGATCGCGAGGCGCACCATTCCGTTACATCGCTGAACAGCCTTATTGCCGCTATCGGAAATCTCCTCGACGGCCGTGGTTCAGACCTGAATGATGTTCGGAGAAGGCCCGCTTCTCGGGGGTTTACGCGGACCTTCCACGAGGGGGATTCACCGGCTTGGCCAACGGGCCGCGTTTCGTCGCGGCCCGTCGTCTTCTGCCGTTCCCCTTCACCTCACTGGGAGAAAACGCTTTCCAAAAGGGGAAAGAAAATGACGAAAATGAAGCGCCTGGCGGGAATCATCGCCGCGGCCGCGGGTGTCCTGACCCTGGTCACCGCTCCGGCCGCGACCGCGGCCCCGAAGCCCACCGGCGAGGGGTTCAACACGGTCTCGGTGCACGGCATCAAGCTCATCCCGGTCAAGCGCACCTCGACCGGCGCGCGCACGCAGGCCGCGGGTGTCGCCGACGCGGACATGTACCTCATCCCGTCCGGGCTCAACCCGAACAAGTGCTGGGACGCCGACCTCAACACCATCAACCGCAACGGCACCAAGATGCAGCTCTGGGACTGCAACCTGAACGCGGACCACCAGGCGTTCTACATCACCGACAACCCCGAGGGCTACTCCCGCTTCCAGAACGTGGCCAGCGGCCGCTACCTGGACGCGGATCTCAACAGCATCACCAAGAACGGCACCATCGTCCAGCTCTGGGACTTCATCGCCGGTGCCAAGAACCAGTGGTGGGCCGGCACCGTCAACCCCGAGGGTTACGTCCGCTTCCAGAGCCCGGCCAGCGGCCGCTACCTGACCGCTGAGGGCAACTCGTCCACCAACGGCACGCGGCTCCAGCTGTGGAGCTTCATCGCCGGTGGCCGCAGCCAGTGGTGGGGCGACACCCCCGCCTGATCCCGGCTGACCGCTCCGTGAGGGCCTCCTTCCCTACTCTCAAGGTAGGGAAGGAGGCCCTCACGGACTTGGGACTTGGCGTGGTTCCGGACTGACTGTCAGCCTGACCCGCATGGGGGTCGTGAGTGGCGATGAGGGTTAGAACGATCATTGCCACTCACGACCGCCGCGCAAAGCGCTCGAATCGGGCATCAGGCGAGCCTCAGCGTCCCTTGCGGACGGTTGGCCCTGCAGGTTGGTCTCCGCCTCGCAGCACGACACGTTTGCCTCGCGGCCGTCCACTGTGTACAGCGATCGTCCGAAGTACGTGAAGGCCCCCTTCACCGCGTCCAGCGCGGTGAAGGGGGCCTTCACGTATCGAGAGGCTTCAGTCCTTCTTGGACTCACCTTCGGGCTTGTCGCCCTCGGCGTCGTCCTTCTTCGGCTCTTCCGGCTCGGCGGGCAGCAGCGCGTCCAGCGCCGCACCGGCGACCCGGCGGAACTTGCGGCCGCGCCGCTCCCGCTCCAGGACGGCGACTTCGAGCTTCACCGGGTCCGAGTCGCCGTTCGCGGGCGTGGGGGTGTTGTCCCGCAACGCCTTCACCGCGACACCGAGCACGGCGCCCAGTTCCAGGTCCGGCTCGAAGCTCTCCTTCAGCTTCGTGCCGAGCGTGTCGGCCTGACCGCCCATCACGACGAAATTCGGCTCGTCGAAGATCGAACCGTCGTAGGTCAACCGGTACAGCTGGTCCTCGGCGGCGGTCGCGCCGACCTCGGCGACACAGACCTCGACCTCGAACGGCTTCAGCTGCTCGGTGAAGATGCTGCCCAGCGTCGCGGCATACGCGTTCGCCAGCGCACGCGCGCTGACGTCCCGCCGGTCGTACTGGTAGCCCTTCAGGTCCGCGTGCCGGATACCGGCGACACGGAGGTTCTCGAACTCGCTGTAGCGGCCGACGGCCGCGAAACCGATCCGGTCGTAGATCTCCGACACCTTGTGCAACGTCGCCGAGGGGTTCTCGGCCACGAACAGCACGCCACCGCGGTACTTGAGCACGACCACGCTCCGGCCACGCGCGATGCCCTTGCGCGCGATCTCGGAACGCTCCCGCATCAGCTGCTCGGGAGAGGCGTACAACGGCATCGTCACTGTGGTGCTCCGCTCTTTCGGGCTCTCATCGGGAAGGGACAGGGAGTACGGTCAGCGCCCGCGCTCGGCTCGCGCGGCGACGACCGCCTCGGCGACCGCCGTCGTCTGCTCGAGCGGCAACGCCACGGAACCCTGCTCCGCGGTGACCGTCACGATCGTCGGGAAGATCCGGCGCACCAGATCCGGCCCGCCGGTCGCGGTGTCGTCGTCCGCCGCGTCGTACAGCGCCTCCACCGCCGTCCGGATCGCGGCTTCGGCGTCCGCGTCGGGGTCGTACAGCTTCTTCAGCGAGCCCTTGGCGAACAACGAACCCGAGCCGATGGCGTGGTAACCGGCGTTCTCCTCGTAGCGCCCGCCCGTCGCGTCGTACGAGACGATGCGGCCCGCGTGCTTCGCGTCCTCGGCGTCGAGGTCGTACCCGACGAACAGCGGCAGCACGGCCAGCCCGGCCATCGCCATCTCGAGGTTGGACTTCACCAGTCCGGCGAGCTTGTTCGTCTTGCCGTCGAGCGAGAGCGAAACGCCCTCGATCTTCTCGTAGTGCGCCAGTTCGACCGCGTACAGCCGCACCATCTCGATCGCCAGCCCGGCCGAACCCGCGATGCCCACCGCCGAGTACTCGTCGGTGACGTGGACCTTCTCCATGTCGCGTGAGGCGATCAGGTTGCCCGACGTCGCCCGCCGGTCACCGGCGATCAGCACCCCGCCCGCGAATTTGACCGCGACGATCGTCGTGCCGTGCGGCGCGTCCAGCCCGCCCGCGCCCGTCGCGACCCGCCGCTCCGGGAGCAGCTCGGGCGCCTGCGCCCGGAGGAAGTCCGAGAACGACGAGGTCGCCGACGAGAAGTACGCGGCGGGCAGCGCCGACTTACCCGAGGTGTGTTCCATACGTGCTCAAAGTTCCAATCTGTGTGATCCGCCGGCTCCGCACAGGCGGCCCCGGCCAGGGGCCGCCGGGAAACGAGCTACTCGCCGCCCTTTTGCACGTACGCGCGCACGAAGTCCTCGGCGTTCTCCTCGAGCACGTCGTCGATCTCGTCGAGGATCGTGTCGACGTCCTCACCGAGCTTCTCGCGCCGCTCCTGGCCCGCCGGACCGCCGCCCTCGAACTCTTCGTCCGAGTCGCCTCCGCCGTGCTTCTCGATCTTTTCCTGAGCCATCTCGCCTCCCGGTGTGGCCGATGTTTCCTAGCCTACCCAGCGGTCCCGACATTCCGTGGGATCCGTGATCGCTTAACCCCGATGAAAGGAAATCCCGCTAGTCCGAACCGGTGAGCGCCTCCACCAGCTCCTCGGCGGTCGCGGAGTCGTCCAGCAACTTCCCCACATGGGCCTTCGTGCCCCGCAACGGCTCCAACGTCGGGATCCGCACCAGCGATTCCCTGCCGACGTCGAAGATGACCGAATCCCACGACGCCGCGGCGATGGAGTTGGCGTACTTCTCCAGCGTGCGGCCCCGGAAATAGGCCCTGGTGTCCGAAGGCGGGGTCGTGACCGCCTCCAGCACCTCCTCCTCGGTCACCAGGCGTTTCATCGAGCCCCTGGTGACGAGCCTGTTGTACAGGCCCTTGTCCAGCCGGACATCCGAGTACTGCAGGTCGACCAGCCGCAACCGCGGCGCGCCCCAGGCCAGCTGGTCCCGCGCGCGGTAGCCCTCGAGCAACCGCAGCTTCGCCGGCCAGTCCAGCCTGTCCGCGCATTCCTGGGGGTCCCGCGCCAGCGCGTCGAGGATCTCGCCCCAGACCCGCAGGACCTCCTTGGATGCCTCGTCCGCGCCCGTGCGCTCCAGGTTCGCCGACGCGATCTCGTGGTAGGCGAACTGGAGGTCCAGCCCGGTGTACTTGCGCCCGTTGGCCAGCGAGACCTTCGCCTTCAGCGTGGGGTCGTGGCTGATCTGGTGCACGGCGCGCACCGGCTCGTCCAGCTTCAGGTCGTCGAACCGGATACCCGCCTCGATCAGGTCGAGCACCAGCGCCGTCGTGCCGACCTTGAGATACGTCGAGTACTCGGCCAGGTTCGCGTCGCCGATGATGACGTGGAGACGGCGGTACTTGTCCGCGTCGGCGTGCGGCTCGTCGCGGGTGTTGATGATGCCGCGTTTGAGCGTCGTCTCCAGGCCGACCTCGACCTCGATGTAGTCGGACCGCTGCGAGAGCTGGAAACCCGCTTCCTCGCTCTGCTGCCCGACGCCGACCCGGCCGGAACCCGTGATCACCTGACGGGAGACGAAGAACGGCGTCAGACCCCCGATCACCGCGGTGAACGGGGTCGACCGCTGCATCAGGTAGTTCTCGTGCGTGCCGTAGCTCGCGCCCTTGCCGTCGACGTTGTTCTTGTACAGCTGCAACGGGGGCTGCCCGGGGACGGTGGCCGCCTTGCGCGCCGCCTCCTCCATGACCCGTTCGCCCGCCTTGTCCCAGATGACCGCGTCGCGCGCGTTCGTCACCTCGGGCGCCGAGTACTCCGGGTGAGCGTGGTCGACGTACAGCCGCGCCCCGTTGGTCAGGATCACGTTCGCCGCGCCGAGGTCCTCGACGTCCGGGTCGTGCCCTGGGCCGCTCGGGCCGGTCAGGTCGAACCCGCGGGCGTCGCGCAGGGGCGATTCCACCTCGTAGTCCCACCGTGCCCGCCTCGCCCGCGGGATGTCCGCCGCGGCCGCGTAGGCGAGCACGACCTGGGTCGAGGTGAGTACCGGGTTCGCCGTCGCGTCGCCCGGCACCGCGATGCCGTACTCGACTTCGGTTCCCATGATCCGCCGCATACCCACCACCCTACGGGGTCGGGGGCGTGCGACGATGCCCCCCATGTCAGGCAGTGACGAACTCGTTGCGCTCTATGACCTCGGCGGAACCGCGGTGGGAGCGGCGACACGCTCCCGGGTCCGCGCCGAGGGACTCTGGCACGCGGCGGGCGTGGTGTTGGTCCGTTCGGGTGACGGGAACTCCGTCTACGTGCACCTGCGCACACCCACGAAGGACGTCTATCCCTCCACATGGGACTGCTGGGCGGGCGGCGTCGTCGCGGCGGGCGAGACCCCCGAAGAGTGCGCGCGCCGGGAACTGGCCGAAGAACTGGGTGTTCACGGAGTGGAACTACGGCCGCTTTTCACCCATGTCTACGACCAGGGCACGATCCGCTGCCACAACTTCGCCTTCGAGGCGCGCTGGGACGGCCCGTTCGTCCATCAGCCGTCGGAAGTCGTCGAAGGACGGTGGCTGACCCTCGACGAATTGCGTTCATGGCTCGACGATCCCGCGAGCGCGTTCGTACCGGACGGCCGTCTCGGTGCGCTGGAGTGGTTCCGGCGGGAGAACGCCCGCTAAGCCGAACGGAGCCGCTGCGCGACGATCGGCAACAACCGCTTCGCCGCGTCCGTCGCCCGCGCTTCGGTTCCGGCGGTCACGCTGAGGGCGGAGACGAGCTTCCCCTTGGCGAGCAACACCGTGCACGTCGTGCCCTCGCACCAGGCGCGCTGGACCTCGACGCCGGTCTGCTTCGTCAGGGTGAGTTTCCTGCCGTCGCAGTCCGCCTGGGTGACGACGTCCGAAGCGTCACGGTCGGTGTACTCGGTGACCTGGTGTTCCAGCGTCGAGCCGCTCGGGTACGACCACGACGCCGAACGGCTCGTGCCGCGGGTGAGACCGGTCAGACAGCCGGACACCTTGCCCTCACCGGGAACGACCTCTTCCTCGGCGACGTCCTCGTCGGTCAGCAGCGCGGCGGAGACGGCCGCGGGGACGGGAGCCTGGGTCGACGGCGGCGGAACCGGGTTGGCCTGCGGCTTGACCGAAGGCTGTGCGGGCTCGACCGTCGGCGTCGGGGTCGGGTCGTCGTAGTAGGTGTCGAGGTCGTTGGGACGGTCGGCGCATCCCGACAGACCGAACAGCGCGACCGTCGCCACCGCGAGCACCTGCCGATGACGCACCCTCGAGCCCTCCCGGCTTCCGCCTGACGTTTGCCGCGAGACTAGTCCAGCCCCTCAATGCCAGCCGAGGCAGGATCGGTGCCGCCAGTAGGCGACCGGTTCCTCCGCGAGCGCGGCCAGCTCCGCGAGTTCGTCCTCGGTGAGTTTCACCTTCGCGGCAACGAGATTCTCCGTGAGCTGAGCGGTGCTCGAAGGGCCGATGACCGCGATCGGACGCCAGTCCTGCGCCAGCACCGCCGCGACGGCCACCGCGTCCGGACCCGCGCCGTGCTCCCGCGCGATCCGCGCGAGCGCGGGCGGCGGCTCGACCACCAGCCGTCCGTTCGCGACGGTTTCCTTGACCAGCACCCGTTTCCCGGCGGCGTGCGCTTCCGCGAGCGCCGGGCCGACGGACGGTTCGAGCAGGTTCCACGTCGACTGCACGGCACTGAAGACCGGAGTTCCGGCCACCTCCAGCTCGAACGCCCGCCGCACCGCGTCCGCCTGGGCTGGCCCGGACGTGGAGAATCCCACCGGGACACCGCCTGCGGCGAGTTCGGCGAGCGCGCCGATCAGCCGGTCGTCGGTGAACAGCGGACTGTCCACAGTGAGCGAGTGGACCTGGTAGAGCGAGACCGCCTTCCCCAGCAGGTCAACGGTTTCCGCCCACTGTTCGGCGAATCGCGCCGCGGTGTGCTCCTTGACCTCGTGCACCGCCGCGTCGAGCTTCCACTCCCCCACGTAGCGGTAGCCCCATTTGCTCGACACCGTCACGTCCGCGTGGCCGCGGTCGGCGAGCCATCCGGCCAAGAACTCCTCAGAAGAACCATACGAACGGGCGACGTCGATCCAGCGGACGCCCGCGGCGTACGCGTCGTCCAGCACGTCGTAGGTCGCCGCGCGCATCGCCTCGAACCCGCGCCCGGGAGGCAGCGCCTCGGCCCGGCCGAGGTTGATGTACGCGGGCCTGCCGAGTGCCGCCAGCCCGACGGCGATCCGGTCGCCGACGGGGATTTCCGTGTCCGTCACCGGGCTCCTTCGTTCTTGTGCCGGAGGATCGCGAGCCACTGGCTCGAATTCTGTGCCTGCCGGTGCAGCTTTTCGAGGCGGGCCGCCGGGGCCCGAACGTAACCCTTGCCGAACACCGGCGCGATCTGACGGAGGCTGGCGCCCTCCTCCCTCGCGGCGAGCAGCGCCCAGTCGGAGGCGTCGGCGCAGGCCGCGGAGGCGCGGCGCAACTCGCCCAGCAGCTCGATCAGTTCGGGGGCGCTCACCTCGCCCGACCCGACGGCGGCGGCCGTCGTTTCCAGCCAGGCCAGGACATCGGCTTCGGTGATCGGCGCGCGCGGGCGCCCGGAGGATTCGCTCACAGCCCGGAAGTATAGGTCGTTATACGGCCGGTTCGGGCGAGCGCCACGCGGGAGGCGTCGGACACATCGTCCGAAAACCGCTGGAGCGCAAGGGGGATGCCGGGATTCACTGGGCGCGGACTTGCGGAATCAGGAGAAGGACAATTGGGACGTTTCAGTATCGCGATCCGGTTCGCGGCGCTCGCGATCGTATGGGGTGCGAGTTTTCTGTTCATCAAGGTCGGTCTCACCGGCCTGTCGCCGGCCCAGGTGGCGCTCTCGCGCGTCTGCCTCGGCGCCGTCGCACTGATCGCCATCGCCGCGTGGCGCCGTAAGCCACTCCCCCGCGATCCGGCGCTCTGGGGGCATCTCGCGGTCGTTTCCGTGCTGCTGTGCGTCATCCCGTTCCTGTTGTTCTCCTGGGCCGAGCAGTACATCTCCTCCGGGCTCGCCAGTATCTTCAACGCGACGACACCGCTGATCACCATGCTCATCGCCGCCGCGGCCCTGCCGTCGGAACGGTTCACCACGGCCCGAACGACCGGGCTGGTCCTCGGCTTCCTCGGCGTGCTCACCATCGTCGGGGTCTGGCAAGGGATCGACGTGTCCCACGAGCTGACCGCGCAGCTGGCCTGCCTGGGCGCGACGACCTGCTACGGGATCTCGTTCGTCTACGTGCGACGGTTCATCTCGTGGCGGAACCTCGACGCGCCGACCATCGCATTGGGACAGGTCTGCTGTGGCGCCGTCGTGATGCTGGCGCTGGCTCCGTTCATCGCGACGACGCCGGTGCGTCTCGACACGCCGATCGTGCTCAGCATGATCGCGCTCGGGGCGCTCGGCACCGGGCTGGCCTACGCCTGGAACGCGTCGATCATCGCGGCGTGGGGAGCGTCGAACGCGTCGGCAGTGACCTACCTCACACCCGTTGTGGGTGTACTGCTCGGTGTTCTCGTGCTCGACGAACCCCTGGCGTGGAACCAGCCCGTCGGCGCGCTGCTCGTCGTTCTGGGCATCCTGGCCGCGCACGGGCGGCTGAGCCCGCGTAAGAAGGCCGAGGAACCCGTAGCCGTGTGACGCGAAGGGGGCCCTTCACCGCAACCTGCGGTGAAGGGCCCCTTCCGCTCGTGCTTTACAGGTACTGACCGGTGTTCGTGGCGGTGTCTATCGCCCGCCCCGAATCCTGGTTCTTGCCGGTGACGAGCGTGCGGATGTAGACGATCCGCTCGCCCTTCTTACCGGAGATCCGGGCCCAGTCGTCCGGGTTGGTGGTGTTGGGCAGGTCCTCGTTCTCCGCGAACTCGTCGACGATCGCGTCCAGCAGATGCTGCACGCGCAGGCCGGGCTGCTTGGTCTCCAGCACCGACTTGATGGCCGACTTCTTCGCCCGGTCCACGATGTTCTGGATCATCGCGCCCGAGTTGAAGTCACGGAAGTACAGGACTTCCTTGTCACCGTTGGCGTAGGTGACCTCGAGGAACCGGTTCTCGTCCGTCTCCTCGTACATCCGCTCGACGGTGTGCTGGATCATCGCGTCGAAGGTCGCCTTCACGTCCCCGCCGAACTCGGCGAGGTCGTCCGCGTGGATCGGGAGACCGTCGGACAGGTACTTGGAGAAGATGTCCTTCGCGCCTTCGGCGTCCGGACGCTCGATCTTGATCTTGACGTCGAGCCGGCCCGGCCGCAGGATCGCCGGGTCGATCATGTCCTCGCGGTTGGAGGCGCCGATGACGATGACGTTCTCCAGGCCCTCGACACCGTCGATCTCGGAAAGCAGCTGCGGGACGATCGTGGTCTCCACGTCGGAGGACACGCCCGAACCGCGGGTGCGGAAGATCGAGTCCATCTCGTCGAAGAACACGATCACCGGGGTGCCTTCGGAGGCCTTTTCCCGAGCCCGCTGGAAGATCAGGCGGATATGCCGCTCGGTCTCCCCGACGAACTTGTTCAGCAGTTCCGGACCCTTGATGTTCAGGAAGTAGGACTTCCCGTCCGCCGAGTCGCCGCGGGCTTCCGCGACCTTCTTGGCGAGCGAGTTGGCCACCGCCTTGGCGATGAGGGTCTTTCCGCAGCCAGGAGGCCCGTAGAGCAGCACGCCCTTCGGCGGGCGCAGCTGGTACTCCTGGTACAGATCGGCGTGCAGGAACGGAAGCTCGACGGCGTCGCGGATCTGCTCGATCTGCCGGGTGAGGCCACCGATGTCCTCGTACCGGACGTCGGGCACCTCCTCCAGCACGAGATCCTCGACCTCCGCCTTCGGCACGCGCTCGTAGGCGTAACCGGCCTTCGAGTCCACCAGCAGGGAATCGCCCGGCTTGAGGGGCTGTTCGGCCAGCGGATCGGAGAGCAGGACGACCCGCTCCTCGTCCGCGTGCCCGACCACGAGCGCACGGGGGCTGCCGCCCTCGACGTCCGGGGCCAGCACCTCGCGCAGCGCGCAGACCTCGCCGATCCGCTCGAAGTCACCGCCTTCGACGACGGTGAGCGCCTCGTTGAGCCGCAACGCCTGTCCGCGCTGCAGCGACGAGACCTCGACCGCGGGTGAGACCGAAACCCGCATCTTGCGGCCCGCGGTGAACACGTCCACCGTGTTGTCCTCGTACGCGGTGACGAACACGCCGTAACCGCTCGGAGGCTGGGCCAGCCTGTCGACCTCCTCCCGCAACGCGAGCAACTGGCCACGCGCCTCGCGGAGCGTCTCGACCAGTTTCGTGTTGCGTTCCGTGAGTTGGCTCACTCGTTCCGACGCCTCGGCGAGCCGCTGCTCCAGCACTCGGTTCTGGCGTGGGGAATCGGTGAGCTTCCGGCGCAGCAGGGCGACTTCCTCCTCGAGGAAGCGGATCTGACGTGCCTGCTCGTCGGACGTGGTTCCAGCTCCGGTCGTTTCTGAAGGGTCGGCCTCCTCGCGCCGACCTCCGGGAAGGTCATGATGCATCGGGCACCTCCTCGGAGTGCTTTTCATTCCACGGTACCGGCGATCACCGACAATAAAAGGCCTTTCCGCATCACAAGATCGGCGCGTCGCGTTCCGGACGGCCCGCCAGCACGTACCTTCGCGCCGCGCAAGAGGCCATCCCGGTGCCGGGTCCGGTGCACTCATGGTCACAATCCGTCCACCTGGCCTGACCTGCGACGGAATACCCGGCTCCGTCCGGGTGCAAACGGGTTTCCGGTCTCAGTTCGGCCCTAATCGAGCGGCGATCCGGCTCGATGGCTAGCATCGGGCCGACGTTCGCCGGGGAGGCGGACCCGCAGGTCATGTTGAGCATTTTCGCAGAACAGCTAGGGGGCACCAGCCATGACTTACCCGCCGCAGCAGCCCGGCGGCTACGGACAGGATCCGTACGGCCAGCAGGGCGGGTACCCGCAGAGCGGCCCCCAGCCGCAACAGGGATACCCCGGTGCCGGCCAGTACGGACAGCAGGACCCGTACGGCCAGCAGCAGGGTGGTTACCCGCAGAGCGGTCCTCAGCCCCAGCAGGGATACCCCGGTGGCACGCAGCAGTTCGGCCAGCCGGATCCGTATGGGCAGCAGGGCGGCTTCAACGCGTACCCGCAGGAAGGCGGTTACGGCGGCGGAGAGCCACCCAAGAAAAAGAAGACCGGTCTGATCGTCGGTATCGCGATCGGCGCGGTCGTGCTGGTCGGTGGCGGGGTGACCGCGCTGGTCATCGCGCTGAACTCCGGCGACGACAACCCGGTCGCGGCGCCGCCCTCCAGCAGCGCCGCCCCGTCGGAGGCCCCGTCCTCGTCGCAGAAGCCGAGCTCGACGCGCACCAGGTCCAGCTCGCCGAGCACGTCGTCGACCAAGAGCTCCGGTCCGGCGCCGGGCGGCAAGGCCTCGCCGCAGGAAGTCTTCGAAAGCGCCGCGACCTCGTACAGCGCGGGTGACAAGAAGACGTTCCTCGACCTGATCTGCCGTAGCGAGAACACCAAGGACGAGGGCAAGCCGCTCGACCCCATCAAGCTCGAGATCATCGAGCCCGCCAAGGAAAGCGGCGACCGGGCGACCGGGCGTTACCGCGCGACCCAGGGCACCAAGATGGCGGAAGGCACGATCACGGCGGCCAAGGAATCGGATCTGTGGTGCCTCAAGGACATCAAGGCCGACAAGAAGTGACCTGCCCGTGACGGTGAGCCACAAGCTGACCGCCGTCGCGGTGGTTTGCGGCGCGGTCGTGGCCGGGGTCGTGGTGGGGCTGCTCCTGGTGGCCCCGTCCGGTTCCGACCCGGCCGCGTCGAGCAGTGTCACGCCCTCGCCGGGGCCGAGTTCGTCCCGTCCGGTTCCGGTGGATCCGGACGTGGCGGCGGTCGAGGTGGTCGGCAAGGCGATCGCCGCGGCCATCGTCAACCACGACGCGACGGCGTTCGGGAAGCTCACCTGCGTTCAGCAGTCCTCGGCCGATCTCGCCGAGCTCGGCCGGAAGTGGGCGGCGGCCGGGAAGGTCACCGCGACCCTCCCGGAGCCGCCCGCGGTCCGCGGAGATTCCGCCTCCGTGACCGTTCACGTCGAGGGTGCGGGCGGCCAGAAGGACACGCCGTTCCCGCTGAAGAAGCGCGACGGCAAGTGGTGCGTGCCCTGAAATCTCCGGGACCGTGTTGCGAAAGCCACTTTCGCAACCTTCAACGTTGCAAAAGTGGCTTTCGCAACGGCGCGTCTCGCTAGCCCTTGCCGGACCGGCGGTGCACCCGGGGCGACACGGTCCCGTCCGCCAGACGGCGCGCCGTCAGCAGGAACGCGGTGTGCGCGACCATCCGGTGGTCCGGCCGCACCGCGAGACTCACGACGTGCCACGGCCGCATGAGGGTCTCCCACGACTCCGGTTCGGTCCAGCACTGCTGATCCCGCAAGGCTTCCGTGATCCGCGAAAGCTGTGTGACCGTCGCCACATAGACCGTGAGCACGCCGCCGGGCACCAGATGCGCGGCGACCGTCTCCAGCTGGTCCCAAGGCGCCAGCATGTCGAGGACGACACGGTCGACCTCGCCGGTGTGCGTCGACAGGTCCGCGACCGTCAGCGACCAGTTGTCCGGTTTGTGGCCGAAGAACTTCTCCACGTTCCGCTCGGCGTGCTCGGCGTGGTCGTCCCGGATCTCGTAGGACTGCACGGTGCCTTCCGAACCGACCGCCCGCAGCAGCGAGCAGGTCAGCGCGCCGGAGCCGGCGCCGGCTTCGAGCACCCGCGCCCCCGGGAAGATGTCGCCCCACATCACGATCTGCGCGGCGTCCTTCGGGTAGATCACCTGCGCGCCGCGCGGCATCGACAACACGTAGTCCGGCAGCAGCGGGCGCAGCGCCAGATAATGGCTGCCGCCTGCGGAAGTGACGACCGATCCCTCCTGCGCGCCGATCACGTCGTCGTGCGCCAGCGCGCCACGGTGGGTGTGATACTGCTGTCCCTCGGCCAGCACCATGGTGTAGTGCCGCCCCTTGGAGTCGGTCAGCTGAACCCGGTCACCAACACGAAACGGCCCTCGGACCGACACTGAACCTCCATACCCGCGAACTGCTGAGCCCATGCCGTCCTCGGCGGGAAAGAGTGCCTCGGACGGGACGACCGATCCTCGCAGGTGGCCCCGCCGCGCTACGCCGGGGGTCGGCTCCGGGTCATCGCGGCGCGCAGGTCTTCACGCCGGAGCACCCCGGCGGGCCTGCCTTCGTCGTCCACGACGAGGAACTGCCACGCGGCGGTTTCCCTGACCCGCTCGGCGATCTCCTCCCCCGACTCCGAGGAGAGCAGCACGGTGTCGGCGCGGATCGGCTCCGCGGCCATCTCCGCGGGCGCGTGCGGCGACGTGCCTGCCAGCTGCGCGGCGGCCGTCTCGTCGAGCAGCCCGGCGGCGACGCCGTCGGCGCGCACCAGGACCACTCCGCGGCCCGCCGAAGCGGCCAGCGCGTCCGAAACGGGGCTTTCCGCGGGAAGCTGGAGAACGGGCCGGATGAGTTCGCTGAGCCGCACGCCTTCCGGCCACCCTCGGCGCGTTTCGGCGGCGAGCTCGCTTCGCGCGCCGAGGACCACGAACCACGCTGTCACGACGCAGACACCGAGCCGGAGCCAACGGTCCTCGCTGCCCGCCGCCAAACCCCACAGCGCCCAGACGACCAGCCCGGCGGCGACGACTCCACCGCCGACGACCGCCGCCCGCGTGCCCTTCTCACGGCGGCCCGTCACCGCCCAGACCCCGGCGCGGACCAGACGGCCGCCGTCGAGCGGGAGGCCGGGAAGGAGGTTGAAGATCCCGACGGCGAAGTTCGCGACGGCGCATTCGGCGATGAGCAGCCACGCGGCGCTTTCCGGCGGGACGGCGAACATCAGCAGCCCGCAGAATCCGCCGAGCAGCAACGAAACCACCGGTCCCGCGGCGGCGACGAGCCCTTCCTGCCGAGGCTGGCGGGGAGTCCTGGCGACCTCGGAGAGACCGCCGAGCAGGAACAGCCGCAGCCGCCGGACCGGGATGCCGAGGCGCAGCGCGACCAGGCAGTGGCCGAGTTCGTGCGCGAGCACCGAAAGTCCGAGAAGGACCGCGAACGCCGCCGCCAGCAGCCAAGAGGTCAGTGTGGTGACACCGGGCAGGATCCGGCCGACCAGCGGCGTGTAGAGCACGACGATGATCAGGGAGCCGATCCACCACGAAGGGGCCAGCAGCACGGGGATCCCGGAGACCCGGAACAGCAGGAGCCCACCCTCTGGTGCCGCGCCTCGTCGAGGCGGGCCCTGCTCACCCGTCACCGCCATGTGTCGAAGCGTAGATGCCCTGGTGTGGGCTGCCGGTAACCCGCCCTTCCCGTCCGGGTGGTGTCGGTCATGCCGCTCCGGTGCGTTGCGGTCCCGAAACTGTCGGTGCCCGGCGATACGCTCCTTGCATGCCCGACACCGACACGGTCACCGCCGATCCGCCGCCCGGCGCCGAAGTCCCGCGCCGTCGGCCGGCCCTGTCCCCGTCGCGTGCCAGCGACTTCAAGCAGTGCCCGCTGCTCTACCGCTTCCGCGCGGTCGACAGACTGCCCGAGATCCCGACGAAGGCCCAGCTGCGCGGCACGCTGGTGCATTCCGTGCTGGAGCGCCTCTTCTCCCTTCCGCAGGCCGATCGCACCCCTCCGCAGGCCAAAGAGCTGCTCGCGCCGGCGTGGGAGGAGCTGTCTTCGGAACGTCCGGAGTGGATCGAGCTGTTCGATCAGGATGATCCCGACGCCGTCACGTCGTGGCTCTCGTCGGCCGAGCAGCTCGTCGACACCTATTTCGGCCTTGAGGATCCGCGTCGCCTGGAGCCGGAGGCGTGCGAGCTGCACGTCGAGATCGAGCTGGGCTCCGGAGTGCTGCTCCGGGGCTACGTCGACAGGCTGGACGTGGCGCCGACCGGTGAGATCCGCGTCGTCGACTACAAGACCGGTGCCGCGCCCCGCGAGATCGGCGAGGCCAAGGCGATGTTCCAGATGAAGTTCTACGCCGTGGTCCTCTGGCGGCTCCGCGGTGTCGTGCCGCGCCAGCTGAAACTGATGTACCTCACCGACGGGCAGTCACTGGCCTACACACCCGACGAGGGCGAGCTGATCCGTTTCGAGCGCACGCTGGAGGCGATCTGGCAGGCGATCCTCAAAGCGGGCAAGACCGGCGATTTCCGGCCGAATCCGAGCAAACTCTGCGCGTGGTGCGACCATCAGGCGCTCTGCCCGCAGTACGGCGGCACTCCCCCGCCGTACCCCGGCTGGCCGGAGCCGGATCCCGGCGAAGAGTCCGTATTGGACCGTGCGGATTAGGGTGCGTTCGTGACAGAAGCGTTCTACGTGCCGTCCGGCGACGGCCTCTTCCTCCCGACCCCGCACACCGCCGGCCCGTGGACCCCGGACGCGCAGCACTTCGGGCCGCCCTCGGCGTTGCTCGTCCGCGCGCTCGAAGAGGTCGAGGCGCCCCACGCGAGCCAGCTGGCGCGAGTGACGGTCGAGATCCTCGGGCCCGCTCCGCTGGAGGAGCTGTCGGTACGCGCCCGGGTGGAACGCCCGGGCCGGTCGGTCGAGTGGCTGACGGCCGAGCTCTCCCACGGCGAACGGGTCGTCGCCCGCGCCTCGGCGTGGCGTATCGCGACATCGGACACCACCGCGGTGGCCACCGCGGAAGGTCCCGCGCTGCCGTCGCCGGACGGTCTGCCCGCGTCGACCTGGCCGGAAGGCTGGCACGGCGGGTATCTGCAAGCCGTCGAATGGCGCCGTGTCGAGGGCGCGCTGGACGAACCCGGCCCCGCGACCGTCTGGGGCAGGCAGCGCGTCGCGCTCGTCGACGGGGAGAAGCCGAGCCCGCTGCAGCGCCTGTTCGTACTGGCGGACTCCGGCAACGGGATCTCGAACTTCCTGGACCCGCGGGAGTGGTGGTTCATCAACTCCGAGCTCACGGTGCACCTCCGCCGCCCGCCTCTCGGCGACTGGATCGGCGTCGACGCGGCCACCCTGGTCGGCCCGAACGGGATCGGCACGGCGACGACGACACTGCACGACGCGTCGGGGCCGATCGCCTCCGGGGCACAGGCGTTGCTGGTGCGACCGCGACAGGCGGGCTGATAGACGCGCTTTCTCGGCGGGTTTCCAATAGCCTTCCCGGAACAACAGACACAGGGAGCGCTTCGGCATGCAGATCACCTCGGTGGTCAACCAGAAAGGCGGGGTCGGCAAGACCTCACTCAGCGTGGGCGCGGCGGCCGCACTGGCCGAACGCGGCCGCCGGGTGCTGCTGATCGACCTCGACCCACAAGGCCACGCGACCACCGAACTCCTCGGGCTGGACGAGGTGGCGCCGGACATGCCCAGCCTCGCGAAAGCCCTGACCAAGGTGTGGAAGGGCCCGATCGAGGAACTCGTCGTCCGGCATCCGCGCAGCAACCTCGGGCGGGGCGGCGCCTTCGACGTCATCCCGACCTCGCCGGGCATGTTCGACCTGATCCGGCGGCTGGACCAGTTCCGGGTGCCCGGCTGGCAGCTGGCCAGGGTCATCCAGTTCGCGAACTACGACCACATCGTCATCGACTGCCCGCCCGCGCTCGACGTGCTGACCAACAACGCGCTCGCCGCTTCGCACGGGATCCTCGTGCCGGTGCAGCCGGACCGGACGAGCATCCGCGCCCTTCGCCTGCTTTCGGACCAGGTGCGTTACGTCGAACAGACCGTCGGCCGTCCGCCGATCGCCTACTACGGTCTCGTTCCCGGCCTGTACCGTCGCCCGATCTCGCACTACGCGGCCGCGGCGCTGCAGGAGCTGTACGCGTTCGGGATCCCGATGCTGTCGCACGTCCCGCTCGGTGTCGTGATGAACGAAGCCGCCGCGCACGGCGTGCCGGTGACGACGTACGCACCGGAAACGCTGCAGGCACTGTCGTTCCGGGAGATCGCGGAGACGCTGGACGGCTACCTGCGCAACCATCCGGCCGCGGCGATCGTGCCCGCGGACGAGGAATTCGTCTTCGAGGATTTCATCACCGAGGTCTCGGTGACCCGCAGCGCGAAGGACAACGGAGCGCGGAAGAAGCTCTACGACCTGATGCCGAAAAAGCCCAACCGGCCCCGCTGACACCTTGACCTCGTGAGTGGTAAGGACGGTTCTAACCGTCCTTACCACTCACGAGGTCTTAGAGGCGGCAGGCCCGGATGTCCGAAGCCAGGACGGCCTTGGCGCCGGTCTCGGCGAGTTCGTCCATGATCCGGTTGACCTCCTTGCGTGGCACCATCGCCCGCACGGCCACCCAGTCCTCGTCCGCCAGCGGCGCGACGGTCGGCGACTCGAGACCCGGCGTGATCGAGATGGCCGCGTCGAGCAGCGACCGCGGGCAGTCGTAGTCCAGCATCATGTAGTGCTGGGCGAACACGACACCCTGCAGCCGTGCCTTCAGCTGGTCCTTGGGCCGGGTGTGCTCGGTGCCCGCCCGCTGCAGCAGCACCGCCTCCGACACGCAGATCGGGTCCCCGAAGGCCACGAGGTTGTGCTGGCGCAACGACCGTCCCGACTCGACGACGTCCGCGATGGCGTCGGCCACGCCGAGCTGGATCGAGATCTCGACGGCGCCGTCGAGGCGGATGACCTCCGCCTCCACCCCGTGCTGCTTCAGGTTTTCGCGCACGAGCCGCGGGTACGACGTCGCGAGCCGCTTGCCCTGCAGGTCTTCGGCCCGCCACTCCCGGCCCGCCGGCGCGGCGTAGCGGAAGGTCGAACCACCGAAGCCGAGGCCGAGGATCTCCTCGACCGGGGCACCGGAGTCGAGCGCGAGGTCGCGGCCGGTGATGCCGAGATCCAGTTCGCCGGATCCGACGTAGATCGCGATGTCCTTGGGACGCAAGAAGAAGAACTCGACCTCGTTGACCGTGTCGAGCACGGTCAGGTCGCGGGCCTCATGTCGCTTGCGGTAGCCGGCCTCTCCGAGCATCTCCGACGCGGCGGCGGCGAGGGCTCCCTTGTTCGGCACGGCGACACGCAGCATTGCTTCTCCTTGGTTCTCCGGACGCGAAGGCGTCACAGGTACCGGTACACGTCCTCTGTCGACAGTCCTCGGCCGAGCATGAGCACCTGTACGCGGTACAGCAGCTGTGAAATCTCTTCGGAGAGCCTTTCGTCGGATTCGTGCTCGGCGGCGATCCACACCTCGCCCGCCTCTTCGAGCACCTTCTTGCCCTGTGCGTGCACTCCCGCGTCCAGCGCGGCGACGGTGCCGGAACCGTCAGGGCGCGTGCGGGCGCGCTCGGCAAGCTCGGCGAACAGCTCATCGAAGGTCTTCACGGTCTGGAGATCCTTCCATCCGCGCCCGCGCCGCGCTGCCCCGGGCCGGTGTGTTGCCGCTCGCATCACACTTCAGAACAGCGCGGCGCCACCCCGTTCGAAGTCGAGCAGGTGCCGTTTCCGTTCGACACCGCCGCCGTAACCGGTGAGATCGCCGTTGGAGCCGATCACACGATGGCACGGCACGATGATGCCGATCGGGTTCTTCCCGTTCGCGAGCCCGACCGCGCGCGAAGCGCTGGGCCTGCCGAGACGGTCGGCGAGCTGACCATAGGAAACCGTCTCGCCATATGGGATGCCGAGCAGGCCTTCCCAGACCATCCGCTGGAATTCGGTGCCGCCGAAGCTCAGCGGGAGATCGAATTCCTTCCGCTGTCCGGCGAAGTACTCCTTCAGCTGTTTCTCGGTGTCGACGAAGATCGGCGCGCCCGGGTCCGGATGGCCGAAACTCTCCTCGGCCGGGCGGTGCCGCTGCCGGACCATGTACACCCCGCAGAGGCTCTCGCCGTCCGCGACCAGGGTCAGCTGGTCGTAAGGGCTGTCGATGACGGTGTGCGTGCGCATGGCGCTCCTCGGGAAGTCAGGCGGCGGGCAGCCGGTTGATCGGGTGGTCTCCGGTCGCCCAGAGGTGCTGGACGGCGTAGGCGCGCCACGGACGCCAGCGTTCGGCGTGCGCGGCGAACGCGGCCGGGCCGAGCCCGAGCCCCTTCGCGGCGACCTTGACGCCGAGATCGGTGGGCAGGAACGCGTCGGGGTCGCCGAGCGAGCGCATCGCGATGCTTTCGACGGTCCACGGGCCGAAGCCGGGCAACGCGTGCAGCCGTTCGCGGGCGCGCTGCCAGTCGCTTCCCGTGCCGAGATCGAGTTCCCCGCCGTTCAGTTCGGCGACGAGGCCGAGCAGGGTCCGCTTGCGGCTCTGCGGCATCGCGAGGCTTTCCGGGTCGATCTCCGCGAGCGCGGCGGCGTCCGGGAAGACGTGGGTGAGCCCGCCGTCCGGATCGTCGACGGGGTCACCGTGCGCGAGGACCAGCCGGGCGGCGTGCGTGCGGGCGGCCGCGGTGGAGACCTGCTGCCCCAGGACCGCGCGGACGGCGAACTCGTCACCGTCGACCGTCCTCGGCACCCGTCTGCCCGGCGCGGCGGCCACGAGCGGCCCCAGCAGCGGGTCGGCGGCCAGCGCGTCGTCGACGGCGACCGGGTCGGCGTCGAGGTCGAGCAGACGGCGGCAGCGGCTGATCGCGGTCGAGAGATCCCGCAGATCCGACAGGGTGAGCCGGCAGCCGATGTAGCCGTCTTCCGGTTTGAGCGCGACGACGGCGGCGCCGTGCGGGAGCCGCAGCGTGCGGCGGTACGCGCCGTCGCGCCACTCCTCGACGCCGGGGACGCCGGTCGCGACGAGATGCCCGAAGAGGTTGTCCGGGAACAGCGGCTTCCGGTACGGCAGGCGCAGGTTCAGCGTCCCGGGCGCGGTCGACGGCGCGGTGCGGACGCGGGCCCGCAGTTCCGTCGGGGACAGGGCGAAGACCTCGCGGACCGTGTCGTTGAAGGTCCGGACGCTGCCGAACCCCGCGGCGAGGGCGACGTCGATCATCGACAGGCCGGTCGTCTCGATCAGCAGCCGCGCCGTCTGCGCCCGTTGCGCACGGGCGAGGCTGAGCGGGCCCGCGCCCAGTTCGGCGCGCACGTGCCGCTCCACCTGCCGGACGCTGTAGCCGAGCCGGGCGGCCAGCCCGCTCACGCCGTCGGTGTCGACGACGCCGTCGGCGATCAGCCGCATCGCCCGCGCCACCAGGTCCGCGCGTTCGTTCCACCGCGGCGACCCGGGGCTGGCGTCCGGACGGCACCGTTTACAGGCACGGAAACCGGCCTCCTGCGCGGCCGCCGCGCTCGGGTAGAACGTCATGTTCTCCGGCTTGGGCGGGACGACCGGGCAGCTCGCCCGGCAGTAGATCCGCGTCGTCAGGACGGCGGTGAAGAACCAGCCGTCGAACCGGGCGTCCTTCGCTTGGACCGCCCGGACGCAGCGCTCGAAATCCTCATGCACCAGGCCAGCATCACCGACCGCACCGGGCGCGGTCTAGCGGAAATGCGACATGGCGGTCAGGGCAGGAGCGCGGTCAGCGCCGGCACGTCGAGCCCGACCAGCGACGAGCGGAACACCCGCCGCTCCCCCGGCTCGACGTCGACGTCGTTCGGGATCACCACCACCGTGCAGCCCGCCGCGGCCGCGGAAGCCGCGCCAGGCGGTGAATCCTCGATCGCGACGCACCGAGAAGCCGGGACTCCCAGCAACTCCGCGGCCAGCTGATACGGCCTCGCGTCCGGCTTGTTCAGACCATCGACCTCGTCACCGCAGACCGTGGCGGCGAAGTACTCGCGGCCGATGGTGTTGAGCGCGAGTTCGGTCAGCGACCGTTCGGTGGAGGTCACCAGTGCCATCGGGACACCGTTGGCGCGCAACAGTTCGAGCAGCTCCTGCGCGCCGGGACGCCACGGAAGCGGGCCGTCGAAGAGGTTGGCCGTGCGGCGGCGGATCCACTGCCCCATCTCCGCGATCGACCCGGGCGTCACGGGCCTGGCGCACACTTCGAGCAGGAACGCGGCCGTGTCGTCCATATTGGACCCGACGAGACTCAGGCGCTGTTCCTCGGTCAGGGTGCCGCCGAGGCTTTCGACGGCCTCGTAGAGCGCGACGTCCCACAGCTTCTCCGAGTCGACCAGCGTGCCGTCCATGTCCCACAGCACGGCGGCTAGTCCGTCCGGTGTGGACGGTTCGGTCACGGCTCCCCCTCACGTTCGGTCAGGCCTTCCAAAGCCCACGGTAGCCGAGACGGATTCACGTCGACGGTCAGGTAGCTGCCCGAAATGTCACATTGTTCCGACTCCGCGCGATTCGTCCCCGCGAAACACCACCGGACATGCCCAACGGCGCACGGCCGCCTGGTCGTAGGCTGGTCCGGTGAGTGAGCCCGTCGACGAGACCCAGCGGCCCGGCCGCGACCACCCGGATGACACCAAGCCGATCATGATCGTCGCCTTCGAAGGATGGAACGACGCAGGTGACGCGGCCAGCCGGGCGGTCGAGCATCTCCAGCTCAACTGGGATGCGACCCCACTGAGCGAGCTGAGTCCTGACGAGTACTACGACTTCCAGGTCAGCAGACCGACCGTGCGCATGGTGGACGGCGTCACCCGGCGGGTCGACTGGCCGACCACGCGGCTGTCGGTGTGCCGCCCGGAGAGCTTCAGCCGGGACATCGTGCTGGTCCAGGGGCCCGAACCGAATATGCGCTGGCGCGCCTTCTGCGCCGAGCTGCTGGAGCAGATCCAGCAACTGGAAGTCTCCACCGTCGTCACCCTCGGCGCACTCCTGGCCGACACCGCGCACACCCGGCCCGTCCCGGTCACCGGGACGGCGTACGACAAGGACACCGCTTCGCAGTTCGGGCTGGAGCTGAACAACTACCAGGGACCGACGGGCATCGTCGGGGTCCTGCAGGACTACTGCGTGCAGGCGGGTGTCCCGGCGGTCTCGATCTGGGCGGCCGTGCCGCATTACGTCTCGCATCCGCCGTCGCCCAAGGCCACGCTGGCGCTGCTGCACAAACTCGAGGACGTCCTCGACGTCGAAATCCCGCTCGGTGCCCTTCCCGAGCAGGCTGAGGAGTGGCAGCGGACGGTCACCGAGATGGCCGAGGAGGACGAGGAGATCAGCGAGTACGTCCGGGGGCTCGAGGAGCGCGGCGACGCGGAGACCGAGTTCACGCTGGACGACGTCAGCGGGGACAAGATCGCGGCCGAGTTCGAGCGGTACCTGCGGCGCCGCCGCCCCGGCCAGGACGGTCCCGGCCGCGGCTGAACCTCCGGCCTCGTGAGTGGCGAGGACGGTTAGAACCGTCCTCGCCACTCACGAGGCGTCAGAAGATGCGCCGCAGCGGGATCGGCCCCCGTGCCCGCTTCCGCCACTCACGCGGATAGCCGAGCGAGACCTCCTCGAACCGCACGCCGTCCGCCTCCGTGGAGCGCGGGATGTGCAGATGCCCGTAGACGGCGACCTCGGCACGGAACCGCAGATGCCAGTCCTCGGTCTCGGTCGTCCCGCACCACAGCGCGAACTCCGGGTAGTACAGCGGTTCGGTCGGGTGGCGGTGCAGCGGCCAGTGCGACATGAGGATCGTCCCGTGGTCCTCGGGGATCGCCTCCAGCCGTTCCGTGCTGATCTTCACCCGGTCGGCGCACCACGCCTGCCTGCTGGGATACGGATCGGGGTGCAGGAAGAACTCGTCCGTGCACAGCACGCCTGCTTCGCGCGCCTGCTCGATGGCCGTCAGCATCGGCAGCCCGTCGGCGAGCGGGGTCCGCCAGCTGTAGTCGTACAGGACGAACAGCGGGGCGATCGTCAGCGGCTTGTCTTGGTGCTCCCACACCGGGTACGGATCCTCCGGGGTGAGGACGTCGATCTCGCGGCAGCGTTCGACCAGATGCTCGTAGCGCGCCTGTCCGCGCAGCTGACATTCGTCCTTCTGGGTGGTCCACAGTTCGTGGTTTCCGGGTACCCAGACGACCTTCGCGAAGCGTTCGCGCAAGGTCTTGAGCACCCCGATCACGGATTCGGCGCGTTCGGCGACGTCACCGGCCACGAGCAGCCAGTCGTCGGGGGTACGGGGGACGACCTCGTCGACGAGCGGGGCGTTGCCCTCATGGGTGACGTGGAGGTCGCTGGTGGCGAAGAGATGCGGCACTCCACCACCGTAGCTTCACCCGGTCCGGGGAACCGCCGGAATCGCGTCGGCGCGCAGCCTGCCCGACGCCGACACACCCAGCACGATCAACGCCGAGACGGTGTGCAGACCCGCCTGCACGTTCAGCAAGACCCCCGTGCCCAGCACGTCCAGCAGCCAGCCCGTCAGCAGAGCCCCCAGCGCGGTGAAGCCCGCGGTCCCGGCGAACACGGTGCTCAGCACACGGCCGGAGCGTTCCGGTGACGCGGCGGTCTGGACCAGCGAGAGCAGCCCGGATCCGGCGAGCACCCCGGGGGCGCCGACCAGACCGAAAAGCCCGAGGAAGACGCCCAGTGACGCGGTCAGCGCGGGCAGGTTCCAGATCACCGCCGACAACAGGCCGAGCGCGAGCCCTCCCCAACCGAGCAGCGCGGCGGGGGCGACCTTCCGGGCAACGGTGGCGACGGCGAATCCCGCGGCCAGCCCGCCGAGCGCCTGTACGCCGCGAAGCAAGCCGACGTCGCCTTCGGTGCCGTCGAGGATGTCGAGCACGAAGACCACGAACAGCACCAGGAACATCCCCTGCGCCAGCGACGTCAGCACCACGACGACACCGGCGAGGCGAAGGCGCCCTTCGCGGCCGATCTCGTGGAGCCCGTCGAGCCACGCCCTCAACACCGGTTCGTGCGGTCCGGCCGGTTTCGGCGCGGCGACCCGCCGGAACGGACGCGCCAGCAGGGCCGACCCGATCACCAGTACGCCGAGATAGGCCACCACGACCCAGCCCAGACCGCCGAATCCGAGCAGGAGACCGCCCGCCCAGCCGCCGGCGAGCCGCGCGACACTGCCGTTGATGCTCATCAGGCCGTTGGCGCCGATCAGCTCGCCGGGAGGGACCAGTTCGGGCACGAGCGCGTTGCGTGCGGGCTCGAACAACGAAGCCAGACCCGCCTGCGCGGCCATCACCCCGTAGATCACGAAGACCGGGCCGCCGGACGCGACGAACAGCAGAGGCAGCGCCACGAACGCCTGTCCGGCGCACACCACGCACAGCACCAGCCGCCGGTTCCAGCGGTCCGCGATCACGCCGGCCACCGGGCTCAGCATCACCGCGGGGACAAGGCCGAGGACGATGCTCAACGCCGTGGTGGCCGCCGAACCGGTCGCCTGGAAGACGAACACCGGCAACGCGATCTGCAGCATCCACTCGGCGGTCTCGGAGAAGAAGGCGGCGATCCACAACCGCGCGAACGCGGGATCCCTCAACGGTTTCATCTGCTCGGCTTCCCCTCGGCGTCGATGCGGAGGAACGCCCGCAGTCCCAAGTGGACCGGGAGGGCTTCCGCTGGAGCGTCTTCACGGATCGCGCCGACGTAGGGCCGCACGAGCGCGTCGATCCGCTGGACCAGCTCGTCCAGCTCGCCGGCGGTCACCCGCAGCGAGTAGTTGTTGATCCCCGACGCGTCCCGCCACTCCTTGCCGAGCCGGTCGGCGGCGTCGAGGTAGCGCTCGGTCAGCTCCTTCTCCCGCGCGAGGGTCGTCCCCACGACCGCCAGCTGCGCCCCTCGCAGCTCCGGGTCGTCACCGAACTCGATGCCGACCTGGCACGCCCGCCACGGCCGCTCCCGCCCGTCCTCCCCTTCGACCCGCTCCACGAGACCGTGCCGCGCCAGCTGACGCAGATGCCAGCTGCAGTTCGAGGCGGTCGAGCCGACGGCAGCCGCGCATTCACTCGCGGTCCGCGGGCCGACCGCCATGAGGTGGTCCACCAGCGCCGAACGCAGCGGATGCGCCAACGCCCGCATCAGCTCGACGTCTTCGATCCGCTTGCGCGGCGGCAACCCGGTCATCGCCCGATCCAATCTGAAAGACATCTTTCGAAAGTCCTCTTTCAGGTTCACAGGCGGCCGTCCGTAAGTCAAGACGCGCCATGGAGCCCACCCGGCGAGTTCCGCCTCCGATCACGCGAGTTCCGCCCTCAATCACGCGAATACCGCGCCCGGACACGCGAGTCACGCTCCGGATACCCTTGCCGAAGCAGTTGCTGCACAGGACAGCAACTGCCCAGCTCAACTACTGCCCCAGGGAAGCACATGCCTGACCAGCGAGAACTCGCCACCGCGGCGGCTTTGGAGATCCCCCGCTTCGTCAGCGCGACCGTCCTGTTCCAGACGGCCATGGCGGAACGGCTCGGGATCAGTCCCACCGAGCTGCACGGGCTCCAGCTGGTCATCAGCGGTGCCGCGACCTCGCCGACCCAGCTGGCGCGGGCGCTCGGCATGACCACCGGCGCGGTGACGCGGATGCTCGACCGCATGGAGGAGCGGCGACTGGTCGAGCGCGTCCCCGATCCCGCCGACCGTCGCCGCCTCGCGATCCGCCCGCTCCCCGACCGGCTCGACGACGTCGCCGACCTCTACTCCCCCATGGCCCGGTTCTTCGGCGACCGCCTCGGCAAGCTCGACCGGCGCCAGCTCGCCGCACTGCTCGGCGTCCTGACCGACGGGCGCGCGTTCGCCGAACACGAGGCCGCCCGCCTGCGCTCCGAAAACAGGGGTTGACTAACGCTACAGGTGTTGCGTTAGACTGTGCGCATCATGGACAACTGACATCGCGCCTTCCCCGCTCCGAGGCGGCTTCGGTCGAGCACCGCTCCCGTAAGCCACGAAGCCCGGCGGGGGTTCCCTGTCCGAAGAAGCACGGTGATGTCGTATGTCTCTTTCCCTGATCGCCAAGGACCTCGTCCACTCCTACGGCGCCCGCGTCGTTCTCGACGGCGTGAATCTGACCGCTTCGGCCGGGCAACGGCTCGGACTGGTCGGCGAGAACGGCGTCGGCAAGTCCACGCTCCTGCGTTTGCTGGCCGGTGTCGAAGAGCCGCAGGGTGGCGAGGTGCTCCGGGGCGACGACCTCGGATTCCTCTTGCAGGAGCTGCCTTTCCCGCTGACAGCGAGGTTCTCCGACGTCATCGACGACGCGCTCGCCGAGATCCGGCGAACGTCGGCGAGACTCGACGAACTGACCGAGGCGCTCGCTCGGCAGCCGGACGACGCCGCCGTGCTCGACGAGTACGGCACGGTGCTCGAATGGGCCCAGGCCCACGACCTGTGGGACGCCGACCGGCGTGCCGAGGTCGTGTGCGCCGGGCTCGGGCTGGGCGGGATCGACCCGGCGCGCGAACTGGGCACGCTGTCGGGCGGCCAGCGGTCGCGGCTCGGCCTCGCCGCGTTGCTGATCCGGCGGCCGGGCACCCTCGTGCTGGACGAGCCGACGAACCATCTCGACGACGCCGCGATGGAGTTCCTCGAACAGCATCTCGCTTCGCTGACCGGCGTCGTCGTGCTGTCGTCGCACGATCGCGTGTTCCTGGACGCGGTGTGCACCGACATCGTCGACCTCGACCCTGCGCTGGGCGGCCCGACCCGGTACGGCGGCACGTATTCCGACTACCTGGACCGGAAACGGGCCGAACGGGCGCGCTGGGAACAGCGCTACGCCGAGGAACAGGACGAGCTCAAGGAACTGCGTGAATCCGTGGCCGTCACCGCGCGCGACGTCGCGCACAACCGGCCGCAGCGCGACAACGCCAAGATGCTCTACGACTTCAAGACCGGGAGGGTGCAGAAGCAGATCTCACGCCGGGTCCGCAACGCCCAGCTGCGGCTGGACGAACTGGAACGCGACCAGGTGCGGAAGCCGCCCGCGCCGCTGCGGTTCCAGGGCGATCTGACCGGCGCGCCCGGCGAGGGGAAGACGGCGATCTCGGTGCGGGACATCGAGATCGCGGGACGGCTGCGGCTGGCGACCTTGGACGTCACGACCACGTCGAGGCTCCTGATCACCGGCGGCAACGGCGCCGGGAAATCGACGCTGCTGTCCGTCCTCGCCGGCGCGCTGACCCCGGACTCCGGGACCGTCCTTTCCGGACGCGGGGTGCGCATCGGCCTGCTGGCACAGGACGTCGCGTTCGCCGAGCCGGAGAAGACAGCTCAACGGACCTACGCCGAAGCCCTCGGCGAAGACGCTCCCCCGTTGCGCGGGCTGGGGTTGCTGGCCCCGCGCGATCTCGGGACCAGGGTGGGCGCGTTGTCGGTCGGGCAGCGGCGACGGCTCGCGCTGGCGCTGCTCATCGCCGACCCGCCGGAGGTCCTCCTGCTGGATGAGCCGACGAACCACATCTCGCTCACCCTGGCCGAGGAGTTGTTCACCGCGCTCGATTCCGCGCCGGGTGCCGTCGTCATCGCTTCTCACGATCGATGGCTGCGGCGGGACTGGGCGGGTGACCACCTCCGGCTGGAAGCCGGTCGCGTCGCCGTGTAGGGCGTTATACACACTGCTGGGGCGGCTTTCGTCCGCCCCAGCAGTGGTTTTCAGAGCTCGATGCCGAGCAGTGCGTCGACCGCGTTGCGGATCAGCCCCGGCGCGGCCGGGTCGGTGCCGGAACGGTTCAGCGCCTGCTCCACCCAGGCGTCGACGGCCGCGAGCGCCTTGGGCGTGTCGAGGTCGTCGGTGAGGTGGTCGCGCAGACGCGCGACGGTGTCCTCCGCAGCGGGGCCCGTGCCGAGGGAGACCGCTTCACGCCAGCGCGCCAGCCGCGCTTCGGCGTCCGTCTGCAGCTGCGCGGTCCACGGCCGGTCCTCGCGGTAGTGGCCGGCGAACAGCGCGAGCCGGATGACGCCCGGGTCGACCTTGTCGGCCCGCAGACGCGAAACGAACACGAGGTTCCCGCGCGACTTCGACATCTTCTCGCCGTCGAGGCCGATCATCCCGGCGTGCACGTAGTGCCGTGCGAACGGCCTGTCCCCCGCGACCGCCTCCGCGTGCGCGGCGCTGTACTCGTGGTGGGGGAAGATCAGGTCAGAGCCACCGCCCTGGACGTCGAAACCGAGACCGAGCCGGTTGACCGCGATCGCGCTGCACTCGATATGCCAGCCGGGCCTGCCCGCGCCCAGTTCCGACTCCCACGACGGCTCGCCCGGGCGCGCCATCCGCCACAGCAGCGCGTCCAGCGGGTGCTGTTTGCCGGGGCGGTCCGGGTCGCCGCCGCGTTCGGCGAAGAACTTCGCCATGGTCTCGGCGTCGTAGTTCGACTCGGAACCGAAGTGCCCGGTGGCGTTGTGGTCGAAGTAGATGTCCGGGTACTCCGCGTCGTCCGCGCGGTAGGCGCTACCGTTGGCCAGCAGCTTCGCGATGACCTCGACGATCTCCGGGATGCTCTCGACGGCACCGACGAACTGCCGCGGCGGCAGCACCCGCAACGCGGTCATGTCCTCGCGGAACAGCGCCGTCTCGCGCATGCCGAGGACGACCCAGTCGTCCTTGTCCCGCTCGGCGCGCTCCAACAGGGGCTCGTCGATGTCCGTCACGTTCTGCACATAGTGGACTTCGTGCCCGGCGTCCCGCCACAGGCGGTTCACCAGGTCGAACGTCAGGTACGTGGCCGCGTGCCCCAGATGGGTGGCGTCGTACGGCGTGATGCCGCAGACGTACATCCGGGCGGTGGGCCCGGGCGCGGTGGGACGGATCTGTCCCGTCGCGGTGTCGTGGAGCCGCAGCGGACGGGGGGTGCCGGGGATACGGGGCACGTCGACCGATGACCAAGTCTGCATACCCCGACTGTAAGCGGAGCCGCCGCGCCGTTCCCGCCCGGTGGGAGACGAACACGGCCGGAGTAACCGGATCCCCTATCCGGCTGCCCGGTCCGCGTTGGCGTGGACGGCGTCCCGGATGTACTCGCCGAGGCCCGGCCGCTGGTCCGGCTCGCGCACCAGGAAGCCGAGCTGGACCGGTTCGGTCGCGTACAGCCCGGCGAGCTCACGGTGCGTCGCGAGGTCGCAGTCACCCATGAACGCCGCGAGCATCCGGCGGTGTTCCTCGGCGAGGTCCATCGCCGGGGAGCTGTCGGCGGGCGCGCCGGAGTCGAAGACGGCGAGCAACCGCCGGACCCAGTCCTCCCGGGCTTTCTCCGCTGCGAGCCATTCCTCCTTGGACCGCGGCACGGCCGCCGCCCGCCACTGCGGGGTCTCGCCCCACCGGCGGACGGCCTCCTCCGCGTAGCCCTCCGGCTCGCGGAACTCGCCGAAGACCTCGAACCGCTCTTCCGCGGTCAGCGCGCTCCCGACCTCCTTCGCCGCGATCACCCGCTCGACGGATTCGGCCATCCGCGTCAGCTCGCCGATCCGGTCGGCGAGCAGCGCGCGCTGACGCCGCAGGTGCTCCAGCGCGTCCACGCCCGGGTCTTCGATCATCTTCGCGATCGTCTCGAGGCCGAACCCGAGCTCCCGGTAGAACAGGACGCGCTGGAGCCGGTCGAGGTCGTCGTCGCTGTAGCTGCGATACCCGGCGGCCGTCCGCCCGCTCGGGGACAGCAGGCCGATCTCGTCGTAATGGTGCAGCGTGCGCACGGTGACGCCCGAGAGCGCCGCGACCTTCCCCACCGAGTACCCCATCGGCTCAGCGTAGGTGAGTTCAGCGCCTCCTGGTCCGCAGGTAGTCGCCGACCACGGCGGCGCCGAGCCCGTCGAGATCGGGAGCGACCACCCGGCCACCGGAGCGGCGGGCGAGCAGGTCGACGAACTCCGTCAGGCGCGGGTCGTCCCCGAGCCGGAACACCGTCACCGACGCGCCCAGCTTCGCCATCCGGTCCACCTCGGACAGGGTCTTCAGCAGTGTCCTCGGCTGGGGCGGGTAGTCGAATTCCGCCGATCCGTCCGGTTCCAGGTGCGCGGTCGGCTCGCCGTCGGTGACCATCAGGACCACCGGCCGCGCGTCGGGGTGCCGCCGCAGATGCCGTCCGGCCAGGAGCAGGGCGTGATGGGCGTTGGTGCCCTGTTCCCAAGCGCCTTCCAGACCCACCAGTTCGGCCAGTTCGACCGACGTCGCGTAGCGGCCGAACGTGATCAGCTGGAGGGCGTCGTTGCGGAACCGGGTGCTGATCAGCTGGTGCAGCGCGAGCGCCGTCCGCTTCATCGGCAGCCAGCGGCCCTCCTGCACCATCGACCACGAGGTGTCCACGAGCAACGCCACCGCCGCGCGCGACCGGTGCTCGGTCTCGATCACCTCGACGTCGGAAACGTCCATCCGGACCGATCGCTCCCCCACCGAAACCGAGCGCAGGACGGCGTTGCGGACCGTCCTGGAGACGTCCCACGGCTGCATGTCCCCGAACCGCCACGGCCTGGTCGCGCCGGTCGGCTCGCCCGCGGCGCCGGCGGACTCGGTCTCCCGCTGCCCGGTCTTGCCGCGCAGCGCGTGTACGACGTCCGCGAGCGCCGTCTCGCCCAGCCTTCGCAAAGCCTTGGGAGACAAGCGAAGCGTGCCATCGGGAGCACGTTCGAAAAGTCCTTGCCGCCGGAGCTCGCGTTCCAGTTCGGACAGCCGCCGCGCGTCGACACCGGCGTCCGGCCCGAGCTGGCGCCTCAGCGCGTCGACGTCGATGTCCTCCAGCCTTGCGCCGGGATACGACTGGCCGAGCTGTTCGGCCAGCGCGTCCAGTTCGGCGAGATCGGACATCGCCCGGGCACCCTCACCGAGGCCCAGTGGATCGTTGCCACGGAAGCGTTCCGAGGAGGTCCAATCCTCACCAGGCCGCAACGCCCGCAGCTGGGCATCCAAAGTGGACAGTTGCTGTGCGAGCCTGGGGTCGCCGAACGCCTGCTGTGACAGTTCGGCCAGTTCGGCCCGCTGTTCCGGGGTCATCGAGTTCAGCATCCGTTGCGCGGCCGCGGCGCGAGCGGCGAGGACGTCGATCAGCTCTTCGACGTTCTTCGGGTGCTCCGGGAAGAACTCGCCGTGCTGACGCATGAACTCCGCGAACCGCTCCGGGACGTCCTCACGACCTTGGGCATGTGCGGCCAGGAGGTCGTTGAGGTCGGCGAGCATGCGGTTCGCCTGCTCGACCTGTTCCGGCCCCGCGTTCCGCAGTGCCTCCTTCATCCCCTCGAAACGGGAATCCAGGAGCTCACGGCCGAGCAGGTCACGGATCTTCTCGTAGTTCTCCCTGCCTTCTCGCGAACGCCAGTCGTACTCGGCGAGTTCGCGCACCGCCGCGGCCGTCCCCGGCGGCAACGCGTCCAGCTGTGCTTCACGGAAACGGGCGTCGTCGTCCGGGTCGGGGAACAGCTCGCGCCGCTCGGCCTCCAGCGCCTGGTCGAGAAGCCGCTGGACCTCTTGGAGCGTGCCGTCGAGCCGGTGCCGCCGCTGGATCTCAGACCGGCGCTGCCAGAGCCGTCTGGTCAGCTCGTCGAGCCCGGCGGTGCGCGGGGTGCCGCGCCGCAGCAGCTCTTCCAGCGCGGACCGGGGCGAGGCGCCCGCCATGACGTCGCGGCCGATCTCGTCGAGCGCGTCCCGCAGATCCGCGGGCGGCGCCAGCGGATCCGGGCCGTCGTGCCACGGCCCGTACGAATAGCCCTCCGGCTGTGTCATCGCCGCCTCCGCGGGAAAAAGTACGTCGGCGGGAAACTCATCGGCCGTAGACGGTCGTCGAGTCGTCGGAATCCTTGGCGAGTCTCCTCGACAGGAACAGCGATTCCAGCGCCAGCTCGACCGCCGCCGCGATCCGCCCGGCCGGTTCGTCGGGGGCCACGCCCGCACGCGCCGCGACGTCGTGCAGCACCGGCAGTTCCGGCAGCGCGGCGAGGACGTCCTTGCCGGGCACGCGTTCTCCGGTGGCGACCAGATGCCCGGACTCGACGGCGTCGGCCAGCGGCAGCAGGTCCAGTCCGGCGAACCGCGAGCGGGCCGTCTCCGCGACCGCCCGGCGCAGCAGGTGCACGAGGTGTTCGGTCTCGCGTCCCTCCTCCCCCGGCTCGAATTCGAGCTTGCCGCGCAGGACGGCGGGTACGGCGTCGAGATCGACCGGGCGCGCCACCGCGGGTTCCTCGCCGGTCAGCGCGGACCGGCGCAGCGCGGCGGCGCCGACCGTTTCCGCCGCCGCGACGGCGAACCGGGCCGAAACACCGGACCGCTGGTCGATCGCGGGCGACTCGCGCAGATTCCGCACGAACCGGGCGAGCACCTCCAGCAACGGCTCGCCGACCTCGGCGACCAGCCGCGCCTCCTGCCGGACGACGGCGATCTCCGCCTCGACGTCGAGTGGGTAGTGGGTGCGGATCTCGGCACCGAACCGGTCCTTGAGCGGGGTGATGATGCGGCCGCGGTTGGTGTAGTCCTCGGGGTTGGCCGTCGCCACCAGCAGCACGTCCAGCGGCAGGCGCAGGGTGTAGCCGCGCACCTGGATGTCGCGTTCCTCCATCACGTTCAGCAGTGCGACCTGGATCCGCTCGGCGAGGTCCGGCAGCTCGTTGATCGCCACGATGCCGCGGTGGGCACGCGGGACGAGTCCGAAGTGGATGGTCTCGGGATCGCCGAGGCTGCGGCCTTCCGCGACCTTCACCGGGTCGACGTCGCCGATGAGGTCACCGACCGAGGTGTCCGGTGTGGCCAGCTTCTCCGTGTACCGCTCGTCGCGGTGGCGCCAGGTCACGGGCAGAGCGTCACCGAGTTCGGCGGCCCGGCGGCGCGACTCCGGGGTGATCGGGTCGAGCGGGTGTTCACCCAGCTCGGCACCCTCGATGACGGGCGTCCATTCGTCGAGAAGTCCCATGAGGGTCCGCAACAGCCGGGTCTTGCCCTGGCCGCGTTCGCCGAGGAGGACGACGTCGTGCCCGGCCAGCAGCGCGCGTTCCAGTTGCGGCAGCACCGTGCGCGAGAAACCGACGATGCCGGGCCAGGCGTCTTCGCCGGCACGGAGTTTGGCGAGCAGGTTGTCGTGCAGTTCTTGGTTGATCGACCGCGGCAGGTGACCCGCCGCGCGGAGGTCCCCGGCGGTCCGGGGCAGGTTTGCGGGAACATCGTTCACCCGTTCGACGCTACGTCGCGGGCGTGGCCGCTGTCGACGTGAAGCAACTCCAGCTCCGCATCAACCGTTCGGTTGATCGATCTTCGAAAGAACGGTCGATGTGCCGACGGCGTCCGTCCGGGAGGCTTGAGGTATGGCGCCCGTCCGAGGTCGTTGTCCACCCCCTGGAGAGAGGAGAAGTCAAGCCGGGGTTAACCCGCCCATTTCCTGGTTTCGCCGAAAGCACGACTAAAATCAGTCCGGTGTGCCGTCCTAGTGCGACCCTCGCGGTCTGGTCTTCGGCGTGGCTGAACGGAGCCGCGGCCTCCGACGACGTCCTTGACGCCCTGCAGGTCTGGGGCGAAGCCCACGACTTCGTCGCCGCGGACGCGGCCGCCGCCGAGGCGTTCGACCTGCCGCTCGCGTTCAACCGGGCCGCGACCCCGGTCCAGCTGCTGCTCGCCCTCCGGTCGCAGGGGGCGAAGAGCATGCAGCTGCTGCTCCCGGTACCCGGTGACGTGCGAGGGCTCGGTGGCGGCGGACCGTTCGCCGCGGCCGCGCTGCGGACCGGCGAGGCCGTGGTGCTGCCGGATCTCGGCTACGGGGTGGTCCCCGAGGCGATCGCCGAAGGTCTCATGCGCTGGACCGTGTACTCGGTGCCCATGCCGGGCGTCCTCGAGTACCGCCCGTTGGGCGACGCCGAACACGGCCTGACCGACGCGATCCGCGCGAGCGCGGGTGCGCTGCAGGCACTGGACGTCGCCAGCGAACGTCCTGGGGTGCGGGCGGAGCTCTCGGCACGGCTCCGCGCGGCCACCGACGCCCCCTGGCCGGCCGGAATGCCCAGCCGGGCGCTGCGGGTGCTCCAGCGATCCCAGGAGATCGCGGCGATCCTCGCCATCGCCGAATCCGACGATCCGGGCGGAGCGCTCTCTTCGTCGGCGGCGCTCCGGCGGGCGGAAGCCTTGCGGCCGCTGACCGAAGCCGTCCGCAACGCCCGATGCGCGGCGATCAACGAGGCGGTGCGGGTGTTCGCCGAGCAGGCGGACAGGCACCCGTAGGTCACGCGGCCAGGGTGCGCTTCCGCTGGATCCTTTCGGCGTACCGGACGGACCACAGCGAAAGCCCGCCGATGACGGCGAGAAGCAGGATCACGCTGAGCGCGTTCATCACGTCGGCCGGCAAGGTGTAGACCAGCGGCACCCGGATCGCGGCCTCCAGCAACAGCGCCACTCCCCACACCGCCGACATCCGGGTGAACACCCGCCGGAACGCGGGGACTTCGTCGACGAGCCGGTCGATCTCGGCGCGTTTCGCCGCGCTGGAACCGGCCCGCACGGCGACGAGCACCATGGGCGTGCGGCTGAAGCAGCTCAGCAACAGCACGAGCGCGGCGGTCGCGGTGGCGAAGGATTCCTTGAGCAGCAGGAATTTCGCGTCACCGGTGACCAGCGAGAGCACGAGCCCGACACCGAGCACACCGGCCAGCAACGCGGCGAAGCCGTCGAAAGCCCGGTCGCGGACGGCGACCCATGCGATCCGCGCCGCGGCCAACCCCGCCCCGGCCAGCAGGGAAACCTGCTCGCTCTGGCCGGCGAGCCGAAGCCCGTAGTAGGCGGCCAAAGGAACCGCGACGTCCCACAGTAGCAACGACAGCGTCGGGTTCTTGCCGCGCGCGGTCACGAGTCCGCTTCGCAGTCGGCCAGGAACTCCAGGACACGGGTGTTGACCTCCGCCGCGGATTCGCCGGCGATGGCGTGGGTCGCCGACGGCCACAGTTCGACCTGCCCCCGCGTCAGGAGCTCACGTGCGCGAGCGGCCGCGCGTTCCGGATCGTGGATGACGCTGCGCCCGGCGATCAAGGCCAGCACGGGCATCCGGAGTGAGCGCAACTGCTCGTCGGAGAACAACCTCGGCGACGGCAGGGCGATGCGGTAGGTCCGCATCCCCTCGTCGATCACCCGCGCGACCGGATCCGTGGCGTCGACCTCCGCGCCACCGGAGATCCAGTTGAGGAACGAGGGGCGGGCCCAGCGGTTGACGCCGGGGATAGCGGCGAGCGTGGCGCGGACGACCAGTCCCGCGGTCAGTCCGCCGAAGGTCAGCACGGGGTCGATCAAGGTGAGCGACCTCAGCCGTTCCGGCACCCGTACCGCGAGATTGGCGGCGAGCCAGCCACCGAACGAGTACCCGATCAGGTGCACCGTCGGCAGGTCGAGTTCCGCGAGCACCGTGCTCAGCCACGCGGCCTGGTCCACGCCGTCGCGGATCGGCACGGTCTGTTCGCTGCGGCCCGGCTCGCCGATGAGGTCCACCGCGTAGACCTCGCCGTGCCGGAGCAGCGCCGCGAGGTTGGGTTCCCACATCACCGCGGTGCCCGCGCGACCGGGCAGCAGCACGATCGGTGTCCCGCCTGGTGACCCGAACCGGTACACGCGCGCCACCCCGAACGCCGTCTGGATGTCGTGGACACCGGCCGGCGCGGGCAAGGCCGCCAGACCTCGTTCGTACACGGCCTCGTATTCGGCTCGCGCCGCCGACGAGGCGAAACCGCCCACCTTCATGCACACCCTCCTCTTTACGGTACGATCGGATTGTAAACAGTTGGTGAGACGTTTGCAATCCGATCGGACTGCCAAAAGGAGGATTGGGTGCCCAAACGCGTCGATCACGAGGACCGACGGCGGCAGATCGCCGCCGCCGTCCGGCGCATCGCGGCCGACAGAGGACTCGAAGGGGTCAGCCTGAACGAGGTCGCGGCCGAAGCCGGCATCTCGAAAGGGTTCGTCCAGCACTACTTCGCGTCACGGGACGAGATGCTGCGCTTCGCGGCGACCACCTTGCGTGGTGCGGTCGAAGACCGCATCGCCACTCCGGCCCCGAATGAGATCCGTGTCCGGGACCTGCTGATCGCCTTGCTCCCCCTCGACGACGCCGGCCGGGACGACGCGCTGGTCGCCAACGCCTTCCTCGTGCGCGCGCTCAAGGATCCGGAGATCGCCGGTCACTTCCGGACCGGCCACGGACTGCTTCGCGACGCGGTGGCGGCCCTGCTCGCCGCCGCCCAGGCGGAGGGTGATGTCGCGCCCTCTGTCGACCCGGCCGCCGAAGCTGTCCTTCTGCTGGCCCTGGTTTCCGGCCTCGGTGACGCCGTGCTGCTCGGCTACCAATCCGGCGACGAGGCGATCGCCCTGATCGATCTCCACCTGTCGAGGATCGCCGCCTGACCTCGTGAGTGGCGGGGGCGGGTTTAAACCGCCACCCCCCCCACCCCGGCGGGGCCGGGCGGTTAAAAAACAAATAACCGGCCGACCAGAGTACGAGTGTATTAAAAGGGG
>NZ_JBHXIB010000021.1:0-13868 GCF_042723975.1 Amycolatopsis sp. NPDC058340 | reverse complement strand
TTTAATCCTCCTCGTTGCTTGCCCCGCTCTTCTCGTTGGTTGGGGCGGTGCTGTTTTACACCCGTCCTCGCCACTCACGAGGGCTGGGCACTTACGGGCGCGCGGGCCTCTTCGCGGGCTCGCAGCATCCGACCGCGCAAGGCGCCCCGTTGATCGTGCACCCGGCCGCCGGGAACGGCGACAGCTTCCGCGCCGGCGCCCCCTCGGTGTGTTCCCGGATCAGCTCCACGACGAGTTCGGCGAACCGAGGGTCGGTGTCCGGCGTGGCGGCCCGCGCGAAGCCCATGCCGTGCTCCGCGGCCCGCTCGGCGGCCTCGTTGTCGAGGTCCCAGATCACCTCGAGGTGGTCGGACACGAAACCCACCGGGCAGACGACCACCGAGGTGACGCCTTCCGCGTGCAGCGCGTCGATGTGGTCGACGATGTCCGGCTCCAGCCATGGCACCTGCGGCGGGCCGGAGCGCGACTGCCAGACGACGTCGTAGGTCTCGATCCCCACTTCGGCCGCGACGAGCCGGGCCGCTTCGGCGATCTGGCGCGAGTAACGCCGTCCGCCTTCCGACGGCGGGCCGGACGCCTTGTCGGCGGACTCGGGCACCGAGTGCGCGCAGAACACCGTCCTGGTCCCGGGCTGGTTCCCCAGCTTCGCGTGCGCGGCACGGACGGCGTCGGCGAAGGCGGCGACGAACAGCGGGTGGTCGAAGAACTGCCGCAGTTTCACCAGTTCCGGCGCGCCGTCGCCGACCGACGCACGGGCACGCTCGATGTCCTCGTCGTACTGACGGCAGGCGGAATAGCCGCCGTACGCGCTCGTGGGGAAGACCAGGACGTGCTGAGCACCCGCCTCGGTGATTTCGGCCAGGGTGTCCTCGACCATCGGGCGCCAGTTGCGGTTGCCGAAGTGGACGGGCAGATCGATGCCCGCGGCCGCGAGTTGCTTCTCGACCGCGGAGATCGCGTCCCGGTTCAGCCGGTTGATCGGCGAGACACCGCCGAAGTGCTGGTAATGCTCGGAGACCTCGAGCAGCCGTTCCCGGGGGACCCCCCGGCCCCGCGTGACGTTCTCCAGGAACGGCATCACCTCGTCGGGCCCCTCGGGACCACCGAACGAAAGCCAAAGCAGCGCGTCGTAACCCACCCCGCCATCTTGCCGTTGTGGCGCTCCGCACGCTGACCCGACCCGTTTTGAACCGACCGATCCAAAACCTGGTACGGTCGCCCCCATGGCCAGGCCGAAGGAATTCGACGAGCGCGCCGCGGTCGGGCGCGCCATGGACGCGTTCTGGGCACGCGGTTACGAGGGCACGTCGACACAGGCCCTCTGCGAAGCCACCGGCTTGGGCCGCAGCAGCATCTACAACACCTTCACCAGCAAGCACGCGCTGTTCATGCGCGCGCTCGACCACTACGCCGAGCGCGGAATCGTGGCCAGGACGGCCTTACTGGAGGAATCCGGGACCGGGATCGAGCGGTTCCGTGCCCTGTTCGCGTACACGATCGACGAGGAAGTCGAGCATCACGGCCGGGGTTGCCTCGTGGTCAACACGGTGGCCGAGTTCGGCGAGCGCGATCCCGAGATCAAGGCGCGGATCGACGCCGACACCCGGCGGCATATCGCCCTTCTTTCGGCCTGCGCCAAGGAAGGGCAAGCCGACGGGACGATCGACGGCGGTCGCGAACCCGGCGCCGTCGCCGAGTTCGCGCACAGCACCGTCGCCGGGCTCCGGCTGATGTCCCGCCGCGGCGCCGACCGGGCGGCGATGGAGGCCGTCGCGGCCATCGCCGTGGACGCGATCGCCGCGAAGTAGACCGAAACAACCCCTGTGCGCAACGCTGCCCACATTTTGGACTGATCGATACAAAACTGGAGGGAAGTCCCTTGCCTTTGGCAGTCTGCGTACTCGGACTGAGCGTGTTCGCGCTCGGCACGTCCGAGTTCATGATCACCGGCCTGCTCCCCGGGATGGCGGCCGATCTGCACGTCGGCATCCCGGAGGCGGGCCTGCTCATCTCGGCCTTCGCGATCGGCATGGTCGTCGGCGCTCCCCTGCTCGCGATCGCGACGCTGAGGGTGCCGAGGCGCGCCACCCTGATGGCCCTGCTCGTCGTCTTCGGGCTCTCGCACGTCGTGGGCGCGCTGGGCTCGGGATACGCCCTGCTCTTCGCGACGCGCGTCGTCAGCGCGGTCGCCTGCGCCGGATTCTGGGCGGTCGCGGCGGCCACCGCGGTCGTGCTCGTCCCGGTCGAGCGCCGCGGCCGCGCGCTGGCCATCCTGGTCGGCGGGCTCACCGTCGCGAACATCGCCGGCGTACCCGCCGGGACCTTCCTGGGCCAGCACGCGGGCTGGCGCGCGGCTTTCTGGGCGGTGACGGCGCTGACGGTGATCGCGTTGATCGGGGTCTTCGCCCTGGTCCCGGAGACACAGAACGGCGAAGACAAGACCGACGTCGCGACGGAACTGCGGCTCTACCGAGGCGGCCGGTTCTGGCTGGCGCTCGGCGTGATCGCGCTCGCGCAGGCGATGATCTTCGCGACCTTCAGCTACCTCGCCCCCTTGCTGACCGAGGTCGCCGGACTACCGGAAAGCTGGGTGCCGGGCGTGCTGTCCCTGTTCGGGCTCGGCGCGCTGATCGGGATCACCGCCGGCGGCAGGCTCGCCGACGCGAGGCCCTTCGCGACCCTCTACGGCGGCCTCGCCGTCGCACTGCTCGCCCTGGTGCTGCTCGCGCTCTCCGGCCCGGCGACGCCGGTCGCGATCTTCGCCGTCTTCCTGTTCGGCGTCGCCGGATTCGGGGTCAATCCCGCCTTGAACGTCCGCGCCTTCGCCGTGGCGGGCAACGCGCCCACGCTCGTCGGCGCGAGCACGACCGCCGCGTTCAACGTCGGCAACACCGTGGGCCCGTGGCTCGGCGGCGAGTCGATCGACGCCGGTCTCGGCTATCCGAGCGTGGCGTGGGTGAGCGTCGGCCTCGGGGTCGCCACCGTCGTGGCACTCACGTTCGCCGCCGGTGTCCAGCGCACCGACGACACCCGCCTGCTCCGCGAACCCGTTACCCAGTAAGGAGAATCATGTCCGAACGGACCAAGGCCACCCTCGACGAGTTCTTCCGGCGAATGTCCACAGGAGACACTGACGGCGCCACGGAACTCTTCGCCGACAGCGTCGCGTGGGACATCCCCGGCGCGACCGAGCTGGTCCCGTGGATCGGCCCGCGCCGGAACCGGGCCGAGATCCGCGAGTTCTACGACCTGCTCGACAAGGGCCTGATCAAGGACCGGTTCGAGGTCGAACGCGTCCTCGTCGACGGGCCGCACGCGGTCGCGATCGGCCGTCTCCGCTCGACGATCCGCAGTACCGGCAAGGTGATCCAGACGGCCTTCACCATCGAGTTCGAAGTGGACGGCGACGGCCTGATCACCAAGTACCTGCTGCTCGAGGACTCCTGGCACGTCGCGAACGCCGTCCTCCCCTGACACGCGTGAAGGCCCCCTTCCCACGGCTCAGCCGAGGGAAGGGGGCCTTCACGCGCATCGAGACTCAGATGCCGAGGGCGTGCACTCCGCCGTCGACCATGATCATCGAGCCGGTGGTGGCGGGCAGCCAGTCCGACAGGACGGCGCAGACGGATTTCGCCGTCGGGTCCGGGTCGGAGCTGTCCCAGCCGAGCGGCGCGCGGTCGCCCCAGCCCTCCTCCAGGTCGGAGAAGCCGGGGATCGACTTCGCGGCCATCGTCTTCATCGGGCCGGCGCTGACCAGGTTGACCCGGATCCCCTTCGGGCCGAGGTCGCGCGCCAGGTACCGGTTCACCGACTCCAGCGCCGCCTTCGCCACGCCCATCCAGTTGTAGACGGGCCACGCGACGCGCGCGTCGAAGTCCATGCCGACGATCGACGAACCGCGCGAGAGCAGCGGCAGCGTCGCGACCGTGAGCGCCTTGAAGGAGTACGCCGAGACGTCGACGGCCACCTTCACGTCCTCGCTCGGGGCGTCCAGGAACGGCGCGCCGAGGCACGACTGCGGGGCGAACCCGATCGAGTGCAGCACGCCGTCGAGCCCGTCGACGTGCTCACGCACGCGGTCGGCGAGCGAGTCGAGGTGCTCCTGGTTGGTGACGTCCAGCTCCAGCACCGGCGCCGGCTCGGGGAGCCGCTTGGCGATGCGCTCGACGAGCGACAGCCTGCCGAAGCCGGTGAGCACGACCTTCGCGCCCTCCTGCTGCGCGATCTTGGCCGCGTGGAACGCGAGCGAGGCGTCGGTGATGACGCCGGTGATCAGCAGGCGCTTGCCTTCGAGCAGTCCTGGCACGGGACCTCCAGTCCGGAGTGGTTTGCGTTCGGTACGGGAAAACGGGGACGTCAGTGGCCCATGCCGAGGCCGCCGTCGACCGGCAGCACCGCGCCGTTGACGTACCCGGCCTCTTCGGAGGCGAGGTAGCGGACGGCGGCGGCGATCTCCGACGGCTCGGCGTACCGGCCGGAGGGAACCTGGGCGAGGATCTCCTTCTTGCGGTCCTCGCCGAGCTCGTCGGTCATGTCCGTGGCGACGAAGCCCGGCGCGATGACGTTCGAGGTGATGTTGCGCGAGCCCAGCTCACGCGCGAGCGAACGGGCGAGGCCGACGAGGCCCGCCTTGCTGGCCGCGTAGTTGACCTGACCGGCCGAACCGGTGAGACCGACGACGGACGAGATGAAGATGTAGCGGCCCCACTTGCCGCGCAGCATGCCGCGCGAGGCGCGTTTGGCCACCCGGTACGCGCCGGTGAGGTTGGCGTCGACGACGCGGGTGAACTGCTCCTCGCTCATGCGCATGAGGAGGGTGTCGTCGGTCATCCCGGCGTTCGCGACGAGGACCTCGACCGGGCCCTGGTGCTCCTCGACGAGCTTGAACGCGGCGTCGATCTGCTCGGCGTCCGTGACGTCGGCCTGCACCCCGAAGAGGCCTTCGGGCGCGCCGGAACCGCGGTGCGTGATCGCGACCTTGTGCCCCTGCGCCGCGAGGTCCTTCGCGATCGCCAAACCGATGCCGCGGTTGCCGCCGGTGACCAGTACCGACCGTCCCACTTCAGCTCTCCTCGCCTCGTCCTGTCGCGCTGACGGCACTGAGGTTATCGGCTCGCCAGGTTCGCGCCGGAGCCGCGCCACCCCTACCTCCGGGTAACCGCGACCGTCCTAAGCGGATGTTAGGAACCGCGCCGAAACCTTGCCCGGTCGTCACGGATTGTTCACCGTGAGCCGGAACACAGGAGGTCAAAGATGACAACCCGGATCGGCGAATCCACGCCGCCCGTGAGCGAACGTCGAGTCGTCGGCAACGTGCTGCGCGGCTCGATCGGCAACCTGGTCGAGTGGTACGACTGGTACGCCTACGCCGCCTTCACCACGTACTTCGCCAAGTCCTTCTTCCCCACCAAGGACACGACGGCGGCCTTCCTCGGCACCGCGGCGGTGTTCGCCGTCGGCTTCCTCATGCGGCCGCTCGGCGGCTGGATGCTGGGCCGGTTCGCGGACCGCTTCGGGCGACGAAGCGCACTCGTGCTTTCCGTCACGTTGATGGCGACGGGGTCGCTGATGATCGCCGTGACGCCGACCTACGCCTCGATCGGGATCGCCGCGCCGATCCTGCTGCTGGTGGCCCGGCTCGTCCAGGGGCTCTCGGTCGGCGGCGAGTATTCGACCTCCGCGACCTATCTGTCCGAAGTGGCCACTCCGGGCAAACGCGGTTTCTACTCCAGCTTCCAGTACGTGACGCTGTACGGCGGCCAGCTGCTGGCGCTCGGGCTCCAGCTGCTCCTGCAGGCCGTCCTGACCGAGCAGCAGCTGACCTCGTGGGGCTGGCGGATCGCGTTCGTCGTCGGCGCGCTCGCCGCGGTCGTGGTGATGGTCCTGCGCCGCGGGATGGACGAGTCGGCGAGCTTCGAGGAGACCAAGGCCTCCGGCACCGGCAAGGACGCGGGCGACAAGGGCACGCTGCGCGCGCTGATCAAGTACCCCAAGGAGATCGCGCTCGTCGTCGGCCTCACCCTCGGCGGCACGGTGTCGTTCTACACCTTCGCCACCTACAGCCAGAAGTTCATGGAGAACACCGCGGGCATCCCGCGCCGGACGGTCACGCTGATCCTGTTCTGCGCGATCCTCGTCGCCGCGATCCTGCAGCCGTTCGCGGGCAAGCTCTCCGACCGCATCGGCCGCCGTCCGCTGCTGATGTTCTTCGGGATCGCCGGCACCCTGCTGACCGTCCCGATCATGACGCTGATGGGCGGGACGAAGGAGCCGGTGCTCGCCTTCCTGCTGATGCTGGCCGGCCTGGTGATCGTCACCGGGTACACCTCGATCAACGCGATCGTGAAGGCCGAGCTGTTCCCGACGAAGATCCGCGCGATCGGCGTCGGCCTCCCCTACGCCCTCACCGTGGCGATCTTCGGCGGCACGGCCGAGCTCATCGCGCAGGCGCTCAAGGGGGCGGGCCACGAATCGGTGTTCTTCTACTACGTCGCGGGCTGTGTCCTGGTGTCGCTCATCGTGTACGGCACAATGCGGGAAACCTCGAAGACCTCGGAGCTGGACAAGAAGAAGCGGCCCGAGCCCGAGCTCGTGTCCGGCCGCGAAGGCTAGGCGGGAAGGTGTGGCCGTGCGGGTGCTGCTCGTCGAGGACGACGCCGGTGTCGCCGACGCGCTCGCCGAAGCGCTGCAGTCACGCGGCCACACCGTCTCCCACGCGATCCGCGGCAGCGACGCGCTGCACCGGCATCGCGCCGCCGACGTGATCCTTCTGGACCTCAACCTGCCCGACATGAACGGGCTCGACGTGCTCAGGAAGGTCCGTCAGGTGTCACCGGTGCCAGTGCTCGTGCTGACCGCGAGCGGCGACGAACGGTCCGTGGTGCGCGGGCTGCGGCTCGGCGCCGACGACTACCTGACGAAACCGGTCCGCCTGGCCGAGCTGCTCGCGAGGATGGACGCGGTCGTCCGCCGCTCCGCCGTCTCCGCGGTCCCGCAGGACGGTGTCGTACGCGTCGAGGACGTCGAGATCGACCTCGGCGCGCGGCGCGTGCTCGTCGACGGGCACGACATCGGGCTCACCGCCAAGGAGTTCGCCGTACTGGCGGTGCTCGCCGCCCGGCCGGGTACCGCGGTGAGCCGCCAGCAGCTGATGGACGAGGTCTGGGGCGACGCGTATCTCGCCGTCTCCCGTTCGCTCGACGTGCACCTGACCCAGCTGCGCGCGAAGCTCGACCGGCCGGGACTGCTGACCACCATCCGGGGTTTCGGCTACCGGCTCGGCCGGGACTGACCGGTGCGCACCCGGCTGCTGGTCGTCCTCGTCGCCCTCGCGCTGACGGTGGTCGCCGCGTTCGCGATCCCGCTGTTCGGCTCGACCGCCGCGCAGCGGACGCAGCAGCTCGTGATCGCCCGCAACGCCGACGTCGACCGGTTCGTCGTCCTCGCCCAGCAGGCGGTCGACGCCGGCGATCCGACCGCGCTGGCGGTCGACGCCGCGCGGTATTCGTCGTTATACGGCGAAGCGGTCGTGGTGGTCGACGCGCGCGGGGTGCCGCTGGTCGAGACCGGCGGGATGACCGCGGCGGAACCCGTGGTCCGCTCGCTCGTCGAGGCCGCTCTTCGCAACCAGCCCGCCAAAGGTCCCGAACAGCTGAGCCCCTGGTCGTCCGATCCGGTCCATTTCGCCCGTCCGGTGGGCACCGGGACCCGGGTGGCCGGCGTCGTCGTGCTCCGCGCGTCGGTGACCACGGCGGCGGCCGACGTCGCCGCCGGCTGGGCCGCGATCGTCGCGGGCGCGGTGCTGGTCGCGGCGGTGTTCGTGCTGCTCGCGGTCCTGCTGGCCCGCTGGATGGTGCGGCCGCTGCACGAATTGGAGACCGGTGTGCAGGCGGTGACCGAAGGACATCGCGCACAGGTCCCCGACCGGGCCGGGCCCCGTGAGCTGCGTTCGCTCGCGACGTCGTTCAACCGGATGTCCGACGCCGTCGTCGAAGCGTCCGAACAGCAGCGGCGGCTGGTCGCGGACGCGTCGCATCAGCTGCGGAATCCCATGGCCGCCTTGCGGTTGCGGGTGGATTCGCTCGCCGCGCAGGTCGACGGGGACGGCCAGCGGGCCTACCGGGCGACCGTCGCGGAGGTCGAACGCCTGGAGTCCCTGCTCGACGGATTGCTCGCGCTGGCGCTCGCCGAAAGCGCCGCGACCCGGCTCGCCGCGGGCGAGTCCGGCGAGGAACCCTGCGATCTCCCCGCCGTCCTGGCCGAACGGGTCGACGCGTGGCGTCCCTCGGCCGAAGACGCGGGAGTGGGCCTCGCGGCGTCGGAAGGCCACGACGAGCCGGTGCCGGTGCGTTGCACGGAAAGCGAACTCGCCCAGGTCCTCGATGTCCTGCTGGACAACGCGGTGCACTACGCGGGCCGCGGCGCCACGATCACCACCGGCTACGAAACCGGCGACACGACGGCGACGCTCTTCGTGTGCGACAACGGTCCTGGACTGTCCACAGAGGACCGTGAGCGGGCGACCGAACGGTTCTGGCGTGCCGGGGGCGACGACGCCCCGCGAGGAACGGGTCTCGGTCTCGCGATCGCGAGCCAGCACGTGCTCGCCAGGGGCGGGCACCTCGAACTGCGTGAAGCGAAACCGCACGGCCTCGAAGTCCGCGTCGAACTCCCCCTCGCGACAGGAGCGGCACCATGAACGTCACCAGACGTACCGCGATCCTCGCGGCGCTCGCACCGTTGGCGGGATGTGCGGCCACGGGCTATCAGGGACCGGAACGCGAGGTCCTCATCGCCGCGGGCGAGAGCGGCGGCTTCTATCTGGCCTTCGCGGAGCTCTTGGCCCAGCAGCTGAACCGGGCGGAGCCACGCCTGCGGGCGACGGCCGTCGCCACCGAGGCCAGTGTCGAGAACCTGCGGCGGCTACGGGACGGCAGGGCCGATCTCGGGCTCGTCCTCGGAGACGTGGCCGAATCCGCTTTCCTCGGCGCGGAGCCGTTCTCCGTCCCGATCGCGTTCTCGGCCATCGGCCGCGTCTACGAGAACTACCACCAGCTCGTCGTCCGGGTGGACGGCGGAGTGCGGTCGCTCGCCGATCTGTCCGGGCGGCCGGTGGCGATGGGCGCGAGCGGTTCCGGCGTCGCGGTGTTCAGCAGTCGTCTGTTCGCCCGCGCCGGGGTGCCGGTGAAGGCGAAGAACCTGCTCCTGGGCGAAGCGATCAACGCGCTGGCCGCACACGAGGTCGACGCGCTGCTCTGGTCCGGCGGGATCCCGACCCCCGCGCTCACCGAATTGAACCGCACCACCCCGATCACGCTCCTCCCGCTCGACGGCCACCTTCCCGCCCTGCGCGCCGGCTTCGGTCCGGTGTACGACCAGGTCCACGTGCCGGCGCAGGCCTATCAGGGGGTCGGCGAGCTGCGGACGATCGGCGTCGCGAACCTGCTGCTGGCGGCTCCTTCGCTGCCCGACGACGTCGCGGCCGCGGTGGCGCGCGTGCTCGCCGGGCACGCCGCCGACCTCGTCCCCGCGGCCGCGGTGGGAACGCAGTTCCTCGACGTCCGGACGCTGATCGGCACCGGGAAGGTCCCGCTGCATCCGGGAGCCGCCTCGGCCTACCGTGCCCTGCACGGGTGATCGCGGCTCCATCTTCAGAGGGATGCGCGTCGCACCGGGGCGCTGCCAGGGTCGGAAACAGGCGGCCACCGGGCCGCCCCGATCCGGAAGGATTCCAGCAGTGGGCGGATTCATGCGGTCGTCGCAACAAGGTCTCCTTGGGGCAGTGTCATCTAGACACAACAGGGTGGTGCGGGGTTCGGCGCTGATCGCGGGCCTCGCGCTCGCGGGCGGGCTCGCCACGGCGGCCCCCGCCGTCGCGGCCGACCAGGCCAAGCTCACCGCACCGGCCCTCACCGGCCCCTACGACGTCGGTACCACCGACCTTCATCTGGTCGACCCGTCCCGCGCCGATCCGTGGAAACCGGACCGGCGCCGGGAGCTCATGGTCACCGTCACCTATCCGGCGGACCGGTCCGCCGACGGCCCGCGGGCGCCGTGGCTCACGCCCGGCGTGAGCGGCGTCATCGATCAGACGCTCGCGGCCGAGGACTATCTCGGTCTCCCGGTCGGCTCCATCGACTGGGCGTCGGCGAAGCGACGGGCCGAAACCGGCGTGCCGGTGGCGCACGGCGCGCCGAAACCGGTGGCGCTCTTCTCCCCCGGCTTCGGCGGTCCTCGCGAGACGTACACGGCGATCGTCGACGACCTGGCCAGCCGCGGCTACGTGGTCGTCTCGCTTTCGCACACCTACGAGAGCGCCGCGGTCGAATTCCCCGGCGGCAGGCTCGAAACAGCCGTTCCGCCGGGCGAGGGTCCCGAGTTCATGAAGAAGGCACTCGACGCCCGGGTCGCCGACAGCCGGTTCGTCCTCGACAGGCTGTCGGACATCACCCGCGGGCGGAATCCGGACGCGGAGAACCGGCCGCTCCCGCGTGGGCTCGGCCGGTCACTCGACCTGTCCCGGGTCGGCGCCTACGGCCATTCCTACGGCGGGTTCACCGCCGGCGAGACGATGGTCCACGACCGCCGTGTCGACGCCGGGATCAACCTCGACGGCGCGATGGCGACCGCGTTCGGCTACCCGCCGGGCAGCGCCTACGTGCCCGGCGAGGTCACGAAACGCGGACTCGACCGGCCGTTCCTGCTGATGGGCACCGAGGGCGTCGACGAGAACGGCAAACCGCTGGAACACACGCACCGGCACCCCGAGTTCGACCGCAGCTGGGCGGACTTCTGGGCGAACCAGCGCGGGTGGAAGCGGGACCTCCTCCTGCGCGGAGGCAGCACGCATATGGCGTACAGCGATCTGAGGTCGTGGTGCCGCAACTCGGTTCGCGAGTCGCGCCGGAGAAGCGTGAAGCCGTCATCGGCACGATCGATCCCCGTCGTTCGGTGGCCGCGCAGCGGGACTACATCGGCGCGTTCTTCGATCTGCACCTCCGCGGCCGGGACAGGCACCTGTTCGACGGTGAGTCGCCGCGGCATCCGAACATCGATTTCATCGACTGACCGGACGCGCGTGAAGGCCCCCTTCCCTCGGCTGAGCCGAGGGAAGGGGGCCTTCACGTAGGTTGGAACCGTGACAGAGCCACGGAAACCGATCGTCGAGATGCCGCTGCGCGTGCGCTACCACGAATGCGACGGGCAGGGCATCGTGTTCAACGCGCACTACCTCGCCTATGTGGACATGGCCATGTTCGAGGTGGAGAAGGCCCTCTTCGGCTCCCACCAGGAGGCGCTGGCCCGCGGTGTCGACGTCGTCGTCGCCGAATCGAACCTCCGCTACCGCGCGCCTTGCCGCTACGACGACGAACTGGTCGTCGCCGTGTACCTGAACCACCTCGGCACGACGTCGCTGATCATCGACTTCGAGATCACCCGCGACGGTCACGTGTGCGCGGAAGTCAAGACCCGCTACGTCTTCGTCGATCCGTCGACGCTCACGAAGGCGGCGCCGCCCGCGGCCGTGCGCGAGGCGTACGCCCCCTTCGTGCCCGCTCAGGCGGACTGAACGCCGGGCCGCCGGTCTTCGACGACGTAACTGGCCCGTGTGCTGATCGGCGCTCCGGGGGTGTTGACGTACGGCACCACCCGGAAGTCGCTCCGCCAGCGCTGCCGGTTCACGTTCACCCGGACGTAGCCGCGCTGACTGTTGAAGAACTTCATGTGCGGGTTGGCCTTCAGCAGGTTCTCACCGCCGGGTGTCATGTCCGCGCCGTTGCCGCCGCTGGTGATCGACGTCCCGACGAACTCGCTCGCCACGGTGGGCGAACCCGGGTCGCCGAAATCGCGCTTGAGGTCCCAGGCGTAGTTCTGGTGCCTGTCGCCGGTGATGACCACCAGGTTCCGCACGCCGCGGTCCTGCGCCGCGGCGAGCACGCGGTCGCGGTCGGCGACGTAGCCGTCCCACGGGTCGAGGTAGACGTTCGTGGCCTCGCCCGCGTCGGTGTCGGTCTGCCCCATCGGGGCCTGGTTGCCGAGGATCTGCCACCGCGCGCGGGACCGCGAGAACCCGTCGAGCAGCCATTGCCGCTGCTCCGAGCCGAGCAGGGTCCGGTTCTCGTCGAACCGCTCGGTGCAGTTCGCCGACTGGCCGTCACCGCACGGCTGGTCGTCGCGGTACTGGCGGGTGTCGAGCATGGTGAAATCGGCCAGCGTGCCGTAGCTGAGCCGCCGGTGGAGCCGCGCGTCCGGGCCTTTCGGCAACTGGGCGATGCGATACGGCAGGTGCTCGTACATCGCCTGGAACGCCTCGGCCCGCCGCTGCCGGAACACCGCGCGGTCCTGGTCCGGTTCCTTGTCGATCTGCGAGATGTCGCCCGCCCAGTTGTTCTCCACCTCGTGGTCGTCGTTGACGTGGATCCACGGGAAGGCGGCGTGCGCGGCCATCAGCGGCGCTTCGGACTTGTAGAGCGCGTACTGGAGCCGGTAGCGGGCCAGGTCGAAGGTCTCGCCCTTGAACTGCGGCCCCACCGGCGTCCCGCGGCCGATTCCGGTGACACCGCTCTCGTAGAGGTAGTCGCCCAGGTGCACGACCAGGTCGAGGTCTTCGGCCGCCATGTGGTCGTACGCGGTGAAGTGCCCGGCCTCCCAATTCTGGCAGGACGCGAACGCGAAGTTCAGCTCACGCGGCGACGACCAGGCGACCGGCGCCGTCCGGGTGCGGCCGACCGGCGAGATCACACCGCCCGTGCGGAAACGGTAGAAGTACTCGTGATCCGGCGCGAGACCGTGAACCTCGGGATGCACGGAGTGACCGAGTTCTGGTGTGGCGACCACCGAGCCGCGGCGGACGACGGCGCGGAAACGCTCGTCGAGCGACACTTCGTACTCGACCCGGACCGGCGTTCGCGGCATGCCGCCGAAACCGTCGGCCTCGTACGGCTTCGGCGCGAGCCTGGTCCAGAGCACGACACCGCCGGGCAACGGGTCGCCCGACGCGACACCGAGGGTGAACGGGTCGCCGGCACCGCGGGCGAGCGGCATCGCGCCGGCGGCGTTCCAGGCACCGGTCCCCAGCAGGACGGCGGCCGCGCCGGCGGAGCCATAACCGAGGAAGCGACGCCGCGACAGGGGGTGAGGGAGCGAAGGCATGAAGCCCTCCTGTGGTGGGATGGTCACGGGCGGGCCTCATGCTCGTCCGGCTTGATGGCCGCCCGGCCGCGCTCAGGCGAAGCGCCCGTGAACGAAAGACGATCAACCCTCGTGTTCCGCATCCTGTTCTACCGCCCCGAAATCCCGCCCAACACGGGTAACGCGATCCGCTTGACCGCGAACACCGGCTGCGAGCTCCACCTGGTGGAGCCGCTCGGTTTCACGCTGGAGGACAAGCAGTTACGGCGCGCGGGGCTCGACTACCACGACCTCGCGCGCGTCCACGTCCACGCGGACCTCGACGCGGCATGGGCGGCTCTGCTGCCTGCCCGGGTCTACGCGTTCAGTGCTTCGGCGACGCGGCTGCACACCGACGTCGCGTACGAGCCCGGTGACGTCCTGATGTTCGGGCCGGAGTCGGCGGGGCTGCCTCGTGAAGTGCAGGAGTCGGCCCAGGTGACCGACCGGGTGCGGCTGCCGATGCTGCCGTCGAGCCGGTCGCTGAACCTTTCGAACACCGCTGCGATCAGCGTGTACGAGGCTTGGCGGCAGAACGGCTTCGCGGCCCCCTGACCGCCCGCGTGCGCTCGTCCCGCCGCCGGCGCGGGCTCGCGGCGAGCCTCATGGCCAGGACGCGTGGGGCGGGGTGCCCAGGTTGGGTAAAGTTTTTGACGCACATTGGGGTTTAGGGCCAGCCCCCCCGCGCCCCCCCCCCC
>NZ_JBHXIB010000020.1:0-138812 GCF_042723975.1 Amycolatopsis sp. NPDC058340 | reverse complement strand
GTCGCGAAAGCCACTTTCGAGACGTGTGATGTCCCGAAAGTGGCTTTCGCGACACAAAGGCCGACGGAGCCACAAGCTCCCCATAGGAGATTCACCTTACCGCGCAATAGAACCCGAAACACGACCACCTGTGCGGTGACCGGTACAGGGTCGTGAGTGGCGTTTCGGGTTGGAACCCGAAACACGACCACCTGCACCGAAAGAGTCCAGCCGCCCGCCCTCAGGCGAAGTCCGGGGCCAGCACGCGATCGAAGCCGACCTCCCGGCGCGGACCGGTCAACGTGCAGGCGAGCGTCGCCACGATCCGAGCGCTGGAGGCACCGACCCGCAGTTCGACGTCACCGGGCTCGACGAGCCGCGTACCCGCTCGTCCGGTGTACGAGGTCAGATCGGCGTGCAGCCCGATCTCGACCACCTCGGTCGCGCCGGGGGCGACTTCGACCCGTTTCGCCGCGATCAGCTGCTGGACCGGCCTCGCCACCTCGGCCACCGGATCGTGCAGATAGATCTGAACGACCTCAGTCGTGGTCCGGTCGCCTGTGTTGCTCAGTGTCACCTGAACCCGGCAGCGGCCGTCCGTCGGCCATGAAGGGTCCGCCACGGTGACGTCGTCCCAGCTGACGGCACCATAGGAAAGCCCGTGCCCGAAGGGGAACAGCGGTGTCGGGTCGACCGTGCTGACCTCGCTGCGCTGCCCGAGCGGAGCGGTGAGATAGGTCGACGGCTGCGACGCCTTCTCGCCGGGGAACCCGACCGGGAGCCTGCCGGAAGGGTTGATCCGTCCATTGAGGACACCGGCGAGCGCCACCGCGCCCTCTTCACCGGGGTAGAAACCGCATACGATCGCCGCGAGCCGGTCGGCCTGGCGCGAAAGCTCGTACGGCCGTCCACAAAGGAGTACCAGTACCACCGGCGTCCCGGTTCCGAGCAAGGCTTCGAGAAGTTCTTCCTGCCGCCCAGGCAGCTTCAGATCCGGCACGTCGCAGCCCTCGCCCGACGTGCCGCCGCCGAACAGGCCCGCGCGGTCACCGAGCACGGCGACGCAGACGTCCGCGTCCCTGGCGGCGGCGACGGCTTCGGCGATGTCCGCGTCCTCGCCGCCGAGCACCGGGCAGCCGAGCGCATAGGTGACTTCGTGGTGTTCACCGAGCGCGTCGAGCACTGTCGGAACCGAAACCCCGAACGGCACCTCCGGATGGTGCACGCCGACGTGCATCGGGAACGAGTAGCAGCCGAGCATCGCGCCGGGTTCGTCCGCCCGCGGCCCGACGACGGCGACCTTGTGGCCGGGTGAGAGCGGAAGCACACCGTCGTTCCGCAGCAGCACGATCGAGCGTTCGGCGATTTCCCTTGCCAGCGCGCGGGATTCCGGGTCGTCGAGGTCTATCTCGTCGGGCACCTCCGGCGACCAGTCTTCGTCGAGCAGGCCGAGTTCGCATTTCTGCCGCAGCACCCGTTCGAGGGCGCGGTCGACGGCGGCGGTGCCGACCGCGCCCTCCTCCACCGCCGCGAGCAACGGTTCGCCGTAACAGTCCACAGTGGGCAGTTCCACGTCGATACCGGCGGCGAGCGCCTGTCCGGCGGCATCCCCGCGATCGGCCGCGACACCGTGGAGCTTGTGCAGGAACGCCACGGAAAAGTAGTCCGCCACCACGGTCCCGGTGAAGCCGTAGGTGTCGCGCAGCAGATCCGTCAGCAGCGCTTCGTCCGCGGCGGCGGGGACGCCGTCGTTGTCGATGTAGGCGTTCATCACCGACCGGGCGCCCGCGCGCAACGCCATCTCGAACGGCGGCAGCAGGACGTCGGCCAGTTCCCTCGGCCCGACCGACACCGGGGCGAGGTTGCGGCCGGCGCGTGAGGCCGAGTAGCCGGCGAAATGCTTGAGCGTCGCGATCACCCCGGCCGACTCCATACCCGCGACGTAGGCGCTGCCGATCGTGCCGACCAGATGCGGATCCTCGCCGATGGTCTCCTCGACCCGGCCCCAGCGCGGATCGCGGGCGACGTCCAGCACGGGCGCGAGCCCTTGGTGGACACCAAGACGTCGCATCGTGCCACCGATCCGCGCCCCCATGCGGTACACGAGGTCCGGGTCGAAACTCGCCCCCCAGCACAGCGGCGACGGGTACACCGTGGCCTTCCAGGCGGCGAGGCCGGTGAGGGTCTCCTCGTGCACCAGCGCCGGAATGCCGAACCGGCCGTTGGCGATGATCTCCCGCTGGGAGCGGGCCAGGCTGCGCGCGCCGATCACCGGATCGACGGGGCGGGTGCCGTACACCCTGGTCAGCTGGCCGATCCCGTGGCGTACCAGTTCGTCCCAGTCCAGCGCCGCGTCGGCGAAGTCGTGCTGGTGCGGGGCCATCTCGCCGCCGGAGTCGATACCGACCCAGACGCCGTACAGCTGGGCGATCTTCTCCCGCAAGGTCATCCGGTCCATCAGCGCGCGGACGCGCTCGGCGGGATCCGCGGCGGTGTCGTGCCATGGCCGGGACGACTCGCTGGGCTGGGTGGTCAAGGTCGTCCGCCCTTCGTCGTGGTTCCGAGGGCACGCGTCGAGCGGCGCACCACGAGACCAGTGGACAGCGTGATGTGGGTTTCCTTCTCGGGTTCCCCGCTGATCAGCGAGATCAGGAGGGTGATGGCGCGGTGGCCCATTTCGCGGATGGGCTGGTCCACCGTGGTCAGCGGCGGGGTGCAGAGCGCGGATTCGGGAACGTTGTCGAAGCCGACCACCGACAGGTCGTCCGGCACGGACAGGCCGAGCTCCGCGGCCGCCCCCACGGTCGCGATCGCCGAGATGTCGTTGGCGGCGAACACCGCCGTCGGGCGGTCCGCGCCGGTCAGCAGTTCGCGGGCGGACCGGGCGGAGATCTCCGGATCGTAGGCACCGAGCCGGATCAGGTCCTCGTCGATCGGGACCCCGGCCGCGGTGAGCGCCCGCAGGTACCCGGTCTTGCGCAGTTCGGCCGATTCGAGATCCGGCCGACCGGCGAGGAAACCGATCCGGCGGTGGCCGAGCTCCAGCAGATGCTCGGTCGCCAGCTGGGCGCCACGCAGGTTGTCGGAATCGATGGTGGGCACCGTCGAAGGACCGGTGTGCGGGTCGACCGCGACCACCGGCGTTCCGGGGACTGCTTCCAGCGAAGCCACCGGCGTGACCAGCACCGCGCCGTCGACCAGCGTGCCGGAAAGCCTTGACAGATAACGCTTTTCCCAGCCCGACGGATCCCCGACCCGGCCGCCTGCCGAGTAGACGACGAGTTCGTAGCCGGTGCCGCGGATGGCGTCGGCGGCGCCCTTGAGCAGTTCGGTGGAGAACGGTTCGAGGTCGGCGACCAGGATCCCGATCACGTTCGTCTTGTGGTTGCGCAGGCTCTGTGCGACCAGGCTCGCCTCGTAGCCGAGTTCGTCGATCACCGCGCGGACCTTGGCCAGGGTCGCGGCGGCGACGCCGTAGCGGTCGTTGATCACTTTGGAAACCGTGGCCACGGAGACGCCGGCGCGGGCGGCGACGTCACGGATAGTGACCCTCGAACTGGGCTGCATACGGTCAGACTAGCCATGTAAAACGTTATCGACAACGATTGACATAGGAATTTCGGGCGCGCAAACTCATCGCCAGTCCGGGCGCAGTCACGCCCTGTCCTACTCGGCCGAAGTCGTCAGGAGTGGACTCACCATGCTTTCGAACCGCCGAATCCCCGCCGCCGCCGCGCTGGCGGCGGCCATCCCGCTCGCGCTCGCCGGCTGCTCCGGGGGTACCGAGACCGCGGCCGAGCCCAGCGGACCGGTCACCCTCACCTGGTGGCACAACGGCACGACCGACCCGATCAAGTCGATCTGGGCCCAGGTCGTCGCGGACTACCAGAAGGCGCATCCCGAGGTGACGATCAAGGGGCAGCCGCTGCAGAACGAGGAGTTCACCACCAAGGTCCCGCTCGCCCTGCAGTCGAACGAGCCGCCGGACGTCTATCAGTCCTGGGGCGGTGGTGAACTGGCGTCGCAGGCCACCTCGGGCAAGGTCGCGGATCTGACCGAGGCGGCCAAGGACTGGCTCTCCACGGTGGGCAAACTCGCCGAGAGCTGGCAGGTCGACGGCAAACAGTACGGGATCCCGTGGGAGCAGCATTTCGTCGGTTTCTGGTACCGCAAGGACCTTTTCGCGCAGGCGGGTGTCACCGCGCCTCCGTCCACTTTGGACGAGCTCAACACCGCCGTCGCCAAGCTCAAGCAGGCCGGTATCACGCCGATCGCGGTCGGTGGCAAGGATCGCTGGCCGGACGCGTTCTACTGGAACTACTTCGCGCTCCGGGCGTGTTCGGCGGACACGCTGAAACAGTCGGTCAAAGCGGTGAAACTCGAAGATCCTTGCTGGACCAAGGCCGGGCGTGACCTGCAGGCGTTCCTGGCCACCCAGCCGTTCCAGCCCGGCTTCACCGGCACCCCCGCCCAGCAGGGCGCGGGAAGTTCGGCCGGGCTGGTGGCCAACGGCAAGGCGGCGATGGAACTGCAGGGCGACTGGGAACCCGGCACGATGTCCTCGCTCACCGAAGACAAGGACCTCGACTCGAAGGTCGGCTGGTTCCCGTTCCCGGCGGTCCCCGGTGGCCAAGGCGATCCCGCCGCGGTGCTCGGCGGCGGCGACGGCTTCTCCTGCACCACCCGCGCGGTGAAGGCGTGCGCGGATTTCCTGCGGTACCTCGGCAGCGAACCGGTGCAGAACCAGCTCGCGGCGAAGGGCGCCGGGCTGCCGATGACCGCGTCGGCGGCCGCCTCCCTCAAGACCGAGTCGCTGAAGTCCGTCTTCGACTACGGGCAGAAGGCGCCGTACGTGCAGATGTACTTCGACAAGGCGTTCCCGACCGCGGTGGGAGCCGCGCTCAACGACGCCGTCGCGAACTTCTTCGCCGGGCAAGGCACTCCGGAGGGCATCGTCGACGCGGTGAACAAGGCCGCGGCGGGCGACAAGTGACGGCGACGGCCACGCGGGTGCGGGCGGCGGCGCGGCCGTCCGCACCCACCATCCGGACGCGGACGCCGGGAGTGCGCAAGAAGCTGGAGCTGACCTTCCTGCTCGGGCCGGCGCTGGTGCTGTTCGCCGGATTCGTGCTGGTCCCGATCGGGATCGCGGCGTTCTACAGCCTTTACGAGTGGAACGGTTTCGGCCCGCTCGACGATTTCGTCGGCCTCGGCAACTACGCCGACGCCCTGTCCGGCTCGGTGTTCCAGGGCGCCATCGGGCACAACCTGATCATCGCGGGGCTGTCCCTCGTGGTCCAGCTTCCGCTGTCCATCGGGCTGGCGCTGCTGCTCAACCGAAAGCTGCGCGGGCGCGCCGTCCTCCGCGCGCTCGTGTTCGCGCCCTACGTGCTGTCGGAGGCGATCACCGCGGTGATCTGGCTGCTCATGTTGCAGCCGAACGGTTTCGTGGACCAGATGTTGCGCGGTATCGGCCTCGGCGGGCTGGTCCAGCACTGGCTCGCCGACCCTGGGATCGTGCTCTACACCCTGTTCGCGGTGATCACCTGGAAGTACATCGGCTTCGGCATCATCCTGCTGCTCGCCGGGCTCCAAGGCGTACCGGCCGAACTGCGGGAAGCGGCCGCGCTCGACGGCGCGTCGGCCTGGCAGACCACCCGGCACGTCGTGCTGCCTCTGCTCGGGCCGACCATCCGGATCTGGGTGTTCCTGTCGGTGATCGGCTCGCTGCAGCTGTTCGACCTGGTGTGGATCATGACCCTCGGCGGGCCGGCCAACTCGTCGGCGACCATGGCGACCTATCTGGTCGACCACGGGTTCAAACGCTACGAGTTCGGTTTCGGGAGCGCGGTCGCGGTGATCCTGTTCGTGATCTGTTTCGTGTTCGCGTTGCTGTATCAGAGGTTCGCGTTGCGCCGGGACACCGACGGCGCGCTGACCAGGATGGTGGACTGATGCGCCGCGCCGGGACGCCGATCGGCTACGTCGCCGCGATCGCCGTCCTCGGGATCACCGTGGTGCCGCTGCTGTTCGTGGTGCTGGGCGGGTTCCGCACCACCGCGCAGATCAACGCCTCGCCCGCCGGCCTGCCCGGCCCGTGGGTCTGGGACAACTACGCGGCGATCCTCGGTTCGCCGTCGTTCTGGACGTTCCTGGGCAACAGCGCGCTGATCGCGGTGATCGCCACGGCGCTGACCGTGGCGCTGGGATCGATGGCCGCGTACGCCTTGTCCCGCTACACCTTCAAGGGCCGCGAGGGTTTCTACACGCTGTTCACCCTCGGCCTGTTGTTCCCGCTCGGTGTGGCGACCTTGCCGCTGTACCTGTGGTTGCGTCAGCTGGGGATGCTGGAGAGCTTCTGGGGCGTGGCGATCCCCGAAGCGGCGTTCTCGCTCCCGGTGACCATCGTGATCCTGCGGCCGTTCATGCGGGCGATCCCCGGCGAGATCGAGGACGCCGCCGTACTCGACGGCGCGAGCAGGCTCGGGTTCTTCTGGCGGATCCTGCTGCCGCTCTCCGCGCCCGCGCTGACCACCGTCGCCGTGCTCGCGTTCGTGACCAGCTGGAACTTCTACCTGCTGCCGCTGCTGGTGTTCAACGACTCCGCGAACTTCACCCTGCCGCTCGGCGTGGCGACGTTCCAATCCCAGTACTCCCAGGACACCGCACGCGTGCTCGCGTTCACCGCGCTGTCGATGATCCCCGCGCTCGCTTTCTTCGTACTCGCCGAACGCCGCATCGTCGGCGGGCTGACCGGATCCGTGAAGGGCTGATTTCACCGTTCAATTTCCGAAAGGAGATCCACGATGAACACCATTTCCCTGAAACGAACAGTCGCTCTCTTGACCGCCATGGCAGGTGTCGCGCTTTTCGCCACACCACCAGCTTCGGCGGCGGGCCCGCTGAAGGACATCACGAATCGCTACGTCGGTAGCGCCGTCGCCGCGAACCACTTGGCCAACGAAGCCGACTACCGTTCGGTGCTCACCCGGGAATTCGACAACGTCACCCCGGAGAACGAGATGAAATGGGGCGTCGTCGAGGCCAACCGCGGCCAGTACAACTGGTCCGGCGCGGACGCGATCGTCGACTACGCCCAGCGGAACGGCAAATCCGTCCGCGGGCACACGCTCGTCTGGCACAGCCAGCTGCCCGGCTGGGTCAACAACCTGTCCGCCGGCGATCTGCGGTCGGTGACGCAACGGCATATCGCCACCACGATGGGGCGCTACAAGGGAAAGATCCGCGCGTGGGACGTCGTGAACGAGATGTTCAACGACGACGGGACCCGCCGCGCGTCGGTATTCCAGCAGAAACTGGGTGACGGCTATGTCGCCGACGCGTTCCGGTGGGCCAGGTCGGCGGATCCGTCGGCCAAGCTGTACATCAACGACTACAACACCGAAGGGCTCAACGCGAAGAGCGACGCCCTGTACAACCTCGTGCGGACGCTGACGCAGCAAGGCGTGCCGATCGACGGCGTCGGCTTCCAGGCACACCTCGCGACACGGTACGGCTTCCCCGGCGGCTACCAGGCGAACCTCGCCCGCTTCGCCGCACTCGGCGTCGACGTCGCCATCACCGAGGCCGACGTTCGCATCCCGATGCCCGCCGACTCGACCAAACTGAACACGCAGGCGACCTACTTCAAACAGCTCTGGGACGGCTGCCACGCCGTCGCCCGGTGTGTGGAGTTCACGACGTGGGGCTTCACCGATCGCCACTCGTGGGTACCGGACACGTTCCCCGGCGAGGGCGCGGCCTGCCTGTTCGACCCGAACCTGCGGCCGAAGCCGGCGTACACCCGGATCAACCCCTGAGGACAGGTGGGCCGAAGGCTCCTTTCGTCGCATCGGACGCGGCGAACGGAGCCTTCAGCCCGCCGCGACCCCGCCCACGAACCCGAAAGGCCACTCACGACCACCCGACGCCAGAAAGCGTGGGCGTACTCGACCAGAAGGTGCCGTCGGCTTCGAACGTATAGCTGATCCGCGACAGCGCCTCGTCCAGGATGCCGACCATGGCGGCGTGGTCCGGAGCGCTCCCGGTGAGCAGATCGAGACTGGTGGTCTTCACACCGCCCGGCAAGGCGGCGCCAGGACGGACGTAAGGGCGGTATCCGGCGATCCCCGGTACGTCACGGACGCGATCGACGCCATCGACGGCGTGCAGCGTGCACGCGACGGTCGGTGCCTGCGCGTTGAACTGGAAATGGACCGTGTCCGGCCGCAGATACCCGTGGGGCGGCGGTTGGCCCGTCGCGAGGAGACCCGCGGTGCGGACGAGGTCGACACCGCAGGAGCGGCGCGCCAGTTCGTTCAGGTGCCCGCCGAGCCTGCCGTTGACCTCGATGATGCGGGGGCCGTCCACGGTCAGTTTGATCTCCGTATGGCAGATGCCGGTGCGCACACCGAGCGCGCGGACGGCCGCGACCGCCAGCGCGATCACCTCGGCGCCTTCGTTCTCCTCCAGGGCGACGGGCCAGAACTGGCCTACTTCACGGAACGGAGGCCACAACGGGTGCTTCCCGGTCACCGCGATGGGCAGCACGTCGCCGTCGCGGGACGCGGTCTCGACCGAGACGTAGTCGCCATGAGGAAGGCTGGGGCGGCCGGTCAGGAACTCTTCCACGACGAGACCACCGCTCACGTCACGGAGTTCTTCGATCAGTTTCGTGCCGACCTCCTCGTCGGTCACCAGGAAGGTGGACCCGCTCCCTTGTCCCTGCGCCGGCTTCACGACGGCGGGAAGCCCGACCTCGCGCAGCACACCGTGCCCGTCCCCGGGTCCCGGCACGAAGCCGCTCCGCACCGGATCCACCCCCGCCGCACGGAGGCGTTCACGCTGGCGGTACTTGTCCGTGAGGAGGACCGCGGTCTCCTCGGTGTGGCCGGGGAGACCGAGCCCCTCGGCCAGCGCCGCGGTCTCGCGCATCAGGTTCTCGGAAAAGGTGAGCACCGCTTTCGGGCGTAGCGCGCGGAGCCGAGCGACATCGTCTTTCCCGCCGAGCAGAACGACTTCCCCGAGCCTGGCCAGCACCGGCTTGAGCCGGTCGACGTGATCGGATCGCGGGAGGAGGAACACGACCGGGCCGAGCGGCGCCAGCCCGACCGCGATCTCGGCGGGAGAGACGGCCCCTTGGTCGTAGGCGACCGCGATCGGACGCCGATCAGCCACCGGCCACCTCTCGGGTCACATCGGCCGCCGCCGCCCGCAGCCCTCCGCGAACGATCGCGATGAACTCCTCGACACGGTCCCCGGAAACCAGGGATTCGTCGAAGGTGACGACGAGTCCGGTGCCGAAACCGGGAAAGTCGACCGTGTAGTCGCACGAGACCGGGTGGCTCGCCTTGTCCACCGCCCACCAGCCATCGACCTTGATACCCAGCTGTTCGACCCGGCGGTAGACGTGGAAATCGGTGAAGTTGAACGCGACGTCGAAACTGCGCCTGCCCAGATCCTCTTCGATCCGCGCCAGCGGATACCGCCGGTGAGCCAGGCCTTCGAGTTCGGTCGCGTGCATGGCGGCGGCGAGATCGGTCCAACTGCCCTCGGCCGACGCCAACCTGATCGGCACGGTGTTCAGGAACAGCCCGACGAGCAGATCCGAGCCTTCGATCTCGGGACGGCCGTTGACGACGACACCGGTCACGATGTCGCCGGAGCGTCCGGACCACCGGGCGAGCGCCCAGCAATGGACCGCGAGCAGCAGGCTTTTCACCGGGACCTTCGCCACCGCGGCGGCCTTTCTCAGGTCGGCGAAGAGCTCCGCGGAGAACAGCAACTCCCGACGGCTCGACGCGTCGGCGGGCGCGGCGAAGCGGGCGCGGTCCGCCAGCAACGGCGCCGCGTCGGCCTGCGACCGCCAGAACGCGGCCGCCTCGGCCGAGCCGACGGCCTCGAGTTCCGCCGCCTCGAATATCGCCATACCGTGTGACGGCACCGGCGGCAGTCCGGCCTCGATCCCTCTCAGCCCCGCATCGTAGAAGGTGAGAAGGTCGACGAGGATCGTCGCGAAACTCCAGCCGTCCATCACCGCGTGGTGGATCGCGACGGTCAGCTGGAAGGAATCCGCCACCGCGGCCACATGGCAACGGAACAGCGGAGCCCGCGACCAGTCGAAGGCCTCGGCGAGTTGCCGTGTCCGCCACGCGGCCACCGCGTCGGCGCCGTCGCCCGAGGTGATCCGGTCGACTTCCAGCGGAAGTTCCACCTCGGCCGAGATCAGCTGCACCGCCTCTTCGTATCCCGCGAGGTCGAACGAGCTTCGCAGGGCGGAATGCCGTTCGACCAATTCCGCCAGCGCCGCCCGGAAGACCGTCTCGTCGAACGGCACCTGCACCCGCATGCCGATCAGATCGTTGTAGAGACCGGGGTCGTCGGACATCTCGCACTGGTAGATGAGACCGATCTGCAACGCCGACGCGGCGCGGACGGCACCCCGACGTCCTGGCTCGCCGATCCCTTCGCCACCGGACGTCGGAACCTCGTCCGGCTCCATGGGCAGGTTCGGCACCAGCTCCGTCACCGACGGATAACTCAGCAGGTCGATCAGCCGCACCGGGATGCCGAGCCCGTTGGCACGGGAGATGACGCGGACGGCGATGAGCGAATCGCCACCCATCTCGTAGAAGTCGTCATCCGGCCCGATCCGGCCGGAACCGAGCTCCTCGCGGATGATCGTGAGCAGCACGCTCGCCAACGTCTCGTCCGTCCACCCGTCCGCGATACCCGCGACCGTGATCGATTCGTCCATTCGGCTTCACCTCTCCGAGGAAACGGCCTGCGGTAGCCCGCTCAGCGCCCCGGCCACGAGCGCCAGCACTTCCTTGATCTGTTCCCTCAGATAGAAATGGCCACCCGGCAATGTGTGGGCTCGCCAGCCAAGGTCGGTGTGTTCACGCCACAGCGACAACTCCCGCGTCGTCACCGTGTCGTCCGCCGCACCGCCGAGCACCAGCAGCGGAACCGGCAGTTTCGCGAAGGTCGGCCGGTAGTTCTCCATCATGCGCAAGTCGCTGCGCACGACTTCGAGTACCAGTTCACGCAGTTCGCCGTCGCCGAGAATCTCCTCGCTGGTACCGCCCATCGCCATTATTTCGGCGATGATCTCTTCATCGGCGAGGGTCCCGACGCTGCCCCGGCGGCGTTCCCGCTCGGTTATCGCGGGCACGGGCGCCGCCGCCGACACCACCAGCAGTTCCGGCAGGACCGCCCCGGTGCGATGCAGCCAGGCGGTCAGTTCCGCGGCGATCGCCGCGCCCATGCTGTGCCCGAACAACACGAACGGCCGCCGCGCCGCCTCACCGATCTCCACACCCAGCCGTTCCACCAGCTGGTTCATGTCGTCCACCAGCGGCAGGTGGAACAGGTCCTCCCGGCCGGGCAGTTGCACCGGCTGTACCGCCGGTGAACCCCGCTCCTTCGTCCACTCGTAGAACGCGGACGCCCCGCCGCCCAAATGCGGCAGGCAGAACATGGTGGACTCGGCACCCGCCCACCGATCTCCCCAGTACGGCAGAAAACGTTTCGTCACCGGCCCACCCAGCGCCGCATGATGTCGGCGACCCGCCGTCGCTCCGGCAGATCGCTGCCCGCGAACGCGTCCGCAACCATGGCCCGCACCCCGGGCTTCTTTTCCTGGCTCAGCTTGAACATCCCTTCGGCCGCGGTCACGACGAATCGGAACGCGCCGACCGCGGGGACGATCTTCTCGAAGTACGACAGTGATCCGGTCATGTCCCAGCTGGTGCCGTGGTCGCGTTCGAATGCCCGTACGGTCGCTTTGACGACTTCGAGCGTCTCGTCGCGGGATTCGATCGGGCCGATTTCACCGTGCGCGTGGACGGAGACGAAGTTCCAGGTCGGCGCGGCCGGAACGGTTTTGTAGACGGCCGGGGAGATGTAGCCGTTCGGTCCTTGGAACACCAGCAACGCCTCGCCACCCTCGCGGATCGCGCGCCAGTGCGGATTGGCGCGGTTGAGATGGCCGAGGAAGGTGACTCCGACCAAGCCGGTGTCACCCATGCCGCCCGCCAGCGTCTCCGGCACCGCGATCGCCGGAAGGTGGGTGGCCAGCAGGCCGTCCGGCCCGTTGCCGATCAGGGTGGCCAGCGGATGATTCCGGACCACCTCGACAGACCATTCCCGGTGGCGGGCCTGATAGATCTTCGGCACGAACACGGATCGGACTCCTAGTCTGCTGTGGACATTTGGTCGCGCGCGGAGATCGACTCGACGATGTCCCATGCCCGCACGGAGACGTTCGACAGCAGCGAGGCGGTGATCCCGTGGGTGTGCTCGGTGCCGCCCTGCAGGTAGATCCCCGCGGACACGCCGTCCGCCGTCTCCACCCGGTAATCGCGGCCGACCCGCAACAGGCCGCTGCTCGACCGCTTGCAGAGCTCCGCCACCGGGCCGATCGCCGCGACGGGATCCATCGGCGTGTATCCGGTGGCGAAAACGACGACATCGACCCGGAGGTCGGAGTGCCGGCCGTCCGGCAGGAACTCCACGCGCAGCCCGACCCCGTCGTCGTCCTCGGCGAGGTCGGTGAACTGGCTCATGTTCAGGATCCGCAACCGCCGTTCGCCGCGGACGGACTCTTGATAGACCCGCCGGTACAGCTCGTCGATCAGCTCGAGGTCGACCACGGAATAGTTGGTATTGGCGTGGTCCCGGTAGAACTTCTCCTTGACCGCGGGCGGAGCGCCGAAGAAGTGATCGACGGCGGCCGGGTCGAACACGCGATTCGCGAACGGCGAATCGTCCGCGGGGCTGTACCCGTACCGGGACAGGACGGCGTAGACGTCGGCGTCCGGAAAACGATCGTGCAGATGCGCGGTGACCTCGGCCGCGCTCTGTCCCGCACCGATGACCGCGAAGCTCTTGACGTCGCCGCCGCTTCGTTCACCCAGCCGATCCAGCAGTTGTGAGCTGTGCCAGATCCGCGCCGAACGCTCGACACCGGCGGGCAGCTTCGGCACCAGACCGGAGGCCACGACGAGATTCTTCGTCCGCAGCACCGACGTGCGACCGGTGGCGATGTCGCACGCGACCACGTCGAAGGCGACGACGTCCTGCCCCTCCAGTACCGGGGTCGCGGACCTGACCTCCATCCCGTAGCGCACCACGTCCTCGAACCGGGCGGCCGCCCATTCGAGATAGTCGTGGAACTCGACCCTGGACGGGAAGAAGCCCTTGCGGTTGACGAAATCCACCAGTCTGCCCTTTTCATGGAGATAGGACAGGAAGCCATATGCGCTGCGTGGCTTGCGCAGCGTCGCCAGATCCTTGAGGAAGCTCACCTGCATGGTGGCTTCCTTGAGAAGCATGCCCGGGTGCCAGGCGAAGCGCTCTTTGCGCTCGATGAAAGCCGTCCGCAGACGGTGGCCCCCGTGGTCCTCGGCGTGTTCGTCGACGGCGACCGCGAGCGCGAGATTCGCCGGGCCGAACCCGACTCCGATCAGATCGTAGCCGCCCTCGATTGGTCCTACCTCAGGCACATCCACCCCCATTGCCGTTCAACCGCTGTCTCGCCGGCGGGACATCCGCCGCTTCGCTATGTGCCCGTCCCCCACCGTTCGACCAGCGTGTGCAACTGGTCCGCCGAGAAGAAATCCACTTGCGACAGACGCCGTTCCGGCTCTGCCGCGAAGGCGGCGAGGAACCTTTCGTAGTGTTCGACGAAGGTTTCCGCGGTCTCGCCGTCGAACAGGTCGAGGGCGTACAGCAGCCTCCCCTGTACGGTCCCGTCCGGCGCTTCACTCAAATGCAGCTCCATGTCGAACCGGGTCCTCAAGGCCCCCTCGCCGAAGAACTCGGTGGAGACGCCGGGGAAGCCGAGTCCCCCGGCGGGCGCGCCTTGGCCCGACGCGAGGTCGAACCAGACCTGGACCAGCGGGTTACGGCCGAGGTCCCGCGGCGGGTCGATTTCCGCCACGATGCGATCGAAGGGAAAGTCCTGGTGTGCGTGCGCCGCGAGCATCGCCTCCCTCGCCTGATCGACGAGCGCGTGGCCGGACGGGTCCCCACCGACATGCGCGACGATCGGAAGCGTGTTGGTGAAGAAGCCGATCACCCCCTCGTAGGCCACCCGGCCCCGGCCGTTGAACGGACAGCCGACGGTGACCGAGGTGGCCGCCGTGTAGCGGGCGAGCAGTCCCTGGAACGCGGCGAGGCAGGTCATGAACAGCGTCGCCTTGCGCTCGACGGCGAGCGCACGGAGCGCTTTGGCCGTCCCCTGTGGAATCCGCACCTCGGCCTCCCCTGCCCGATGGGTCGGGGTGGCCGGCCGAGGATGGTCGGCGGGCACTTCCAGCACCGGCGGGACGCCGCGCAGCGTCTCCCGCCAGTAATCCGAGTGCCGCTCGAAACCGGCCTCACCCATCTGCGCGCACTGCCATTCGGCGAAATCCGCGTACTGTGCGGCCAACGCCGGCAACTTCGGCTCGGTCCCCTCACGGAAACTCCGGTAGGCGGACGAAATCTCGGCGCAGAGCACTTCGAGTGACTCGCGATCGAGCAGGATGTGGTGCGCCACGATCCCCAGCACGTGGTCCTCGGCGCCAAGGCGGGCGAGCCAAACGTCGAGCAGTGGTCCGTCCGCCAGCCGGAAACGGGTTCCCGCGGCCGCCGTGGCCAGCCCGGCCGCTTCGGCGACCGGATCGTCGGCCCCGGACAGATCGTGCACGACGACATCGACGTCCGGCTCACCGATCACCTGGTAAGGCTCGCCGTTCTCGGCCCGGAAGGTGGTCCGCAGGATCTCGTGCCGCCGAACGACCAGCGCCACGGCGCTTTCGAGGGCGGGGACATCCAGCGCGCCGCGCAACCGGTACGCGGCGGGCACGTTGTACGCGGGCCCGCCCTGGGTCAGCTCGTGGATGAACCACAGCCTGCGCTGAGCCGCGGACAGTGGAATCCGCGATGAACGAAGCCGGGTCGGGGTTTCACTTCGGGATTCGCTGTTCTTCCCGCCGGCCAGCCGCTTCAGCAGTAGCTCGCGGCCCTGCGCCGTCAAATCGGCCGTCAAAATCGGTTCCTCACTGGTTGCCCGGAAACAGGAAAGGAGGCACGAAACCGCTCCGCCTCCTCGACAGTACTCCAACTCCGCGGACCCGCTCAAGCGGTTCGGACAGAACAATCGACTCACCCGGCACCCTGTACTACCATCCGGAAATGGAGGTGTTTCGAACGTGACTTCACCAGCGGACGTCCGCGAATACCGAGTGGTCGTCAACGACGAAGAACAATATTCGATCTGGCCGGCGGATCGCTCCCTTCCGCTTGGCTGGAAGGAAGACGGCGTGTCGGGAACAAAGGAGGAATGCCTGAACCACATCGAAAGGACGTGGACCGACATCACTCCGCTGAGCGTGCGCAGGAAACTGACCGACGCGCCGGGTTGATTCGGCCGGACGATGGCCGCGCCGAGTACACGGCGCGGCCTTCTCCTTATTCTCCCAGTGCGCGCGCTATTTCCTCCGGCGTCATCCGTGAGATCTCGTCGGCTATCCTCTTCTCGATTTCCACACCTTGTTCGGCGACCGTCCGCAGATCGAATACCGCGCGCACTTCGAACTCGATCCGGAACCGTTCACGGATTCGGGCCACGAGCCTGCTCGCGGCCATCGACGTCCCGCCCACCGCGAAGAAATCCGACTCGACACCGATTTCGCCGCCGGGCAGCACCTCGGTCCAGAGCCGGTGCACGATCTCTTCGACCGGCGTGCGTGGCGCGACGACCTCCGGCACCGCCGCGGAGACCGGCGGAAGTCTCTTCTGGTCGATCTTCCCGTTGACGGTCAACGGCAAACGCGGCAGGAACACGAAGGCCGACGGCATCATGTAGGCGGGCAGCTCCCGGCGGAGCCGGGCACGCAGCGCGGCGGGCGACGGAGGCCGCCCTTCCCGGTCCGGTACGACATAGGCGGCGAGGATCGGAGATCCGTCCGTGGTCACCGTGACCGCGGCTTCGCTCACCCCGTCGCAGCGCAGCAACGCCGACTCGACCTCACCCGGCTCGATACGGTAGCCGCTCAGCTTCACCTGCGAGTCGGCCCGGCCACGGAACTCCAGTGCGTCGTCTTCCCGCCAGCGCACGAGGTCTCCCGTGCGGTACATCCGCGCGCCCGGCGTCCCGATGAACGGATCGGGCACGAAACGCTCGGCGGTGAGCCCGCCGCGATGCAGATATCCCCTGGTCACACTCTCGCCACCGAGATACAGCTCGCCGGGGGCGCCACGCGGGACCAGGTTCAGGGACGCGTCGACGACGTACGCGCGCACGCCGTCGATGGGACGGCCGATCGAATTGTCCAGCCAAGGCGCGCGCAGCTCTCCGCTCGCCGTTGCCACCACGGTGTTCTCGGTCGGGCCGTAGTGGTTGACGATCGGGACGCGGGGGTCGTCTTGGGCGCGGGGGCGGAACAGGTCACCTCCGGTGAGCAGTCGCCGCAGCCCGCTCGCCGTGTCCAGCGGCTGCCTGATCAGCCGCTCCGCCAGCGCCGTCGGCACGAAGGCCGTCGTCGTGCCCGCCGCTTCGAAGTGCTCGGCCAGCTCCTCCGGCGAACGGACCAAGGTGTCGGAGCAAATATCCAGCCGTGCCCCGGAAAGCAGCGCGGGCCAGATCTCCCAGCCCGCGGCGTCGAACGAGCTGCCCGCGGTCTGCGCCACCACCGTCCCCGGCCCTCCCGGGTAGCGGGTGAGATGCCAGCCGAGCAGGTTGTCGAACGACCGATGGGTGACCGCGACCCCCTTGGGCCGTCCGGTGGAGCCCGAGGTGTAGACGACGTAGAGCAGATCGTCCGGTTCGGCCGGGCGTGCCCCGGTGACCGGCGACGCGGGTGGCGGGCCGTCCACCCGGAGTATCGGGCTGTCCATCGCCGGAAGCCGGGACCGGGACGTCTCGTCGGCGACGACCAGCACCGCGCGCGAGTCCTGGACGAGATAGGCGATCCGCTCGGCTGGCAACCCCGGGTCGATGGGGAGATATCCGCCGCCCGCCTTGACGGTCGCGAGCATCGCGACGATCAGATCGATGCCGCGCGGCAGGCAGATCCCGACCACCTTTTCCGGACCGACGCCTTCGGCACGGAGACGAGCCGCCAGCGAGTCCGACCGGTCGTCCAGTTCGCGATAGGTGAGACTGTCCACATCGGACGAAACGGCGACCGCCTCCGGCGAAGCGGTCACCACCTCGTCGAACCTCCGCCCCACCGTGACCGGATCACGAAGCCCGGCATCCGGACCGGCGCCGAGTGCCAGTAGCTCACGGCGCTCCGCCTCGGCAGGCAGGGCCGACTCCGAAACCCGAGCGTCGGGGCGGAGTGTCACCTCGCCGAGCAAACGCACGAAATGATCGGCGAACCGCCGCATCGCCCGCGGTTCGAACAGGCCACGGGCGTAGACCAGCCGGACGGTCAGCGCGGCTTCGTCCGCCACCAGGTGCATTTCGGTGTCGAAACGGGTCGTCGTTTCCGGGTACTCGACAGCGGTGACCCCGATGCCGGGCAGGTCCAACGCCTTGTCGAGCAGCAGTCCGTCACCGAGATCGAACCAATGCTGTACCAGTGGCGCGCGATCCACCCGCCGCTCGGCTCCGAGGCTCTCGATCAGCCTCTCGAACGGGACGTCCTGATGGTCGAGCGCGTCCAGTACATCGTCGTGCACCCGTGAGACGTGGCCGGCGAACGACGGGTCGGAACGCAGATCGCCATGCAGCGCCACGGTGTTGGTGAAGAAGCCGATCGTGTCCTCGAAATCGGTCTCGCCCCGTCCCGCGACCGCCGAGCCGACGACCACCTGTTCCGTCCCGCAGTACCGGGCCAGCAAGATCTGGTACGCGGCCAGGGTGACGCTGAACAGACTGGTTCGGTGAGCGGCCGCGAATCGCCGCAACCGCGCGGTGACGTCGGCGGGGACGACCCGGTCGATCTGGTCGCCGCGGATGTCGAATTCGGCGGGACGCGGCCGGTCGAGCGGGAAGTCCAGTACCTGGGGCGCGTCGCCGAGCTGCTCGCACCAGTAGCCGAGCAGACGGTCGAGTTCCTTCCCCCGCAATGATTCCCGCTGCCACCGGGCGTGCTCCGCGTAGCCGCGCACCGGAGGATCGGGTGCGTCGAGCCCATCGGCGAAAGCCTGATACGCCACCGAAAGTTCGCGCTCGAAGAGCGGACGGGACAGCCCGTCGAACGCGATGTGGTGGACGTGGAAGTGGAACAACGAACGCCGCCCGCCCAGGTCGATGAGCGCGGCCCGCAGCACCGGCCCCGTCCGCAGGTCGCACGGCTCCGCGAGGAGCTCACGCACCACTCGCCCGGCCTCTTCGTCCGGCTCCGGACGCGAGCTGAGATCAAAGCGATCCAACCGGATGGTCTCCGGCGGCCTTGGCACCGCACACGGCTCACCGTGCTCGATGTCCACTGTGGACCTGAGCACCTCGTGGCGCCGGGCCACGTGCCGCAAGGCCCGCTCGAGCACGGTCGCGTCGACCGCCCCCTCCAGCAGGTAGCTGCACGGCGTCAGGTAGCCCGTCTTCCCCGGTGCCAGCTGATCGAGGAACCACAACCTCTGCTGGCCGAAGGACAGCGGCCGCCGCACCACGGCTTTTCCGGGCGCCCCGGTCATCGGCCCGCCACATCCGCGTCGCGGCGCAGTTCGCCCGCCAGGCCCGCCACGGTCGGCCGTTCGAAGACCGCGCGCAGGGACAGGTTCGCTCCGCACGCCGCGCGCAGCCGGTGCACGAGCTGGGTGACCAGCAACGAATGACCGCCCAGCCGGAAGAAGCTGTCGTCGATCCCGACCTTGTCGACGCCGAGCACGGTGGCGAAGATCCCGGCCACCGTTCGTTCGAGCTCGTCCCGCGGTGCCACGAACATCGGCTCCGCCGCGTCCGGGGCGGGCAGGGCGGCGCGGTTGATCTTCCCGGTGTCCGTCAACGGGAACTCGGCCAGCTGCACCACGGCCTGAGGAACCATGTACGACGGCAGCACCTCGGCGAGGTGCTGCCTTAGCGTCGCCGAGGACGGCGCCGTCCCCGTCGGCACGACGTAGGCGACCAGCATGGCCTCCTGCCCGCCGCCGGACACCACGACGACGGCGTTGTCGATGTCGTCACGCTCGCGGAGCACCGATTCGATCTCGCCCGGTTCGATCCGGTATCCGTGCAGCTTGATCTGGAAGTCGCGGCGGCCCATGTACTCGAGCACCCCACCGGCGCGCCACCGTCCGACATCCCCGATGCGGTACATGCGCGCGCCCGGGACCGGGCTGAACGGATCGGGTACGAAAGCCGCCGCGGTGAGCCCGGGGCGAGCAAGGTAGCCGCGGGAAAGCGGGCCGCCACCGATGTAGATGTCGCCGGGCACGTTCCGGGGTACCGGCCTGAGTCCCGCGTCCAGCACGTAGATCCGGGAGTCCGCCATCGGCTTCCCGATATGGGGCTGTTCCGGCCAGTCCTCGACGGGCGCGGCGAGGCGGGGCGCGGTCACCACGTTCACCTCGGTGGAGCCATAGTGGTTGTCGAGGACCACCTCGGGCAATCTCGCGCACATCGCGCGGATCTCGGGGGTGACGACGAGCCGGTCGCCGGTGGTGATCACCTCGCGCAACCGCGCGACCTTCTCCGGCCGGTCCGCGACCTGCTTGGCCAGTTCGTCGAGCGCGACCACGGGCAGCAGCAGCTTGTCCACCTCGTGCCGCTCGATGAGGTCGGCGAGTGCCGCGACGTCGTAGCGTTCGAGTTCGGTCGCGATCACGGCGCGGCCACCGAGCCACCAGGTGGACATCAGTTCGAGGAAGGCCACGTCCGCGGTGATCGGGAAGTACTGCAAGGCGTTCGGCTGCGAGGCGTACTGGTCACGGCACCAGTCGAGCAGGGTGATCTGCGGGCCGGCCTGCATGGCGATGCCCTTGGGCCTGCCGGTGGAACCCGAGGTGTAGATCACGTACAGCAACGCGTCGGGCTGACCGGCGGGGTCCAGCGGCGTCGCCGGGAAATCACTTCGGTCGGCGTCGAGGTGCACCACGGGCAGCCCCCAGCCGTCGGCGCCCATGGCGCCGGACACGGCTCGCTCACTGACCACCAGCGACGCTGCGGCGTCGGTCAGCATCAACCGGACCCGGTCGGCCGGATGGTCGGGATCGAGCGGGAGGTAGGCGCCGCCCGCCTTGACCACGCCCAGCACCGCGACCGCGAGTTCGATGCCGCGGCGGACCGACAGGCCGACCACCGTCTCCGGGCCTGCCCCTCGTTCCCTCAGGTCGTGCGCGAGCCTGGTCGACTCGAGGTCGAGCTCCCGGTAGGTGAGTGACCGGCCGTCGGAGACCACCGCTGGCTGATCGGGCGTCTTTTCGACCCATTCGGCGAAACCGTCCAGCACGGTGCGCCCGGCGCCGGTGGAATTCATTGCCTTCGGCATGGGAGGTCTCCAGATCTAGGTCGTGGTACCGGAAAAGACGACCGGCAGCGTCCGTGGCCCGCGCAACATGGGGCCGTAGGTCCACACGACCTCGTCGAACGGGATCGACAGGGTGAGGCCGTCGAGCCGGCGGAAGAGGATGTCGAGCGCGATCTCGCCTTCCAGCCGCGCCAGCTGCGCGCCGAGGCAGAGGTGCGCGCCGTACCCGAATCCCAGATTGCTCTGGACGGGGCGATCGACCCGGAACTCGTCGGGATCGTCGAACCGGCTCGGATCGCGGTTCGCCGCCGCGAGTGAGATCAGCATCGAGTCGCCGCGGGCGAGGCTGACGCCGCCGAGTTCCATGTCCTCGGTGACGTGGCGGTACGCCGTCGCCTGCACCGGCGAGTCGTAGCGCAGGATCTCGTTGATCGCGCCCGCCCAGGAGAACTCGCCTTCGAGAATCGCCGCGAGCTGGGCGGGATGCTGCAGCAGCCGGAAGATCGCGGCCCCGAGGAACTGCACCGAGGTCAGATGACCGGCGCCGAGAACGGAGAGGATCATCGCGGCCAGCTCGTCGTGGTCGCGCAACTCGCCTGTTTCGAGACCGCGGATCAGATGCCCGGAGACGTCGTCGCCGGGATGGGCGCGCTTGTATTCGGCGAGGTGCTTGACGTAGCCGAGCAGATCGGCGAGCGCGGCCGTGTCGATCGGGTCCGTCAGCCCGGCCTTGTAGAACAGGTCGAGACATCGGGCCGGCGACTCGCGAATATGCCCGGGAATGCCGAGTATCTCGTGGATGATCGCCACGGGGACCGGCAGGGAGAACGCCGGGACCAGGTCACAGGCCCCCTGTCCGGCGAAGGCGTCGATGGCCTCTTCGACCACACGCGTCATCATCGGGCGCATTCGCTCGACGGCCCCCGCGCTGAACGCGCCGACGACGAGCCCTCGCAGCCGGCTGTGCTCGGGCCGGTCGAGGTCGAGCAGGCCCCGGGCGGGGTCCCACTGGCCGGTACCGAACGGTGCGGCTTCGCCGGTGGCGTTGCGATCGTCGTTGCTGAGCCGCCGATCGGTGAGGCATGCGCGGGCGAGGTCGTACGAGGTAACGAGCCAGGTCGTGCCGTCTCGGTGCGGCAGGTAGAGCTCACTCACCGGCGCGTTTTCCCTCAGCCAGGCGTAGTTCGGGTACGGATCCGGGTCTCCTCGATCGGCGAGCGCCCCTGGCGCGCCAGGATCTGCGGCGGTCATCGGCCCGTCCTCTCGGATGCGATCGGCCTGGCGCCGGGAGCGAGCGCCTGGTCCATGGCGGTCGCGAGTTCGGTCATCAGTGGCTCCGGCGCGTGGAGGAAGGTGTGGTGCCCGCCGGGGAACACGACATGCCGGTACCTCCCGGGCCGCGCGTACTCGGCCCAGCCGCCCATCTGGCCGGGACGGATCTCCCGGTCCTCACCCCAGCCGATGGCGTGGACGAACGACGGCAGCACGACCGGCTTCTCCAGCCGGTAGGCGCGATTCGCCGCGAGGTCGGACCGCATCACCGTCAGCCCCAGCTCGATCAGGTCCGCGTTCGGCTCCCCGCCGAGCGCGCGCACGAACCCTTCGAGTTCGACGGCCAGCTCGGCGGTGGACAGCGAGAGATACCTCCCGTACGGACCGTGGTGCGGAGCCACCTGCGACGAAAGGAAAAGCCGGTCCGGGGCGGGCAGTCCGCCCCGGCTCAGCGCCAGCGCGGTGGCGAACGCGGGCAGCGCTCCACCGCAGTGGCCGAAGAAGCCGAACGGGCGGTCCAAATGGGGTTCGAGTGCCTCGACGAGCCGCTCCGCCAGGGCCTCGTAGGTTCCGTAGTGCTCCTCGCGGACGCGATTCTCTCTGCCGGGCAACTGGATCCGGCACACTTCCGCCTGCCCGACGCGGTCGGGCCAGCGGTTGTACATGGAGGCGCCGAGACCGGAATACGGGAAACAGAACAGCCGGGACGGCGCGTCATCGCCGGGTTTTCGCAGCAGCCATTTCCGTGGGCGGACCGGGGAAGTCATGAGTCACCTCGCGGTTGTGACGGAAAGCCTCGGAAGAGCCGCCGCGTCCGGCCGGAGCGTGGCGGTGACGGGCATGTGCTTGATACCCGCGACGAAGTTGGATTTCAGGTGCTCCACCGGTCCGGCGAGCCGGAACTCGGCCACGTGCTGGAGTATCTCGTCGAACAACAACCGCAGGGCGATACGCGCCAGCGGCGCACCGATGCAGTAGTGCGGGCCGAAACCGAAGGCGACATGCCGGTTCGGGCTGCGACCGACGTCGAACCGGTACGGATCGGTGAACACCCGCTCGTCGCGGTTGGCCGAGCCGAGCCAGGCGACGACCGCGTCACCGCGCCCGATACGCACACCGCCGAGTTCGACGTCCGCGACGGCGTACCGCATGAAATGGTTGGCCGGCGACGCCCACCGCAACCCTTCTTCGACCGCCGTCGGCAGCAGTGAGCGATCGGCGAGCAGCCGCCGATATTCGCCGGGGTGTTCGATCAGCGCGAGCACGGTGGAAGCGACCGCGTGCGGCGTGGTGACATTCGCCCCAAGCAACAGGCTGTAGCAGTTGTAGACGATCTCGTCCTGCCGGAGCCGGCGTCCCGCCGCCTCCATTGTGGACAGATAGCCGACCAGGTCGTCGTCGGGTGTGTCCCCCTGGCTCCGGATGTGATCGGCGAAGTACTCGAAAAGCTCGTGATGCGCCGCCGTCAGTGTTCCGCTGCCCTCTTGGAATTCCGGATCCTCCGGTGCGATCGCCATCGTGGTCAGCCGGGTGAGCCGCGGCCAGTCCTGTTCGGGCAGCCCCATCAGCGCGCCGGTGAAGGCCATCGGGAATCCGGCCCCCGCCTCGCCGATGTCCCACGGCCCGCCGTCGGCGAGCGGGGCCATCAGGTTCCGGATCACCTCGCGGATCCTCGGTTCCCAGCGGCTCAGCGCCCGCGCGGAAAGTGCCTTCGCCAACGGTTCGTGCAGTGCGGTGTGGGTGGGCGGATCGCTCGCCGCCATCATCAGCCCGCCCGCGGGGTCGTCGGTGCCAAGGATGGACAGCAATGTCCCGCGCCGCGACGTGTACCGCGTATGGTCGCGAAGCACCTTGTTGACGTCTCCGTGCCTGGTCACCGACCAGAACGACCTTCCGTCCGGCAGCACCTGGCGATGCACGGGGGCCCGTTCCCGCATCACCTGCCAGATGGGGTGCGGGTCACCCGAACCGTAAAGCTCCGGATCGAACAGGTCCACCGAGTCGAGGTCGATCTCCGCGACCGCGCCCGGCACGCTGATCCTCATCGTCTTGACTCCTCAACGTCGTTGTCAGCGGGATCGGCGGTCGCCGCGCGGCTCGTCGATCAGTGCGGCGAGCTCGGCGACGGTCGAGTGCTCGTAGAACGCCCGCGCGGTGACGAGCACGTCGTGCGTGGCACTGATCTCACCGGTGATCCGGGTGGCCAGCAGCGAATGGCCGCCGAGCTCGAAGAAGTCGTCGTCGATTCCCACCCGGTCGAGCTCCATGAGATCGGCCCAAACCTGGGCCAGCCACTGCTCCGTCCCGGTTCGCGGCGCCCGGTAGTCCGCGTCGCAGTCCGGACGCTCCTTGCTCCGAGCGTTCGCCAGCGCCGGACGGTCGACCTTCCCGCTCGCGGTGAGCGGCAGTGAATCGAGCTGCACGAGTGTGGCGGGCACCAGATACGAAGGCAGCGAAGCAGCGAGTTCCCGGCGCAGTTCGGGAATCGTGATCGGCCGGTCGCCGACGACGAACCCGGCGAGCACGCGCCCCAGCCCGGGACGGTCCTGTGCCACCACCGCGCAGTCCGTGACGTGCCGGTGCCGTCGCAGCGCGGCCTCGGCCTCACCGGGCTCCACCCGGAAGCCACGGATCTTCACCTGCGTGTCGGCGCGGCCGAGGAACTCCAGCTCCCCGCTTTCGCTTCTGCGGGCGAAATCACCGGTGCGATACATCCGCGCGCCTGGCCTGCCGCTGAAGGGATCCGGCAAGAATCGCTCCGCGGTACGGGCGGGATGGCCGACGTAGCCGTGCGCGACGCCTTCTCCGCCCGCGTACAGCTCCCCGCCGGTACCGTCCGGGACCGGGCGGAGTTCGTCGTCGAGCAGGTGGACCTCGGTACCCGAGATCGGGACGCCGATCGGTACCGACCGGCTCGTCACCGGCTCGGTGAGCACCTGGCAGCAGGTGAACGTGGTGTTCTCGGTCGGGCCGTAGCCGTTGACCACGGTCAGCCCAGGCGACCGCTCCAGCACTCGGTTGACCCGCTCGACCGACAGCACGTCGCCACCCGCGAGCAGATACCGCAGGCTCGCGGGCAGTCGTCCGTCACCGGTTTCGGCGACGAGATGGAACAGTCCCGCCGTCAGCCACAGTGCCGTCACGCGCTCGTCCTCGACCACTTGCCTGATCCGCGCCGGGTCGGCGTCGCCGGGCGGGAAGATCGCCAGCCGCGCCCCGGAGAGCAAGGGCGCCCAAAGCTCCAAAGTGGACGCGTCGAACGCGACCGGCGCCAGTTGCAGCATCGTGTCGCCGGGGCCGAGTTCGAGGAAATGGTTCGGCCGCGCCAGCCGGGGCACCGCGCGGTGCGGGACGGCGACGCCCTTCGGCGTGCCGGTGGAGCCGGAGGTGTAGGCGATGTAAGCCGTGTTGTCTCCGCCGACGTCGACCCGTGGCGCGGTGTCGGGGAACCCGGTGAACTGTTCGGCGTCGAGCAGCAACGTCGTCGCGGTCTGTTCGACTGCCGCGGCCAGGTTCCGCTGGGTGAGCACGATCTTCGCGCCCGCGTCACGCAGCAGCAGGCCGGCGCGCTCGGCGGGCTCGCCCGGCTCCAGCGCCAGATAATGCCCGCCCGCCTTGAGGACGGCGAGCAACGCGATGACCAGTTCCGGGGAACGGTCCAGCAGTACCCCGACCGGCGTCTGCGGTCCGACCCCGCCTTCGGCCAGCCGGTTCGCCAGGCGGTTGGCCCGGGCGTCCAGCTCCGCGTAGGTGAGTTCGACGCCCGCGAAAACGACCGCCGGGGCATCCGGGGTCTTCGCCGCCCAAGCGGCGAAGAGTTCGTGCACCGAAACCTTTTCCTGGCGATTCATTCCTGTTCCTCCCCGATGGCTTCGTCCAGCACCGCGGCGAATTCGGCGACGGTCGGCGCCGCGAACACCGTCCGCACGGGCAATCGGACGCCGAACCGGTCGCGTACGCGCGCGATCATCCGCATGGCGAGCAGTGACTGGCCGCCCAGCCGGAGGAAGTCGGCGGTCCGGCCGAGCCCGTCGGCCTTGAGCAATTCGCCCCAGATCTCCGCGATCCGGCGCTCGGTGCCGGTGCGCGGCGGTTCCGGTGCGGCGATCGAGTCCACGGGGATCTCCGGCAGGCGCCGCTCCAGCTCACGACGGTCGATCTTGCCGCTGGTCAACCTCGGCAACGCGGTATGCGTGACGAAGGCGCCCGGCACCGCCGCCGAGATCAGCCGGTCCGCCACGAACGCACGCAGTTCGGTGTCCGGCACCTCCGAAACAGGCACGATGTGCGCCACCAGGCCGAGCTGCCCGTCCGCGGCGGGGACGGCGACGACGGCGGCGTCCGCGACCGCGGGATGGGCTGCCAGCACATGGTCCACATCGGACGGTTCGACGCGGACACCGCGGATCTTGACCTGCTGGTCGACGCGCCCGACGAAATCCATGACACCGTCCGCGCGGCGGCGGACGAGATCGCCGGTCCGGTACAACCGCGCGCCGGGGATACCGGAAAGGGCGTCCGGGATGAACGCCGACGCCGTCGCCGCGGGGGCTCCGCCGTAGCCCCAGGCCAGGCAGGCACCGCCGACGAGCAGCTCGCCTTCCTCGCCGTCGGCCGCCGGCGACCCGTCCGGCCCGACCACATGGGCGCGGATTCCGCTGATGCCTTCGCCGATGGGCACCGGGCCCCCGGACAGATCGCCGGGCCGCAGTTCCCTGGTGAAGATGTCGATACAGGATTCGGTCGGTCCGTACTGGTTGAAAACGCGGGCGGGGGTCGCGGCCACCGCCGCGCGCGCGAGCTCCGGCGAAAGCCGCTCACCGCCGACGAAGAGGTACTTCAACCCCGCCAATCCCGCACCGCCGGTCTCCGCGAGGAACTCCTTCAGCATCGACGGTACGAAATGGACGGCGGTGGCACCGTGCTCGTCCATCAGCTTGGCCAGCGCCCCTGGATCACCGTCGGCTTCGGCGGGCACCACCAGCACGGTGGCGCCGAAGGACAAGGGTGCGAGGGCCGACCAGACGGAGATGTCGAAGGCCGGTGATCCCGAATGGACGATCGTGTCGCCGGGCCCCACCGGGTACACGGTCTGCCCCCAGGCGCACCGGTTCGCCAGCGCGGTGTGGGGGACCATGACGGCTTTCGGCCGACCGGTCGAGCCGGAGGTGTGCAGGACGTAGGCCAAACCGCTCGCGCGGGAACCGGTCTCGGCCGGGACGGCCTGGACGGCGGTGGGATCGTTCAACGCGGCCGCGCCGGGAAACACCGATTTTCCCTCGCGATCGGCGAGGACGAGAGCGGGACGCAACCGCCGGACCGACTCCCTCGCGGCCATCGGTGCCTGCCGTGCGTCGAAGGGGGCGACGACGGCGCCGAGGTCCAGCACGGCGAGCATGGCCGTCACCTGCTCGATCGAACGGGCGGCGCACAACGCCACGATGTCACCCTGACCGGCTCCCGCCCGCCGCATCGCCGCGGCGAGCCGATCGGTTTCCGCCAGAAGCCCGGCGTAGGTCAAAACGCCGGCGCCGTCGGTGATCGCCACCGCGTCCGGCTGTACCCGAGCCGTCGCACGCACCGTATTCGGAATCAACCCGGGTTCGCCGGGGACCTGAGCAAGCAACAATTGCCTCTCCAAGGCCTAGAACGAAATTCGCAGGGCTCACCCATGGCGACGGCGCCCCCAAGCGCGATAGTGAAAAGCCCCGGTTCCACGGTCTTATGCAAATAAGTCCGGATATCCGAAGAATTACTCCGTCACAACGAGCCAATCACTGGAACCGTGACCCTGTCAAGAAATCCGGACGCGATACGGCGTCGGCCGGGCAGGACTCAAGCGCCGCCGTCGGCGATTTCGGTCCCGCTGGCGGGACTCGCGTCTTCGGTCGCGGTGAGCCCTCGAATCGCGGGTAACGCCAACACGATCGAAGTGGCGATCAGCTGCCAGCCGACCCCGACGGCGAGCACCGCGGGAATACTCGTCGCCTCGGCCAGCGGTCCGGCGAGCGCGAGCCCGATCGGCCCGACCGCGTAAGCGCCGAAGGACACGTACGACATGACCCTCGACAAAGCTTCCGAGGGAACGTGGCGCTGCACCGTCGTGAGCCACAGCCCATTGAAAACGGCGTTGGCGACGCCTGCGGCGAGAGCGCCGGCGCACACCACGACGAGAGGCATTTCGAACGCGAGCGCGGCCGACGGCGCCGCCCAGAGGAAGGTGATCGTCGTCGTGACGACCAACGGCCGTTTCGGCCGCCTGCCCAGCAGGAGCAGGCCACCGAGGATGGAGCCTGCCCCGTACACCGCGAGCACGGTCCCCCAGGCGCCCGCGCCACCGTAAAGGGCGTGCGCGGACGCCGGCCCGAGCACCAGGTACGGGGCCCACACCACGAGGTTGAACATGGTGAACTGCAAGGTCACGGTCCAGAGCCATGGCCTGCTGCCGAAGACCTTCCAACCATCCCTCAGCTCGCCGAACAACGACGACCTCGGCCCTGGTGGCGCGTCGTTGATCCGCAAGCACAGCAAGGAAACGATACTGAGCAGGTAACTGGACGCGTCCACCATCAGCGCGACCGCCGGCGAGGTCATCGCGACGAGCACACCCGCGATGGACGGCCCGCCGACCATCGCGACGGACTGGGTGAGCCCGAGCAGGGCATTGGCCTCCGGCAGCCGTCGTGCGGACACCATTTCGGGAATGAGACCGTCGAAGGACGGTTTGAAGAACGCCTCACCGGCACCCCCGATGGCGGCCAGCGTCACGATCGTCCACAGTGGCGGGTGCCCGAGCAGGAACAGGGTGGCGACAAGGCCCTGGCTCACCGCGCGGACGCAATCGGAGATGATCATCACCCACCGGCGAGACAGCCGGTCGCCCAGTAATCCCCCGCCCAGCAGGAAAAGCACGAGCGGGACGATCCGAGCGGCAAGCACCAGGCTCAGATCGGTGAGCGAGCCGGTGCTGTCGAGCACCGCGAACGACAACGCGACCGTCGCCATCGCCGTGCCGATGTTCGAGGCCGCATAGCCACCGAAGAACAGGCGGAAGTTGCGCTCCCGGAACGGGTCGAACCGCCCCACGGTCGTCCGCTCTTCTCCTGAGGCCGTCCGCTGAACCATTCAAACCCTTCTCAGGATGGATTGGGCAAAAGAACAGACCCGGCCGCCGCGTCGAGATTCGCCACGATCCACGCGGACAGGTCGGTGTCGACCGCGCGTGCCGCCGTCTGCCACCGTTCGATGCGCTCGCGGGTGACCTCGATCCGCGGGATCACATCCCGTTCCGGCGTCGACGCGAACTTGCCCTGGCTACCGCGAATACGTCTGCGCAGCTCGTTACGGGACCACCCGGACTCTTCGGCCTGATCGAGCCAGAATTCCTGGTCCTCGCGGGGAAGCGCGGCCACCTCGGCGTGATGCTGGAAGCTGAGCTTCTCCCGCCGCCTCGAAAGGTCCACCTTTCTGGCGACCCACGCGTAGTTGCGGATCGTCTTGTAGTCCAGGCCCGCCGCTTCCGTGGCTTGCTTGTACCGGTCCCGGTAGCGGGATTCGCCGAAGACGATCCAGTCACCGAGGCACCAAGCACTCGAATCGGCGACCCGGGAAAGCTGAAGCCCGGCCTGCTCCCACTTCTCATAGGTGATCGACGAGGGCAGATGCAACCCGACCCGGGTGATGAGCACCCGGGTGTCCGGCCGTCTGGCGGCGCCCGGCACGATCCGACGCGACTCCTCCAAGATGTTCCCGACCCTCGACCGGCTCGGCGTCGTCACAATTTCCCCTGCCCCCCGACGAAAACTCGACAAAGCGGAGCTGCTCCGCCAAGGCCGTTTCCAGCGCACTTCCGGCCGATATCGTAGGCCGACGGGAAAGCGGGCCTTTTCCGCACTCCGACCTGCGGGGAAAATCGCATAAATGGACGCGACACGCAACCACCCCCCAAGGATGTTTGTCTGCCCTGTAAACGCTCTTCGCGTAACTCCCACCCCGGCAGTTCCACCCCGCCGGCGCTCAATTCCCGACGCTAGCCACGATTGTGTAACTTGTCAACCACACCAATGAGTCACCCATTCGGACGTTGACGCCCGCGCGACGGCTTGCTACTTCGAGGCGAGGAAACGTGGCGTCGTGAGTGTTTTGGGTCGTTCTAACGACACTTGCCACTCACGCCCCCCGCACCGAGCGTCGCCCGGCAAGACATAGGCAATACCTCACCGGAATGCCCGGCTTCTGCCTCGACCGCGTGGGAATAGGACGACGAGTGCCCCCTGTTTCCGCGCACCCCTCGCTCCGCGCGACATCAATCGGCACGGTTCGCGCGTCTTTAAGCGAGAAGTTCAATAGGCGCGCCTACGGATTTCGTAGCCGGTCAGCGTCAGCCGCCACGACATCTATTTGTCGCCATCCGATGCCGGGTCGCGCTTCGTCCGTGGACGGCGACGAGTTCGAGCGGCACCGCGGATCCGGCCGCACGACCTCGGGCACGTCCCGCCCCGACGGAAAACGACCGGGCACCCCTCGGGCACCCGGTCGTGCCTGAGCCGCCAAGGGGGCTCGAACCCCTGACCTTCTGTTTACAAGACAGATGCTCTACCAGCTGAGCTATAGCGGCCTCGCCCAGGGCAGCCTGGGCGAGGCCAGTATATCGGCGCCCGTTCAGCGCCCCGCAGGGCGCACCCGGGGCTCCCCGGCCACGGCCCGGAAGGCGTGCGCGAACGTCACGGCGGTCGCCGGGTCGCGGCGGTCGGCGACGTAGTACCAGTTCATCCGGACGGCGTCCGGGGTCACTTCCAGGACGCCGGGGCCGTGCGAGTCGAGTTCCACGAAACGCACGTGCGGGTTCAGCGCCCGGATCGCGGCCTCGACCTGCAGTGAGCCGGTCCGCGGCGGGACGCCGAGCTGCTCGTCGATGTTGTCCGAGGTGACCGACGGGCAGACGAATTCCACCGCGACGCTCGCTCCGTCCCGCGGCACGTCGTTCGCCCACGACGAGTGCACGTCGCCGGTCAGGAACACCGTGTTGCCCCGGCCTTGCGCGGCGATGGTGTCGAGGACCAGGCGACGGTCGGCGGTGTAGCCGTCCCATTGGTCGGTGTTGACCGTGGTCGGCTGGCCGTCGAGCAGGTCGCCGAGCGCGAGCCGTTCGCGGGTGGGCAGCGCGGGGATCTTGATGGGCGTGACCATCACCGAGTTCCCGATCAGGTTCCAGGACGCGGTCCCGCGCGCGAGGCCGTCCAGGAACCACTGCCGCTGATCGGCGCCGAGGATGGTGTCTTCCGGCGTGACCGGCCCTGGCTGCCGCGTCCGGTACGTCCGCAGGTCCAGCATGGTCAGGTCGGCCAGCTTCCCGAATTTCAGCCGCCGGTACAGCCGGTCGCCGCGGTGCCGCACCGGCATCCATTCGAAGTACGCCTGGTGCGCCGCCCGCATCCGGTCCGTCCAGTCGCCCTCGGTCGCCGGGTCGTGTGACGGCGATCCGCCGGACCAGGCGTTGTCGGCGGCCTCGTGGTCGTCCCAGGTCGCGATCATCGGATGCCGGGCGTGGAGCCGCCGGAGGTGCTCGTCGGTCTTGTACATCGCGTGACGTCGCCGGTAGTCCGCCAGGGTGATCAACTCGTTGGGCGGTACCGATGGCCGGAGATCACTTGCAGGGTTGGGATTTCCTTCGTAGAGGTAGTCACCCAGGTGAATGAAGGCGTCCAGATCGTCACGGGCGGCCAGATAGCCGTAGGGGGCGAAGTGACCGACAGCCCAGTTCGCACACGAGACCACGCCGAAGCGCAGGCTCTCGACGTCCTCGTCGCGCGAAGGCGCCGTGCGGGTCCGGCCGGTCGGCGAGACCTTCCCCTTGGCCGTGAACCGGTACCAATACCCGGTCGACGCGCACAGCCCGCCCGCCGTCACCTTCACCGTGTGGTCGCGTTCCGGGCCGGTCCGGAGGTGACCGCGAGCGACGACGCGGGCGAATCCGGCGTCCTCGGCCACCTCCCACCGGACGTCTGCCGCCGCCCCTTTTCCGGATCCCGGAACCGCGTCCGGAGACGGCGTGACACGGGTCCAGAGAAGGACCGAATCGGGCATCGGATCGCCCGACGCCACACCGTGCGCGAAAACCGGGGCCTCCGCCCCGCTAGATGCACCCGAAAGGGTGAATGTCGCCGCGCTTCCGGCAGCGGTGACACCGGCCGCGCGAAGAACGGAACGCCTGCTCACAGAGGACGCCATGGCATGCAGTGTGCCGTAAACCGGCAACCCCGCGATGATCTTCCTCCGACGTGGTGGACGCCACTTCGGGTTTCCTGCAACGGTCGAGGCACCGGCCCCGATGCTCCTCGGGAATGTCCCTCGAACAAGAGTGAGGAGGTGGATCGATCATGAAGATCAACGAGCACACCAAGGGAGCCAAGCGCGGCGAACGCGGTGTCGGAAAGAACCAGGACGAAACACCCGAACGTGGCGAATGGCTGCTGGAAGCGCCGCGCCAGCGTGACGGAGAGCGATCGATCCCCCAGACTCGCTCGCACCGGCCGAATCTGCTTCGCCGCCGCGCCTGGCAGATCCTCGAAGCGCCGACGGCCGAGCAGCCCGCCGTCGACGTCGACGAGGCGATGGGCCCGCAGCCGCCGGACGACACGACGGTCAACTTCGTCCTGGACCTGGTCCTGCGCATCGGCGAGGTCCAGATGTCGAGCGGCGCCGGCGCCTCCGACGTCACCGCGACGATCATCGCGCTGACCTCCGCGCTCGGCCTGCCGCACTGCGAGGTCGACGTGATCTTCACGTCGATCACGGTGACCTGCCACCGCGGCACCGACATGGCGCCGGTGACGGCGCTGCGCGTCGTCCGGTCGCGCAGCCTCGACTACACGCGGCTCACCCAGACCGAGACGCTGGTCCGCCGGATCGTCCGCGGCAACATCGGTGCCGAAGAGGCACAGCAGGAACTGCAGCGGATCACGACGGCGCCGCACCCGTACCCCCGTTGGGTGGCCACGGCCGCTTGGGGCGGGCTGGCCGCGTTCATCACCCTGATCCTCGGCGGCAGTATCGACGTCGCACTGGTCGCGCTGGTGATCAGCGCGGTCATCGACCGGCTCGGCCGTTTCTTGAACCGCTTCGCGCTGCCGTTCTTCTTCCAGCAGGTGATCGGCGGCCTGGTCGCGACGCTGTCGGCGATGGCGATAGTCAGCAGCAACCTGCTCACCACGGACAAACCCACGCTGGTCGTCGCGGCGGCCGTCACCGTGCTGCTGTCCGGGCTCTCCACGGTCTCCGCCGTGCAGGACGCCATCACCGGCTACTACGTCACGGCGGCCGGGCGCACGATGGAAACGGCGCTGATGAGTGCCGGGCTGATCGCGGGCGTGGTGCTGGCGCTGAAGATCGCGCTGCTGCTCGATCTCCCACTGACGCCGCTGCCCGAGGTCGTCTCGTCGACGCCGCAGGACCTGCCGATCATCATCCTCGGCAGCGTCGGCGCGTCGGCCTGCTTCGCGCTCGCCTCGTATTCGACGTTGCGCGCGATGATCGTCGCGGGGGCGGCGGGCGCCGTCGGCGGCGCGGTCTACGGGGCCTTGATGCTGACCGATTTCCAGGCAGTCAGTTCGTCCGCGGTCGCCGCCACGCTGGTCGGTTTCTGCGGCGGCGTGCTCGCCCGGCGCCTCAAAGTGACGCCGCTCGTGGTGGCTGTGTCCGGCATCACGCCCCTCCTCCCCGGCCTCTCCACCTATCGTGGTCTATACCAATTGGGCGTCGAGTCCGGCGGGAACATCTCGACGCTGATGACCGCGGTCGCGATCGGGCTTGCCCTGGCAGCGGGTGTGGTTCTCGGCGAATACCTCGCGCAGCCGGTGCGCACGGGGCTCGGCAGGCTGGAACGCAAATTCGCCGGGCCGCGGATGGCGGGTCCGCTGGCACCCGCCGAACGACGCTTGGAGTGATCTCTCGGCGACGGGCCGTGGCCTCCTCGCGCGATAGGGTTTCCGCTTAGGGCAGCGACCCGCGATTCGAGGGAGCGGCTGGTGGACGAAGTGATTGCCGAGACGAGCAGAACGGCCTCCGCGGATTTCGTGGTGGTGGCGAACAGGCTCCCGGTGGACCTCGAACGGACCGCCGACGGGAGCAGGCGCTGGACGGCGAGCCCCGGCGGGCTGGTGTCGGCGCTCGAACCCTTCCTGCGCTCGCGCAAGGGAGCCTGGGTCGGGTGGCCGGGTGTGCCCGACGTCGACGTCGAGGAGTTCGACGACGACGGCCTGGTACTGCACCCGGTCTCCCTGACCTCGGACGACGTCCGCGACTACTACGAGGGTTTCTCCAACGCGACGCTCTGGCCGCTGTACCACGACGTGGTGGCGCGGCCGGTGTTCGACCGGAGCTGGTGGGAGTCCTACGTCCGGGTGAACCGGCGCTTCGCCGAGGCGAGCGCGAAGGTCGCCGCCGAGGGCGCGACCGTGTGGATCCAGGACTACCAGCTGCAACTGGTCCCGGCGATGCTCCGCGAACTGCGTCCCGATCTCCGGATCGGGTTCTTCCTGCACATCCCGTTCCCCCCGGTCGAGTTGTTCATGCAGATGCCGTGGCGGACCGAGATCGTCCGCGGCCTGGTCGGGGCCGACCTCGTCGGCTTCCACCGGCCGGGTGGCGCGCAGAACTTCCTCTGGCTGGCGCGGCAGCTGGCCGGTCTCGAATCCAGCCGCGGCGCGGTCGGCATCCGCACCCGCCCCGGCCTGATGCAGGTCGGCGACCGCACGGTGCGGGTCGGCGCGTTCCCGATCTCCATCGACGCCATCGGCCTCGACAAACTCGCCAAGACCAAGGGCGTCGCCGAACGCGCCGCCCAGCTGCGCCGCGACCTGGGCAATCCGAAGAAGGTCCTGCTCGGCGTCGACCGGCTCGACTACACGAAGGGCATCGACCTGCGGTTGCAGGCGCTGCACGAGCTGCTGCACGAAGGCCGCGTCCGTCCGGAAGACGTCACCTTCGTCCAGCTGGCCACGCCGAGCCGCGAGCGCGTCGAGCACTACCAGCGGATGCGCGGCGACATCGAGCAGATGGTCGGGCGGATCAACGGCGAGTTCGCGCGCGTGGGTCACCCGGTCGTGCATTATCTGCATCAGTCCGTGAACCGGACGGAGCTGGCCGCCTTCTTCTCCGCGGCCGACGTCATGGTGGTCACTCCCCTGCGTGACGGGATGAACCTCGTCTGCAAGGAGTACGTCGCCTGCCGCCACGACCTGGGCGGTTCGCTCGTGCTTTCGGAGTTCGCCGGCGCCGCGGCCGAGCTGACCAGTGCGCTCCTGGTCAACCCGCATGATCTGGACGGGGTGAAGAACGCCTTGGAGACTGCCATTACGCTCGACCCCGCAGAGGGACGCCGCCGTATGCGCGCCATGCGTCGACAGGTCCTCACGCATGACGTCGACCGCTGGGCGCGCTCGTTCCTCCAAGCGCTCGGTGCCGAACCGGCCGACTGATCCCCCTACCCCGCATAGTTTCCCGAGGAGAAATCGTTGACCGCCGAGGCACTGCCCGCCGAGCTGCGGCGCGCGATTGTCCAGGTCGCGCGCACCCCGCGGCTGCTGGTCGCCTGCGACTACGACGGCACGCTGGCTCCGATCACGGCCAACCCGGACGAAGCCCGTCCCCTGCCCGAATCGGTAGGCGCCCTCAGGTCGCTGGCCGGCCTGCACGAGACGACCACCGCGGTCATCTCCGGCCGCGCGCTGCGCGATCTCGCCACCCTGTCCCGTCTCCCGGCCGAGGTGAACCTGGTCGGCAGCCACGGGTCCGAGTTCGACATCGGCTTCATCCACGCGCTCGACGACAAGGCCCGCGAACTCCACAGACGGCTCGAAGCCGAGCTGGAGAACCTGGTGCTCGACGTACCGGGCGTCTCGCTCGAGGTCAAGCCCGCGAGTATCGCGGTGCACGTCCGCCGAGCCGAACACGAGGCGGGCCGCCGGGTTCTCCGTGATGTCCACAATGGACCTTCGAAATGGGAGGGCGTGTCCACGACCGACGGCAAGGAGGTCGTCGAGCTCGCGGTCGTCCAGACGGACAAGGGCCGCGCGCTGGACACCCTGCGCCACCAGGTCGGCGCGACGGCGGCGGTCTTCCTCGGCGACGACGTCACCGACGAGAAGGCGTTCGCCCGGATCTCCGGCCCGGACCTCGGCGTGAAGGTCGGCGACGGCGAAAGCCTCGCCCAGTACCGGGTTCCGGACACCGTCGACGTCGCGATGGCGCTCGCCTTCCTGCTCGAAGAGCGGCGCAACTGGCTCTACGGCGAGCAGGCACCGCCGATCGAGCGGCTTTCCCTGCTGGCCAACGAACGTTCGGTCGCGCTGGTCACGCCGGACGCCCGGCTGACCTGGCTGTGCCACCCCGGCCCCGACGCGCCCGCGATCTTCGCGGATCTGCTCGGCGGTGCCGGCGCGGGCCACTTCTCGATCAAGCCGCACCGCAACGGCCTGCCGCTCGGGCAGCGTTACCTGCCGAACACGATGACGGTCGAGACCCGCTGGTCGCGGCTGCTCGTCACCGACTACCTCGAACCGGAGAGCCCCGCGCACCGCACGGATCTCGTCCGGGTGATCTCGGGTGAGACGGCGGCGGAGATCGTGTTCGCGCCCCGCCCCGAATTCGGCGGTGTGCCGGTGACCCTGCTCGCCCAGGGCGACGGGATCCTGGTGCAGGGCACCTCGGAACCGTTCGCGCTGCGCTCACCGGGGGTCGAATGGGAGATCACCTCCGACGGCATGAACGACACCGCGACGGCGCTCGTCACCCCCACCCCGGAGAACCCGGTGGTGCTCGAACTCCGTTGCGGCACGTCGGATCTCGGCGAGCACGAACTGTCCGAAGTGGAGCGACGGGCGCGCGCGGGCGACTACTGGAGCAATTGGGCGCGCACGCTCAAGCTGCCCAGTGTCCAGACCGATCTCGTCGGCCGCTCGGCGCTCACCCTGCGCGGGCTGGTGAACACCGACACCGGCGGAGTGCTCGCGGCGGCGACCTCCTCGCTGCCGGAGGAGATCGGCGGCGTCCGCAACTGGGACTACCGCTACTGCTGGATCCGCGACGCGGCCATGACCGTGCGCGAACTGGTCCACCTCGGCTCGACCGAAGAGGCCGAAGGCTACCTCCGGTGGCTGCACGGCGTTCTGTCCACTTTGGCCGGTCCGGAACGGCTGCACCCGCTGTACACCTTGGCTGGCAGCGTGATCGGCGCCGAAGCGGTCATCGAATCGCTGCCCGGGTACGCCGGTTCGCGGCCGGTCCGCGTCGGCAACCTGGCGAACCACCAGGTGCAGCTGGACGTGTTCGGCCCGGTCGTCGAGCTCGTGCAGACACTGGCCGAGGCGCGCGGCGAACTGCGCGACGAGGACTGGCAGATGGTGCGCGCGATGGCCGAGGCCGTCACGCGGCGCTGGAACGAGCCGGACCACGGCATCTGGGAGGAGCGGCACGTGCCGCGCCACCGGGTGTACTCGCGGGTGATGTGCTGGGTGACCATCGACCGGGCGGTCAAACTGGGCGAGGTCTACGGCCGTGCGGTGCCGGGCGCGTGGCCCGCGCTGCGCGACGAGATCGCCGCGGACGTGCTGGAGAAGGGCTGGAACGAAGAGGTCCAGGCCTTCACCACCGCCTACGACGGAACGGACCTCGACGCCGCTTCGCTGTTCGTCGGGCTGACGGGGCTGATCGACCCGGCCGACCCGCGCTTCCAGTCCACGGTGACCGCGATCGAGGCGGAACTGCGCAGTGGGTCCACTGTGTACCGGTACCGCCGCGACGACGGCCTTCCCGGCGGCGAGGGCGGTTTCCACATCTGCGCGGCCTGGCTCATCGAGGCGTACCTGCTCACCGGGCGGCGCACCGAGGCCGAGGAACTGTTCACGCAGATCGTCGACGCCGCGGGACCGACGGGGCTGCTGCCCGAGCAGTTCGACCCGATCGCGGAGCGCTCGCTGGGCAACCACCCGCAGGCGTACTCGCATATCGGGCTGATCCGCTGCGCGAACCTGCTTTCCCAATAGGAGCCGCTCCCACGTCGGATGGCGCGGGCTTCGAGACGCCGTGAAGGCCTCCTTCCCTACTCTCAAGGTAGGGAAGGAGGCCTTCACGATCTTCGGAGGCCAGACGCACCCGAGCGGAGGCGACGCGGGGAAAGTCCCCTTCAGCCCCCGGCGACCGACGGGATGATCTGAACTTCCTTCGCTTCCGCGAGCGAAGTCTTGGCACCATCGAGGCGGCGGCATTCCTCGCCGTCCACATAGAAGTTCACATAACGCCGCAGCGCACCGGTCTCGTCACGCAGACGGCGTTCCAGCGCGGGATAACCGGCGCCGAGCGAGTCCAGGACGGCGTCGAGCGTCGGGGCGTCGACTTCGAGCGTCCCCACGCCGCCCGCGAGCGGCCGCAGCATCGCGGGCAGCAGGACCCGGACCATCTAGACCACCTGGGCCCGGACGCACAGCACGTCCGGCAGATGCGCGGCCACCTGATGCCAGGTGTCGCCTCCGTCGGGGCTGGCCCACACTTCACCGGATCGTGTGCCGAAGTAGATACCGTCCCGCGCGTCGACGCACATGCCGTCCCGGAGCACACCCGCGTAGAAACCCTTGTCCGGCAAGCCGTTTCCGAGCCCCGTCCAGGTCTCGCCGGCGTCCTGGCTGCGATAGACCCGGCAGCGGCCCTCCGGCGGGAACCGGAGCACGTCGGCCACCAAGGGGAAGTTGTAGACGGTGTCCGGTTCGGTCGGATGGACGACCATGGCGAATCCGAAGTCGTTCGGCAAGCCACCGGCGATGGACTTCCACGTCTTCGCGTCGTCGTCGCTGCGATAGACACCGCCGTGGTTCTGCAGGAAGAACCGTTCCGGCCGCGCCGGATGCATCGCGACCTTGTGCACGCACTGCCCGAATTCGGGTTCCTCGTCGGGCAGGAATCCCGCGCTGATCCCGCGGTTCGACGCCGTCCAGCTCTTGCCGCCGTCCTCGGTGCGGTAGACGCCGCCCGTCGACATGGCGACGGTGATCCGCCGAGGGTCCGTGGGATGCGGCAGGATCGTGTGGATCATCTGGCCGCCGCCACCGGGAGTCCAGTGTGGACGGTGTTCGTGATCCCACAGCCCGCGCACGAGTTCGAAGGTCTCGCCGCCGTCTTCGGACCGGAACAGCGCGGACGGCTCGACACCGGCGTAGACGACGTCACCGGCGAGCACGATCTGCCAGATTCCTTCGAGCGCGGTCTCCGTGTCGGCGGGGAAGGCCACCGGGGCGTGATCGGGTTCGGCCCAGGTCTCGCCGAAGTCCCCGGACGTCGCGATCGTCGGACCGAAGTGCTCGTTGACCGCGGCCGCGTAGACCTTGGCGGGGGTCAGCGCGACCGCGCGCACCGCCTCCATCGGGAACTTCGGCTCGGAGAGTTCCCAGTTCTCGCGATCCTCGCTGCGGGCGAGGAACAAGCCCTTCCTGGTACCGATCCCCAGCTGGAACTCCACGACGCCGTCCTCCTTGATAGTGACTGTGACCCAGGTCACCGTACTACCGGGAGCGCGGAAATGGAGGCGTCGCGCCGGCTGCTGTCCAAGGGGTCGTGGCCTTCGCCTTCTCGGGAGAACGAGGGTCACAGACGAGCAGCCGGCGCGACGGGCTTCAGGGGTGCGGTCAGGTGCCGCTGATCAGGCGCAGGGCGAGATCGGGGCTGAACTGACCGGCTTCGACGTTCGGCGCGATCCCGCATTTGCCGTCGGAATCACCGGGCACCTTGACCCAGAGCAGCATCTCGGCGCCGCCGCCGGTCTGCGAGGTCGCCCCGAGCTTGCGCCCGGCCGGGTTGCACCATTCGGAGCCGAGCGGGCCGTTGCCGTTGCGGCTCGTGTCGATCACGAACGGCTTCGTGTAGCCGTACTTGCTCGACAGCGCGGCACTGACGGCCTTGCCGTAGTTCGCCGAGTCGGTGGTGGTCTTGTAGTTCGACACGTTGATCGCGAGACCGCGGATCGACTTCACCCCGACGGCGTTGAGCCGGTCGGCCATGGTCGCGGCCGGGATCCAGGTCGAGTTGCCGCCGTCCATGTACGCCCAGGTGTTCGGGGCCTTCGCGGCGAACTGCTCCGCGGCGTACTTGAGGAGGTCGAGGCGGGTCTGGCGCTCACCGGTCGGCAGGCAGTCGACCTGCGCGAGCGCGTCCGGCTCGATGACGACGACCGCGGGTTTGCCGCCGATGCCGTCGGCGAAGTTCGAGATCCAGGTCCGGTACGCCTCCGGGCTGCCCGCGCCGCCGCCGGAGTGACCGCCGCAGTCACGGCCGGGGATGTTGTACGCGACCAGGATCGGCAGCTTGTCCGCGACGTCGGCGGCGTAGGTGTATCCGTCGACGGCCTTCTTGACGTCGCCACTCCAGTTGCCGAACCAGCGCGCGCCCGCCTTGGTGGAGATGGCGGCCTTGATCTTGTCGGCGGTACTGCCCGGGTGGTCCCTGACCCAGACCGCGGGGTTGGAGTTCGGGTCGACGTAGAAGCCGTTGGTCTTCTCGAGCGGGTTGCCGTCGGCGGCCATGGCCGGGGTGGCGGCCAGGGCCAGCAGCGAGGCGGCCAGCAGACCGAGCGTCTTGATGCGCATGCCCGTCAGCTTCGTGACCTCCCGTACAAGATTCGTACAACCCGCGCGTTTCGTCCTCTGAATGCGATCCTTGCGCGTGCAAGTAACGCGTTCAGAGGACGAAACGCGGGAGGGGATCAGGCCGAGTAGCCCTTCGGCGGGATCAAAGTGGCGAGCTGGTTGAAGGTGAGCCAGTAGATCTGGTTGCCGCCGAAGTTGGCCGGGTCGGCGATCTTCACCGTCATGTTGTCGCTGTTGTAGCCGATGATCGTGAAGTAGTGGTAGATCGTGTAGTTCGGGTAGCCCGGCGGGTGGTTGTTCGCCGGGGCGACGATATTCGCGACGATCGCGTAGCCCTTGTCGATGTCCAGCACGATGTCGCGCCACAGCAGGTCGCGCTGCGCCTGGGTCGGCGGGTCGTTCGGCATCTCCTTGGTCTCGTACCAGCCACCGGCGACGTGGTTGTTGAGGACGCGAGTGACCTGCCCGATCCAGTCGGTGCCGTTGGTGGTGGTCGGCAGTTCGTTCGCGAGCTGCTGCTGGCTCGGCGGGTTGCCGTTCTTGGCCGAGATGGCGATCCGGGTCGCGGCCGGGCCGCACCAGTACCCGGTCTCCTGGATCTGGTACTGGATGTTGAGCTCAGCGGCCGCCCGGACCCCTTCGACCTTGGCGGGCGGCGCCATCGCGTTCACGTCAACGGCATTGCCCGCCTGGGCCACCGCCGGAGCGGTGATCAACGCGGACGCCGCGAGCGCGGCGACGACCACGGTCCTGAATCGACGCATGGTAATCCTTCCCCAGTTTCACTTCTGAATGGTGAATAGTGAACATGATCGCCGGTCCCGCGGCTTTTGTCTGCGGCTTCACCTGCGCTTTCCCCGGTCGGCCCACGACGAAAGTAGGATCGGATGAACGCTTCGAGGCTCATCGGGCAATAGCGATCGTGCAGGTGATGAAAGACGATCACGAGCAGGCCGGCTCGCGTGGACCGGACAGGCCGGATCTCGGTGGCCCCGATCCCGCACCCGTGTTCGGCATGCTCTTCGACGCCCACGCGGCACCGCTGCAGCGCTATCTCGCGCGCCGCGTCGGCACGGAGACCGCGCACGACCTCGTCGCCGAAACGTTCCTCGTGGCGCTCCGGCGACGCGAGACGTACCGCCCGGAGGCCGGGACGGCGCGGGCGTGGCTCTACGGCATCGCGACGAACCTGCTGCGGCATCATGTCCGCACCGAGATGCGGGCCCTCAACGCGACGGCCCGGCTCGCGGCCGCCGACCAGGCGGTCTCGGCCGGGCACGACGGCCGGGTCGCCGAGCGGGTCGACGCCCAGTCCCGCGCGGCCCAGCTGGCGGGCGCGCTGGCCGAATTGAGCGTCGCGGACCGCGACACCTTGCTTCTGGTCTCGTGGGCGGGCTTGGATCCGGGCGAGGTCGCCGAGGCGCTCGGCATCCCCGCGGGGACGGTGAGATCGCGGCTGCACCGGATCCGGAGATGGCTGCGCGCCAACGCACCGGAGTACACAAAGGACGGATCGAGCAAAAGGGAGGAGGGCGAAAGTGCACGGCGATAGGGTCAGGAAGGTGTGGTCCGAGGCCGAACTCGACGAGGCACTGGCAGGCCTCCACGCCGGTCCGGAAACCCGGCAGGACGAGCTGTCCCGGGCCAGGGCGGCACTCCTGCGCGCCGCCGGCGAGGTCGGGGACGAACTGCTTCCCACGCTCACGCCCCCGGTGCGGAAACGGACCGGCGCGTGGCGATGGATCGCCGCCGCGGCCGCCGCGGCATTGGTGTCCGGCGGCGGGATCGTGGCGACGAACGCCTTCACCGGTGACGACGGCCCCGCCCCCGCGGACCAGTCGGTCGTCGCCCCTGGTGAAGACGCGCTCGAATCCCTTCACGGCGACAATTTCCCGCTTCACGAAGGCCAGTACCGGCTCGTCACGGAATCCACCTGGACCACGCGCGTCACCAAGTCGGGGCTGGTCTATCAGACCCACGAGATCCTCGAACGCTGGCTGCCTGCCCGAGCTGGGAAGCCCGTCAAGAGCCGGTTCACCGGGACCGGCGAGATCCGCTGGATCAAAGGCGACTACCAGACGGCGAAGAGGAACGGGGAATCGCTGCCGGGGCCGTCGTCCACGGTCACCGAAGGCAGCGGCCCGCCGCCGGCCACCACGACGTCGGTGCCGCCCCCGAGGGCGACCAACGCGCCCCCGGTCCTGCCGCCGAAGGATCGCCTCCCGACCGAAAGCGGATGGACGTGGCCCGATCCCGGCTTTCTCGGGGAACTGCCCATCGACCCCGGGAAGATGGCCGAGCGGCTCCGCCACGACGGCATCTGGCCCGACGGCCGCCCCTCGGGACAGCAGAACTCGACGCCCGAGATGTTCGAGATGGCCTTCAACGTGCTCCGCTCGGCCCAGGGTTTCGGCGCGCAGCGGGTGGCTTTGTGCAAAGCGCTCGCGAAGATGCCCGGCATCGTCTTGGAGACCGTGACCACTCCTGACGGGCGGCCCGCGCTGTCGTTCTCGGTCACGCTGCCGAACCAGACGCGCACGTTCATCGTCGACCGGGCGACCGCGGCCGTCGTCGGGAACCGCGCCGTCCGGCCATCCGACAACAACGAGGACTGGCCGGGACTGACCTTGTTCGACACGAAGATCTCGGTGGTGATCACCGACGACGACGGCCCCTAACGAGCGTGTTTCGCGGCGTTGAGCGCGCTCCCGACGTCAGCGACCTCCAGCACCCGGATCCCCGGCGGGATCTTGCCGGAATCCGGCGGCACCAGCGCGTACGTGAAGCCGAGCCGGGCGGCCTCCGCGAGCCGCCGCCCGACGCTCGGCACCCGCCGGACCTCGCCCGAGAGCCCGACCTCGCCCATCGCGACGAGTTTGGGCGAGAGCGGGGTGTCCCGCGCCGACGACATCAGCGCAAGCACCACCGCGAGATCGATGCCGGGCTCGGTGATCTTCATGCCGCCGACCGTCGCGACGTAGACGTCCTTGTCGCCGACCTTGATCCCCGCCCGCTTCTCCACCACGGCCAGCACCATGGCGACGCGTGCCGAATCGAGGCCGCTCACCGCGCGCCGGGGCTGCGGTGACTGGGTCGCCGACACCAGCGCCTGCACCTCGCCCAGCAGCGGCCGCTTGCCCTCCATGGTCACCGTGACCGCGGTGCCCGCGACCGGTTCCGCGGTGTGGCTGAGGAACAGCCCCGACGGATCGGGCACGCCGACGATGCCCTCCTCGACCAGCTCGAAGCAGCCGATCTCGTCGGCGGCGCCGAAGCGGTTCTTGATTCCGCGCAGCATCCGCAGCGTCGAATGCTTGTCGCCCTCGAACTGCAGGACGACGTCGACCAGATGCTCCAGCACCCGCGGCCCGGCGACCGAACCGTCCTTCGTGACGTGGCCGACCAGCACGATCGGCAGCCCGCGTTCCTTGGCCAGCGCGACCAGCCCGGAGGTGACCGCGCGGACCTGGGTGACCCCACCCGGCGCGCCCTCCACCTGCGGGGAGGCCATGGTCTGGACCGAGTCGACGATCAGCACCCCCGGCTTGACCGCGTCGACGTGGCCGAGGATCGCGGAGAGATCGCTCTCGGCGGCGAGGAACATCTCGTCGTGGACGTTGCCCGTGCGCTCGGCGCGCAGGCGCACCTGACCCGCCGACTCCTCGCCCGTGACGTAGAGCGCTCGGCCCGCGGTGGCCGCCCACTGGTAGGCGACCTCCAGCAGGAGGGTCGATTTGCCGACACCGGGCTCCCCGGCGAGCAGGATGACCGCGCCCGGCACGAAACCGCCGCCGAGCACCCGGTCCAGCTCGGAGACGCCGGTGGGCTTCGCGCGCGCCGTCTCGACGTCGACCTCGCCGATCGGACGCGCCGGGGCGCTGGGCGCGCCCGCCGCGACCCTGGCTATCGCGGGGCGGGCGTCGCCGCGTTCTTCGAGCGTTCCCCACGCCTGACATTCGGGGCAGCGCCCGACCCACTTCGGCGCCTCGTACCCGCATTCACCGCAGCGGTAGGTGCTGCCTTTCTTGACCACCCCGCGAGGCTAGCGGCCACCACCGACAAACCCCGGCACCGACGGGCTGAAGGGCCCTTTCGCCGCATCCGACGCAGCGAAAGGGCCCTTCACCGCATGTCATGCGGTGAAGGGCCCTTTCAGCCCGGCTTCGGAAGATCTAGTGCCCGCCGCCTTCGGCCTTGGGCTTCTCCGGCGCGGGCGCCCGGCTGCCCGGGTGCGACGGCGCCGCGACCGGCAGGTCGACGGTGATCGAGCCGGAGTTCTTGAAGACGAAGGTGACCTTGATGGTCTGGCCCGCCCACACCGGCTGCTTCAGCCCCTGCAGGACGATCGTGGCCTTGCCCACCTGGTCCGGCGCGTTGGTCGTCTCGGGGCCCGCGGACGGCGTGACCGTCCCGGCGGAGCTCGAAGACGGGGCACCCGACGAGGAGGACGGCGCACCCGAGGACGAAGCCGGCGCGGAGGACGCCGGGGCGCTCGTCGGTGCGACCTCCTTGGTCGACTCGACCGCGTCGGACGGGCCGATCACCAGCGCGTGGCTCGCGGCGACGACCTTGGAGCCGGTGATCTTGGCGTCACCGGTGGCGGCTTCGGAGGAGACGGAGACGAGCTCGTCGTCCAGCTTGCCCTGGTTCACGATGGTCAGCGTCAGCGGCGCGGCGGCACCGGCCGGGTACGCCTGCCCCTCGGTCGGGAACTGGAGCGCGGCGTTCCGCAGCACCAGGTCCTTCGCCTGCGCGTACGTCCCGTTGACCGCGGGCTGCTGCGAGTCGGTCTGGGTGATCTGACCAGCACCGCAGCCGGCGAGCACGAGCGCGGCGCCGAGCGCCAGCACACCTGCGCCGAACACGCGACGATTCTGCAGCCTCACGTCGGAGTCCTTCCATCTCACGGCCTCTTCACCGCGAAGACTAGCCGGGCGCCTTCGCGGGCCAAGAACCCGGTGCGTGTTGGCACCCCACCAATGCGGTGACGCGCCCAAGATCAACCGTCCACAAAGGATTTGGAAATCGTTCGCTTCTCACCAGCGTGAGCATGGGCGAATTGGGTTTGTCAACCCCCGGGCGGACCACCGTCAGGCCGCTGACCTGCGACGACGATCGCGGGCCACTAGGTGGGCCTCGTCGGCACGTGCTAAGATGAATTCAGCGAAAGGGGCAGAGGACACATGGTTTTCAAGGTCGGAGAGACCGTCGTCTACCCGCACCACGGTGCCGCACTCATCGAAGCCATCGAGACCCGCGTGATCAAGGGCGAGGAGAAGAAGTACCTCGTCCTCAAAGTCGCGCAAGGGGATCTTACGGTTCGCGTGCCCGCAGACAACGCCGAGATCGTCGGCGTTCGTGATGTCGTCGGGCAAGAAGGACTGGACAAGGTTTTCGACGTTCTGCGTGCTCCGCACACCGAAGAGCCCACCAACTGGTCTCGTCGGTACAAGGCCAACCTCGAGAAGCTCGCCTCCGGCGATGTGAACAAGGTGGCCGAAGTGGTGCGCGACCTCTGGCGGCGAGAGAAGGACCGCGGACTTTCAGCCGGCGAGAAGCGCATGCTGGCGAAGGCGCGGCAAATTCTGGTCAGCGAGCTGGCGCTCGCGGAGGGCACCGACGAGGACAAGGCTGAAGTCCTCCTCGACGAAGTTCTGGAAACCGCGGCAGTCTGAACCGGCGGGTGTCCCACGCCAGGTGAGGCTGCGGGGGATACCTCTACGATCGCGCACATATGAGCACCGTCCTTATGAGCACGATCGCGTTCGTCACTGTCGTTCGACACCATGCCTCCGACGCGGAGCTCGCTCTCGCGCCGGTCAATGGTGAAGCTCTACTGACGCACACTGTGCGGGGGCTGCTCGCTCTGCCGGATCTCGATCTGGTGGTCGTGGCGGCCCCCGAGCGGTGTGCTGATTTGTTTTCGGCCGCTTTGAGCGGCTTCGAGGAGCGTTGCCGGATAGTACCCGGCTCGTCGCTCAAGCACGCTTTCGACACCGTCGAAAAAGAGATCACCGGGAATCCGGTCTTCCTCGTGCACGACGCCCTGCGCGCCTTCACCCCCGCGGACACGGTCCGTGCCGTCGCGGACGCGGTCCGTGCGGGGTCCCCCGTCGTGGTCCCCGTGCTGCCGATGGCGGACACCGTCAAGGTGACTGATGCGGCGAAAGTGATTACAGGGACCGAGGACCGCACGTATCTGCGTACGGCGCAAACCCCGCTCGGCTTCACTCGTGAGACTTTTCTCTCGTACGCCGACGAGCCGTCCCTCGACGGCGCGCACACCGTCGCCGGTCATCCCGACGCGATGCGCGTCACCAATTCGTTCGAACTGAAACTGGCCGAGGCGATCGCGGTGGCCGGGAAAGAGGAAGTGCTGTGAGGATCGGCAACGGCGTCGACGTCCACCCCGTCGAGGCGGGCCGCGAATGCTGGATCGCCGGGCTCTTCTGGCCCGGCGTCGACGGTTGCGCGGGCCATTCCGACGGTGACGTCGCCGCGCACGCGCTGTGCGACGCGCTGCTGTCCGCGGCCGGTCTCGGTGATCTCGGCGCGGTGTTCGGCACCGGCGATCCGCGCTGGGCGGGCAAGCACGGCGTCGAATTCCTCGAGGAGGCGCGGCGTCTGGTCGAGGCGGACGGCTGGACCGTCGGGAACGCGACCGTCCAGATCGTGGGCAACGCGCCGCGCGTCGGAAAGCGCCGCGAAGAGGCCCAGACGGTGTTGAGCGAGGCCGTCGGCGGGCCGGTGAGCGTTTCCGGGACGACGACCGACGGGCTCGGCCTGACCGGACGCGGCGAGGGCATCGCGGCGTTCGCGACGGCGCTGCTGCTGCCCTCGCAGGAATAGCCGCGGCCGGGAGCCGGTTCGGGCTGTCATGGCAGTCACACTTCCCGAACCGGTTCGCGAACTGGTGGACGGCAAGAACTTCGCGACCGTGGCCACACTGGACGCCGACGGCGGCCCGCAGACCTCGGTCATCTGGGTGGGCCTCGACGGAGGCGATCTGGTCTTCAGCGCCACCGAAGACCGGTTGAAGGTGCGGAACCTGCGCCGCGATCCGCGCGCGAGCGTGTCGATCACCGACGCGGAGAACCCGTACCGGCACACGCAGCTGCGCGGCACGGTCACGATCACCCCTGATCCCGGGAAGACGCTGCCGAAGACGCTCAGCCACAAGTACCTCGGCCAGGACCCGCCGCCGGAAGGCGACGACGTCGAGCGGGTGATCGTCCGCCTGCGCGTCGAACGGATCGCCGGGAACGTGCGGTGATTAGGCTGCCTAGGATTCAGCCATGGGTGTGACCTTCAACGACGCGACCAAGAAACTCCTCGACGGCAACAACTTCCCGGTGCTGGCGACCATCAACGCCGACGGCTCCGCGCAGACGTCCGTGCTGTGGGCGAAGCGGGACGGCGACACGGTGATCTTCGCGACCGTCCGCGGCCGTCTCAAGGAACGGAACATGGCAAGGGACCCGCGGGTGTCCGTCTCGGTCTTCGACCAGGAGAACCCGTACGACTACGTCGAGATCCGCGGGACCGTGGAGATGACCGACGAGGGCGGGCGCGAGCTGATCAACGAGCTGTCGCACAAGTACCTCGGCAAGGACTACCCGGAGGAGCCGGCGGACGTCGTCCGCGTGCTGGTCCGGATCACGCCCACCAAGATCACCGGCAACGCCGCCTGACCGCTCCTCGTGAGTGGCGAGGACGGTTCTAACCGTCCTCGCCACTCACGAGTTCCGGCTAATGTGGACCTCGTGACCTTTCGCGCTGTGTTGTTCGACTTCTCCGGCACGGTCTTCCGGCTCGAACAGGACGAGACCTGGCTCGCCGACCTCACCGACCACGAGGGCGAGAGCCTGGACATCGAGGCCCAGACCGAACTGATGCGCCGGATGACCGCGCCGGTCGGCCAGGTCGTCGATCTCGACGAGGAGCACCTGTACGCCTGGAACCACCGCGACCGCGACCCGGTGCTGCACCGGAAGGTGTACCTCGAGGTCCTCAAGCAGTCCGGGGTGCCGCACGCCGACCAGGCCGTCGCGCTCTACACGCGACTGATCGATCCCACCCAGTGGACGCCGTACCCGGACACCGAGGCCGCCCTCAAGGGCGCGTCCGGCAAGGGCGTCAAGGTCGGGGTGCTGAGCAACATCGCCTTCGACATCCGGCCCGCGTTCGCCCGCCGCGGCTGGGACGCCTACGTCGACGAGTTCATCCTGTCGTTCGAGGTCGGAGCGGTGAAGCCGGAGCCGGAGATCTTCCGCGCGGCCGTCGAGCGGCTCGGCGTCGACCCGGCGGAAACGCTCATGGTCGGCGACAGCGAGGAAGCGGACGGCGCCGCACGCGACATCGGCTGCGCGTTCACGCTGGTAGAGCCCCTGCCGACGACCGAGCGGCCGGACGCCCTGCTCAGCGCCCTGCGCGCCCATAACGTGCTGTAATACGGTCACTGCGACACCGCTCACGCGGACCCCGTACCCTTTTAGGGTGGCACTACACCTCTATGACACGGCGACCCGGAGCGTGCGGGAATTCCATCCCGCCCGTAGCGGAACGGCGTCCATGTACGTGTGTGGTGCCACCGTGCAGGGCATCCCGCATATCGGCCACGTCCGCGGCGCGCTGAACTACGACGTCCTTCGTCGCTGGCTCGTCCACAGTGGACTCGACGTGCTGATGGTCCGCAACGTCACCGACATCGACGACAAGATCCTCATCAAGGCCGCCGCGGCGGATCGTCCCTGGTGGGAGTGGGCGGCCACGCACGAGCGCGCCTTCGAGTCGGCGTACGAGGCGCTGGGCTGCTTGCCCCCTTCGATCGCCCCTCGGGCGACCGGGCACGTCACGCAGATGGTCGAGCTGATGCAGCGGCTGATCGACGGCGGGCACGCCTACGCCTCGGGCGGCGACGTGTACTTCTCGGTCAAGGCGTTCGACGGCTACGGCGATCTGTCCGGCCAGAAACTCGACGAGGTCCAGCAGGGCGAGAGCCTCGGCGAGGGCAAACGCGACCCGCGCGACTTCACGCTGTGGAAGAGCGCGAAGCCGGGCGAGCCGTCGTGGCCGACGCCGTGGGGCTCCGGCCGCCCCGGCTGGCACCTCGAATGCTCGGCGATGGCGACCGCGTACCTCGGCGCCGAATTCGACATCCACGGCGGCGGCGTCGACCTGGTGTTCCCGCACCACGAGAACGAGCGCGCCCAGTCGAACGCGGCGGGTGACCCGTTCGCGCGGTTCTGGCTGCACAACGCCTGGGTGACCATGTCCGGCGAGAAGATGTCGAAATCGCTGGGCAACACGGTCTCGATCCCGGAGATGCTCAAGAACTACCGGGCGCCCGAACTGCGGTATTACCTGGTCCAGCCGCACTACCGGTCGACGATCGAATACTCGGACGGAGCGCTCACGGAAGCCGCGCAGGGCTACCGGCGGATCGAGCAGTTCCTCCGCCGGACCGCGAGCAGTGCCGGCGCCGTGCATCTCGGCGAGATCCAGGCCGGGTTCGCCGCCGCCCTCGACGACGACCTGGCCACTCCGCAGGCGTTCGCCGTGCTGCACAACACGGTCCGCGACGGTAACGCGGCCCTCGACGCGGCCGACAATTCCAAGGCACTCGAAATCGCCGCCTCCGTGCGCGCGATGACCGACGTGCTCGGCCTCGACCCGCTCTCCGCGCGCTGGTCCGAGGCGGGCGGCGACGAGTCGCCCACCCGGCAGGCGCTGTCCGAACTCGTGGAAGGGCTGCTCACCGAACGGCAGCAGGCCCGCGCCGAAAAGGACTTCGCCCGTGCGGACGCCGCGCGTGACCGCCTCCAGCAGGCGGGCATCGTGGTGGAGGACACTCCGAACGGTCCACAGTGGACCGTCAAGGACGTCTGACCCATACTCGGTTTCTAGCTCAAGGATTCTCACTGATGGCAGGCAACTCCCGGCGCCAGGGCGCTATTCGCAAGCCCGGCACGAAGAAGGGTCAGGTCGTCGGCTCCGGCGGCCAGCGCCGGAAGGGCCTCGAAGGCAAGGGCCCGACGCCCAAGGCCGAGGACCGGCCCGGCCACAAGGCGTACCGGATGGCCAACGCGCGCGACCGCAAGGAACAGGCCCGCCAGAAGAAGGCCGACAAGCCGGAACTGATCGCCGGGCGCAACCCGGTGGTCGAGGCGCTGCGCGCCGACGTGCCCGCGACCGCGCTGTACGTGGCGATCAACATCGAGATCGACGACCGCGTCAACGAGGCCGTCCGGCTCGCCGGCGACAAGGGCATCTCGATCCTGGAGATCCCGCGCGAGGAACTGGACCGCAAGACCAACCGGGCCATGCACCAGGGCCTCGGGCTGCAGGTCCCGCCGTTCGTCTACGCCGACCCGCGCGACCTGATGGCCGTCGCGAAGGACTCCGGGCAGACCCCGCTGTTCGTCGCGCTCGACGGCGTCACCGACCCGCGCAACCTCGGCGCGGTGATCCGCTCGGCCGCCGCGTTCGGCGCGCAGGGTGTCCTGCTGCCGGAGCGGCGCAGCGCGGGTATGACCGCGGTCGCGTGGCGGACCTCCGCCGGCACCGCGGCCAAGCTGCCGATCGCCGTCGCGACCAACCTGACCCGTCAGCTGAAGGCGTGGAAGGACGAAGGCCTGATGGTCGTCGGCCTCGACGCGGACGGCTCGGTCGACATCGACGAACTCGACCTCGCGGCGGATCCGCTGGTCATCGTGCTCGGCTCCGAGGGCCGCGGCCTGTCCCGGCTGGTGCGCGAGACCTGCGACGCCACCGTGTCGATCCCGATGGCGGCCGGCGTCGAGTCGCTCAACGCGTCGGTCGCGGCCGGGGTGCTGCTGGCCGAGGTGGCACGCCGCCGCCGTCTCGCGGGACGTGTCTGACCCCGCATTTCGTCACACGGTGCGGGGTGGTCGGTGTCCCTTGGCGAACCCGCGTCCGCGATCGACATCGGCAGGGCGCGGGCTGGTTGTCCACCTCACCTGAGGCCCCCGGCCGTGCGGGTTCATGCGTGTGGTCACTTTCCGAGGCCATCTCAGCTCCGCCAACCGGCGCTCAGGCTAAGGTCACCAGCGGATAACGCGTAACCGCCCTGGGGGACCCCGCACCGATGTCGTTCATTTCGCCGCTGTTCCTGTGGTACTTCATGCCGGCGGTCCTGCTCGCCGTGCTGGTGTGCCCGCGCGGCTGGCGGAACGGCATCGTCGCGGTCGGCAGCCTGATCTTCTACGCCACCGGCGCCGGGCCGTACACGCTCGTGCTGCTCGGCTGTATGGTGGTCAACTTCCTCGCCGGGCCGGCGCTGGAGCCGAACGCCTGGGACCTGCAGAACAAACGGCGCAAACGCCTGCTGCTCGGCGTCATCGGCCTCAACGTCGGCATGCTGCTGATCTGGAAGTACGCGGGGTTCGCGACCCAGCAGATCGCGGCCGTGACGCATTGGTTCGGCGGCGGCTTCCCGGTGGCCGACCTGGTCATCCCGATCGGCATCTCGTTCTACACGTTCCACCACATCTCCTACGTGGTGGACATCTACCGCGGTGAGCGCCGCGCCCTGCGCGACCCGGTGTCGTTCGCCGCGTACATCGCGATGTTCCCGCAGCTGGTGGCCGGGCCGATCGTGCGGTACCGCGAGATCGCCGACCAGCTGCCGCAGCGGCGGTCGCACCGCCTCGACGACATCGCCGCCGGTTTCCCGCGGTTCGCGCTCGGGCTGTGCAAGAAGACGATCATCGCGGACTCGCTCAGCCCGATGGTGGACGCCTGCTTCAACACACCGCCGGACCAGATGACCTTCGCGATCGCCTGGCTCGGCGCGATCGGGTACACGCTGCAGCTGTTCTTCGACTTCTCCGGGTACTCCGACATGGCGATCGGGCTCGGCCGCATGCTCGGCTTCCGGCTCCCGGAGAACTTCGCGAGACCGTATTCGTCGGTGACCATCACCGAGTTCTGGCGACGCTGGCACATGTCGCTGTCCCGCTGGTTCCGCGACTACGTCTACATCCCGCTCGGCGGCAACCGCACCGGCGCCGGGCATACGTACCGGAACCTGTGCATCGTGTTCGTGCTGACCGGCTTCTGGCACGGCGCGCAGTGGACGTTCCTGATCTGGGGCATCTACCACGGCGCGCTGCTGATCGTGGAACGCGCTTTCGGCTACGACGTCACCCCGAAGTCGCGGGCCGCCCGCGTCGGCCGCCGCGCGCTGACGCTCGTGCTCGTCGTCTTCGGCTGGGTGTTCTTCCGCGCGAAGGATCTGCCGCACGCGCTAGGCATGATCGGGCACATGGTGCTGCCGGACTTCACGGGCCTGACCGACGTCGTCGAGAGCGCGGTGACCAACCAGCGGCTCGTCATCCTGCTGTGCGCGCTGGCGATCGTGTTCCTGCCCGCGCATCCGGTGACCGGGCCGCTGCTGGAATCCTCGCGGAGCCGCCCGGCCACGGCGCTGCGGATCGGCGTGATGACCGTCGGACTGGTGTACGCGGCCATCCTGATCGCGACCGGGACGTTCAGCCCGTTCCTCTACTACCAGTTCTGACGGAGCCGAAATGACCAACCTGGCAGCCCAGCCCGGAGTGATCCCGTACGTGGACAACCACGACGGCCCTCGCCGTCTGCTCACGGTCGACATGCGTCCCTTTCCCAACATGAGGCTGACTTACGTGCCGTTCGCGAGCATCGACGGCAGGCAGTACGTGGTCTCGTGGGGGTCGGTCGTATTCGAGATCCCCGCCGACCGGAACGTGCACGTCAGCGTCCACCTGCAGACCAACTACGGGGCCGGGTCCAGTGCGACCCCGTTCGCCTCGATCGTCCTGGCGCCGCATCACGAGCCGGTCCGGCTGGCCACCCAGCTCACCAGCCAGGGCGGTTCGATCCTCCCGGTCGGCTAGCTTGGCCGCATGACCGGCGGCTGGAAGCGGGATCGCATCGGTTCGGCGCTGCGCGGGGAGAACCCGACGGTGCTGCGGCGTATGGACGCGGGTTTCGCGGTGATCGGCGATACGCAGTTCCTGCCGGGCTACTGCGTCCTGCTGACCGATTCACCCGCCGCCGGCAGGCTGACCGACCTACCGCGACCGCGGCGGCTGGCGTTCCTCGCGGACATGGACCTGCTCGGTGAGGCGGTCGAAAACGTCTGCGCGCGAAGGGATCCGGGCTTCCGCCGGGTGAATCTGGAGATCCTCGGCAATACGGATCCGTTCCTGCACGCGCATGTCTGGCCGCGGTACGACTGGGAACCGGCCGACGTGGCCGGACGCCCGGTCTGGCTTCATCCGGTGGAGAACTGGGCCGCTTCGCTCGGGCGTCAGCACGACTCGCTTCGATCCGAACTGACCGCCGAGATCGACAGGCTGCGGGCCGCGTCGAGCACCAGCTGAGCGAACTCCTCGCCGCGCACCATCGGCAGGTAGTGCCCCGCCTTCGGGACGGTGACCAGCCTGCCATCGGCGCACGCGTCGAGAAAGCGGCGTTCATGGCGCCGGAAGTGGTCGCGTGAGCCGTTGATGAGCCAGGCCGGGCCCGGATAGGCCGCCAGGTCCGCGAGCACGTCGAAGTCCGCGAAGGCCTTGGCGACGTCCGGGATGACCTCGGTCGCGATGCCGCCGCCGATCACCGCTTCGGCGAGTTTCGGCGGAAGGACGCTTTCGAATTGCCACCGGCTCAGCCGCTCGCCCTGGTCCGGCAGCCGCATGAGCAAGCGATGCGCCAGGCGGAACGGCGTCTCCAGTGCTCTGCCGGGCAGGAACGTCGAGTCCGCCACGACGAGTCCCGCCACGCGATCCGGATACCGCGCGGCCGCGGCGATGGCGACGTAACCACCGAGCGAATGCCCGACGACCAGCGCGGGTTCGTCGATGGCATCGGCGACCGCGCCCGCCGCCGCGGCCAGGGTGAACCGCTCTCCCCGGCGGGTGCCGTGGCCTGGGAGATCGACTGCTTTCGCGTGCGGTCCGAGCAGCTGGAGTTGCTCGGACCAGGCGGCACCGCTGAGCCGGATGCCGTGGACGAAGACGACGGGAACCATGGACTGCCTCCTGATTGCAACGCACCGTTGCGTTGCAAAGTACGCGCGATCGCGGTCCAACGCAACGGTGCGTTGTATTCTCTGGCGGTGAGCACTCGGAACGGCCCTCGCAAGGCGGAGGCGATCTTCGCCGCCACCCTCGAGCTCCTGGCGGAGCACGGCTACGACAGACTCGCCATCGAGGCCGTCGCCGCGCGGTCCGGCGTCAACAAGACGACGTTGTACCGCTGGTGGCCGTCGAAGGACGCGCTCCTGGCCGCCGCATTGCGCGATTCGGGCCTGTTCGCCGTCGACGTCCCGGACACCGGCAGTCTCCGCGGCGATCTTCTCGCCGTGGCAACGCAAATCCATCGATTGCTGACCTCGGAACACACCGCGCCGGTCGTCACGGCGGCCCTGACCGCGGGCCCCCGGCGTCCGGAACTCGGTGACGTGGCACGGAGTTTCTTCGCCGACCGCATGGCACGCGAAGAACCGATCTTCGAACGCGCCACCGCGAGAGGCGAACTGCGCGGCGGCGTCGATCCGGTACTGGTGATGGACCTGCTGGCGGGGGCGATCTGGTTCCGATTGCTGCTGCGCGGCGGCGAAGCCGATGCGAAATTCCTCGAACAGGTCGTCGACACAGTACTGGACGGTGCCGCGTGAAAATCACGCTGAAGATCGAATCCGAGCGGCTCGAAGATTATCTCGCCGCAGACGCGATCGTCGATCACGATCATCCGCTGATCCGCGAAACGGCTGACGGTCTGTCACCGACCGGCGGCACCGAGATCGACGTGATTCGTTCGATGTTTCACTTCGTGCGCGACGACATCGCCCATACGGTGGATGCGGCCGATTCACGCGTCACCCTTATGGCGTCCGAGGTTCTGCGCGAGCGGGTCGGGCTCTGCTACGCGAAGGCCCACCTGCTGGCCGCTTTGCTTCGCAGCCAAGGCATTCCGGCCGGGTTCTGTTATCAGCGGATCGGTGTCCTGCACGGGCTCAACGCCGTGTACCTCAGTGGTCCGGACCGGTGGATCCGGCTGGACCCGAGGGGCAACAAGAATGGCGCGGACGCGCACTTTCCTTTCATACGAGCGAGTCAGCCGGAAGACGAGCGGCTCGCCTGGACGCTGGATCCGTCGATGGGCGAGATCGACTTTCCCACGGTGTACACCGCACCGTCTTCGGCCGTCGTCGAAACCTTGTCGTCGGCGAAGCCCGGTCCCGCGTGGTACGAAGGAATCCTTCCGCACTCTCCGTGAGTGGTTTTTCCGCGATCCGGCGAAACCTCCGATGCGAAACCGGCATCGCCGAGCGTCACATTCGTTGTCGGTCCCTTTCCCCCGATTTTCTTATTTCGACATTGTCACGATGCGCGTAGAGTAACTCCCCGCACTCGAACAGATACGCACTGCGTTCGTCCGTTCGGGTGCTGATCAAGGAGGTGACCCTCGTGCCCGCGGAAGCCGACCGGCTCCGCCGTACCCCGTTGCAAGAGATCTTCTGGACCAGGACGAGTCTGCTGCTCACCGTACTGGTCGTCGTCGCGGGCCTCAGCCTGTGGATCTCCAGCATGATGGATCCCGGCGCCGGCAAGACATTGCTCACTTCACTGGGCACCGGCACCCTGATCTCCGCGGTGGTCGGCTTCGGCCAGACCCTGATCACCGCCACCGCGTCACAGCGCGCGATGGTGACCCCGGTGATCGAGGAGAGCCGACGCGCGCTGGAAGCGCTCAGCGCCGAATACCGTTCGCTCAACAAGGAATTCTTCCCCACCCACGTCTTCGAAGCGACCACCGATCCGGATCCGTTGTTCAACCGGGTCATGACCGAAGACCTCGACGTGACCAGGCACTACTTCTTCCGCGGGTTCTCCGGCAGGCACGCCGCCGCCCGGTTGCTGTTGTCCCGTACCGAAAGGGAACTCCGCGTGGTCATCGCCGACCCACGCGACGAGGGCGCGATCGGTGGCAGGGCGCGTTATCTCCTGCGCAGCGAAGAAGCGGGCATGGACTACGAGACGATCCGGTCGCGGCTCAACGACGAGATCAGCATCGGCCTGGTCGGGCTGTTCCTGGCGCGCAGCCGGTGCTCGCTGGTGGACATCACCGTCGTCGCCGACCCGCCCTTGGACCGGCTCGAACTGTTCGACGAGAGCGTTTGGGTGACCTTGTACAGCGACATCCGCGGCGCGACCACGTTGTATCCGCGAACGCTGCGGTTCAGCGAAGGTTCCTTCCTGTACAACAAGGAACGCTCCGAGTTCCTGCGGGTGTCCCAGTCCCGGTCCGGACGGCACTTCCGCATCTCCACGACGACGACACGGGCGGATTTCCTCGCCCTGTACGAAAAGATCACCGGCTCTCCCCTGTCCGAAGAGAACTTCCTCGAACTGGAAGGGAAATTCCATTCCTTCCGGAAGGAGTTCACCACACTCGCCGAGTTGAACCCCTGACCTCTCGGCGTCGCAGAGCACTAGATTTGAGGAGCTGAAGTTGCTCACTCGCTTGTCCCCCCTCACCCAGCTCGCCGCGCTGCTCCGGACCACGGACCTGCCGCTGGCGCAGCATTGGCAGATCGTCGACGGGATCTTCCGGGACTGGACTTCGAGACCGGAACTGCGCGACGACCTCCGACGGCATCTGGCTTCGCTGAGCCCGGACGAGGCGAGCGCGGTGCTCGAGCGGTCCCGGGAGACCACCACCCATTTCGCCTGGTGCCTGCTCGACAGCCCGACAGACCCCTTTTCGATCTGGCTGCACGAGTACAAGGCGCCGGAGGACTGGCGCGAGGGGTACGCCGATTCCGTGCATAATCACAGATACCACTTCTGCACCACGATCCTCCGTGGCAACTACGTCCACGAACGTTATTCGACCCTGCGCGACCAGCTTTCCGGATTGATCACATCGGTTCGGTTACGACGTAGCACGCTGTGTCAGACCGGGTCGGTAGGCGTCATGTACGCGGACGAGTTCCATCGGATTCCCGAGGCCACCGAAGGGACTATGACATTTTTGGTGAAATCACGCCCAGTGAGCGAGTTCAGTCTTTCCTTTGACCCGAAGACCGGGACAGGGCATCGTCACGTTCCGGTTGAGGTCCGATTGGGGGATCTCGCCGGCCGCATCTAACTACACACCGCCGTCGAAGACGCATACCATTACTCCACCCGTCTCCTGAACGGGATCGGAGAGGTGTATGCGCGCGCGAAAGAGCACGATTCCTTCCCATACCATCGAAGCCGTCGAGCAACACGTCCGGCGACTGTGCTGGCGTTATGCGGACAAACTGCAGTTCCACGGCTGGCATCACGTGAGTTTCGTCCGGGCCAAGGCCGCGGGGTTCGCCGACCACAACGGCGCGGATCGCACCGTCGTCGAGGTGGCGGCACTGGTGCACGATGTGAACTACATCGTGCTCCGGAACTCCCCCGCGGCCGCCGGGCGAGACCTTCGGATGGACATCCTGCGGGAATGCGGTGTCGAGGAGAACGTGGGCCGGTGGGTCGACGAGATCGTCGACGAGGCCGAAATGGCCACCCGAGGCCGCCACATCTCGCTCGAGGCCCAGGCGTTGAGCGACGCCGACACGCTGTTCAAGGCGCTGCCGGTGACACCCGTCGTCCTCGCCCATCGCTACCTGCGGGAGAACGGGTTGAGCCTGCGCGAACTGGCGCACAAGATCGTCGGCGAACAACGCGACGTCCACGACAGCGGCTACTACTTCTACAACCCCAAAGCGGCGGAGAACTACTCCCGCTGGGCGCTGGCGAATCTTCAGTTGTGGCAGTGCATCAAGGAAGCCGTCGACGATCCGACGGTGGTCGAGCTTCTCGACGCGGTGCACGCCGTGGACGCCACCGGGTTCGAAGCCGAGCCCGCTGCTTCCTAGCGATCTCGTTCGCCGTTGGCTCGTCACGTGACGAACGGCGGGATTCGCGTGATCAGAGACGGAACACGCGTGCCGTCAGCGCTGTCCGTAGCCGCGCAGTTTGTCCACGACGTGCTCGATCTCCTCGGGCGGGAGCAGGTTCGGCGTTCCGGCGGCACGCGCCGTCAGCCAGACCTGGCAGACCCACTCGAGCTGTTGCGCGCGGCTGTACGCGGAGGCGAGGCTGTCGCCGAAGGTGGTGGTGCCGTGGTTCGCCAGCAGGCAGCCTCGGCGGCCGTCCAACGCCTCCAGCATGGCTTTGGCGAGCTCCTCGGTGCCGTACGTCGCGTAGGACGCGACGCGGGCTGTCGGGCCGATCGCGGCGAGCATGTAGTGGATCGGCGGCACCTCGGTGACGAGGGTGGAGACCGCCGTGGCGTGCACGGAATGCGTGTGCACCACCGCGGAGACCGGCCTGCCGTCCGGATCCGCCGCCTCCCGGTACACCGTGAGGTGCATCGGGAGCTCGCTGGTCGGTTTGAGCGCGCCGTCGACGATTTCGCCGTCCAGGCCGACCACCGGGATGTCTTCCGGCCGCAGCCCGGCGTAGTCGACCCCCGTCGGGGTCACCGCGACCAGCTCGCCCTGCCTCGCGGAGACGTTGCCGGAGGTGCCGACCACGAGCCCGTCCGCGGTCATCCGGCGGGCGAACTCGCAGACCGCCAAGCGTTCCTTGGCCAGGATCACCGTCACAACCTCCAAAGTCCGCGGGCCGCGGCCAGTGAGGCCTGATAGTCGGCATAGCCCTGCTCGTAGCACCCTACGTTCTCGGGCCGGACCTCGACGACGCGTCCGCTTTCCGCCCAGAGTTCCCGGTCGACCGGTTCGCCGAGGGCGTCCGCCGCGACGATCACCGCGCCTCGCGCGCCGACCCCGGGATCACCGGGGATCACGATGGGCCGGCCGAGCACGTCGGCGAAGATCCGGGTCCATTCGAGCGAGCGGACCCCACCGCCGCAGGCGTACAACGTGCCGGTGAGACCCGCCGCCTCGAAGCAATGCCTTGCCGCGTAAGCGATCGACTCGCACAGCGCCCGGACGATGTCACCACGCTCGCTCTCCAGGCTCAGCCCGGAGAACTGGGCCCTCGCCGAAGCGTCGACGAACGGCGCCCGCTCGCCGGACGCGGAGAGGAACGGCAACGCGCGGACTCCACCCGCGCCGGGCCTGCTCGCGTCGAGCAGCGAGCCGATCTCCTCGACCTCGATTCCGAACAGGCGGCACATCCAGTCGATCCCCGCCGTGCCGACCATCGCCGGCATCGCCCGCAGGAACTCACCTTCTTCCGGCGTGCAGAGGAACATCCCCGCGGGTTCGCCTTCCGGATCGAACTCCGCCGAGTCCGTCAGAACCTGGCAGGCCAAGGTGGTGCCGGCGGTGAGGATGCCGTCGCCCGGCCGTCGGACACCGGCGCCGATGGCACTCGCGGGCAGGTCGAACGGACCCGCGGTGACGGGCAGCCCGGCCGGGAGACCGAGCAGTCCGGCTCCGCGTTCGTCCAGGCGGAACACGGTCTTCGGCGCCGCCGGCTCCACGAGCAGGCTCCGGCGATGGGAGAGACCGACGGCCGCGATGGCCTCTTCGTCGTAACGCCGGGTGGCCGGGTCGAGGAAGGGCAGCGACGCGTCCGACGCGTCGACCGTGATCTCGCCGGTCAGCCGCTGGAGTACCGCGTCGACGCAGTAGCCCGCCACCGCCGCCCTGTCCAGCGACTCCGGTTCATGAGTGTCCAAAAAGGACATGATGGCCGCGGCGCAACCGGGGAACATCCCCGACGCGGTCCGGCGGAACACTTCCCTGGTCACTCCGTCGGCCTGCCATCGGGCGAGCAGTGAGTTCGCCCGTCCGTCGAGCCAGGAGATCGCGGGCCGCACGGCCTCGCCTGCCTCGTCGCGCAGCCACAGCCCGTCGCCCTGACCGGTGAGGGCAAGCGCGGTGACCGGCCTGTCGAGCCCGGCGGCGACCTCGCGCACCACCGTCGCCACGGTGCCCAGCACCTGGTCTAGGTCCTGTTCGACCAGCCCGCCCGGCAGATGGTGCACCTCGGACGTGGTGCACGCGCTCGCCACGGCCATCCCGGCCTTGTCGAAGACGACCGCCTTGGTCAGCGACGTGCCGATGTCGACGCCGATGATCATGGCCGCAGGACCTCGGGGTTCGCCAGATTCGCGAGCGCCTCCCCGCGCGTGTACCGGCCGACTTCGGCGGCGACGATGGCCGCCGCCCGCTCCGCCGTCTGCCTGCTGGCCCCGGCGAGGTGCGGTGTCGCGATCACGTTCGGCGCGTCCCGCAAAGCCCAGTCCGCGGGCGGCGGCTCGACGTCGTACACGTCGAGCGCGAGCGCGCCGAGCCGTCCCGAGCGCAGGGCTTCCGGCAGCGGCGAGTAGTCCAGCAAGCCACCGCGCGCGGTGTTGACCAGTACGGCGCCCTCCGGAAGCAACGCGAGCTTGGCGGCGTCGATCAGATGCCGGGTCTCCTCGGTGAGCCGGGCGTGCAGGCTCACCACGAAGCTGCGGCGCAGCAGATCGTCCAGCTCGACGAGCTCCGCCCCGTCGGCGCCGATCCGGGCCGGGTCGGCGAACGGATCCGCGACCAGCACCTTCGCGCCGAACGCGACGAGCACTTTTGCCACGCGCGCACCGATCGCGCCGTACCCGACCAGGCCGACGGTGGTCCCGTCGAGTTCGAGACCGGTCTGGTCGTAGGCGTAGTAGTCGCCGCGCCAGGTGCCGCCCAGCAATTCGGCGGAGGACGTCGAGATCCGGCGCATCGCGGCCAGGATCATCCCCACCGCGAATTCGGCGGCGGCACCGGCGTTGCGGCCGGGCGCGTATGTCACCGCGACGCCGGCCTCGGTGGCCGCCGCGAGGTCGACGTTGACCGGGCCGCCCCGGCACACCGACACGAGCTTGAGCCCTGGTGCGGCGGCGAACACCTGTTTGGTGAAGGGCGCCATCTGGGTCACCGCGACCTCGGCTCCCGCCAAGGCCTCGATCACCTGCTCCTCGGTGCCGCTGGCCTCGTTCACGTTCGCGACCGGACCGAACGGCTCCACCGGCCACGGCAGCGTGAGTTCCGAGAACTCGTGCCCGGCGCCGATCTCGGCACGGACGGCATCGGCCAGCAGGCCGGTGCCGACGAAATGGTCTCCCGCAGCGAGTATCCGCAACTCTGCGTCCTCTCTCCGTGCCCGTGTCGGGCGGTTCTCATTGACTGTTGGCGGAGCCGAGATGTACCCGGAAAAGCGACCGTACGCTTGAACCCGCCCTGGCCGAAGGCCCCGCTATCGCGGTGGCAGGGCGCCCTGTCCGCCGGACGGTGAGGCGCCTCACCAGGCAGCGCCCTGCCGACGTCGATCGCGGTCGCGGGTTCACTGTCAGGTACTCAGCGCTTGCTCGTATTCGGTGATGTGCGCGACCTTGCTCGCGCTTGCCGAGGACGGGTCGAAGCGATGGCCGACCCATTCGGCGACGATCTTCTTCGCCAGCTCCGGACCGATCGCCCGGGCGCCGAACGTGATCACCTGGCAGTCGTTCGACTTGACCGACCGCTCGGCGGAGTACGAGTCGTGCGCGACCGTGGCCCGCACGCCGGGGACCTTGTTCGCCGAGATCGCCATGCCGATCCCGGTGCCGCAGACCAGGACTCCACGATCCGCCTCGCCACGCGCGATCGTCTCCGCCGCCGCCAGGCCGAGCAGCGGATACGCCTTGTCGTCGGCCCCGTCGGCCACGCCGAGGTCGGTGACCTCGTCCACCCGGTCATCGGCGAGGAGCAGGTCACGCAGCTGGTTCTTGAGTGCCACCCCGGCGTTGTCCGCCGCCACCACGATCCGCATTTCAGTCTTCCTTTCCGAGAGCCTGGCCGACCGCGGTGACGAGCAGCGCGAACGAAGTGGCCCCGGGATCGGGATGCCCTTCGCTCCGCCGTGCCAACCGCGCCGCCCGGCCTTTGGCGGGCAGCAGGTCCGCCGTGGCCTCGGCCGCGCTCACCGCGACCTGGGCCGCCTTCTGCCAGGCCTGCGGGACGTCGGCGCCCGCGGCGGCCTGTTCGCGCAACGCCAGCCGGAACGGCTCGATGGCGTCGAGCATGGTCTTTTCACCGGGCTCGGCCTTGCCCAGTTCGACGAACGCCTTCACCGCGCCGTCCACCGCGTCCGCGAGGGCTTCCGTGGTGACCTCCTCGGCCGCCGAACCACGCAGGCCCGCGCCGGTCTCGGCGAGCAAGACGCCGTACAGCGCGCCGGACGCACCACCCGCCGCGTCGGCGAACGCCGTGCCGGCGGCCAGGAGCGCGGTGGACAGCGAGTCTCCGTCGCGCCGGGCGGCGGACACCGCGGCCCGCATCCCCCTGGTCATGCCCAGCCCGTGGTCGCCGTCGGCGGCGACCGCGTCCAACCTGCCGAGCTCGGCTTCGTTGGCCTCGATATCGCGCAGGGCCGCCGTCAGCGCGCGATCGACGATGCCCTGCCCCGGTTCGGCCTCGGCCAGCAGCGAGTCCACTGTGGACTCCAGCGGGACCTGCGCCAGCGCGGCACCGGTGCTCCGGTAGCCAGGGGTGTCGCAGGGGGCCGCGTAGAGTTCGGCGAGTTCGTCGTCGAGCACCAGGATCGACAGCGAGACACCCGCCATGTCGAGCGACGTGACGAACTCGCCGACCTCGGTATGCGAGGGGCTGAGCCCCGCCGCGGCGAGCCGTTCGTGCACCCGGGTGTACGTCGCGAACATCTCCTCGTATTTGGTGCGGCCCAGGCCGTTCAGCAGGACCACCACGCGGCCGTCGCCATCGGGCAGCTCCGGGAGGAGGCCGTCGACCAGCTCGTCGGCCAGCTCCCGCGCGCTCAGCCTGCCGACCGTGCGGACGCCGGGCTCGCCGTGGATGCCGAGCCCGAGCTCCATCTCGCTCTCGCCGACGGTGAACAGCGGAGCGGACGCGCCGGGCAGCGTGCACCCGCCGAACGCCACCCCGAACGTCCGGGTGTTCGCGTTCGCCTTCTCCGCCACCGCGTGCACGGCGGCCAGATCGTCGCCGCGTTCGGCGGCGGCGCCCGCGATCTTGAAGACCAGGAAGTCTCCCGCGACGCCGCGACGCCTTTCCGGCGCGTCGGCCGGACCGCTGGCGATGTCGTCGGTGACCAGGACGGTCCTGCTCTCGATGCCCTCGGCCGCCAGCCTGCGCGCGGCGAGCCCGAAATGCAGCACGTCGCCCTGGTAGTTGCCGTAGCCGAAGAGCACGCCCGCCCCGCTCTCCGCGGCCCGCGCGGTGCGATAGACCTGCTCGGCGCTCGGGCTGGTGAACACGTCGCCCACCACGGCTCCGTCGGCAAGACCGGGACCGACCAGCCCGGCGAACGCGGGATAGTGCCCGCAACCGCCGCCGATCACGACCGCGACCTTGGGTTCGGATTCGTCCCGGCGCAGCACGCCATAGGCGCCGGGGACCTTGCGCACCGAACGCCCGTAGGCCGTGACGAACCCGTCCAGCCAATCGCGTTTGAACGTCTCCGCGGCACCCAGGACCGTCATCGCCCGCTCGCTTCCGCGAATTCACCGGACAGGTACGCGAGCAGCTTGCGCCGCACGTCGTCGTTGTCCTCCGCGATCTCGGCGGCCAGCTCCAGCGCGTCCGGCTTCGGCGGATAAACCGGATTCGGCAACGCGATCACGGTGAGCCCGGCCGCGGCGGCGGCGCGGATGCCGTTGCTGGAGTCTTCGACGCCAAGGCATTCCTCGCCGGACCGGCCGAGCCTGGCCGCGGCTTCGAGATAGACGTCCGGACTCGGTTTGCCCCTGGCGACCTCGGCGCTGGAGACGGTCGCGGCGAACTCGCCGGTGAGCCCGTGCTTGCCGAGTACCGCGTCGATCACCCGGCGGGCGGCCGACGACGCCAGCGCGACCGGCACCTTCGCGCTCACCTCGCGGACCATCTCCCCGGCGCCGGGCAGCAAGGGCGCCTCGCCCGCCTCGATAGCGGCGATCATGCCGTCCACCACGGCGCGTTCGACCTCCGCCGCGCTTTCCGGGGTGCCGGACCGCTTAGCGAGGTACGCGGCCCATTCGGGCGCGCTCATCCCCTGCACGGACGCGGTGTCCTCGGCGGTCCATTCGGTGCGGTGCCGGGCGGCGTACGCCACCCAGTTCTCCTCCCAAAGGTGTTCACTGTCGACGAGGACACCGTCCAGGTCGAACACCACCGCGGCGAGTGCCATCCGGCGTCTCCTTTCACATCGATGCTGTTAAGTTAACATCGATGTTGTGATCTGGACAAGCCCCGAGGAGGGATCGCGTGGTCGCACGGTTGTTATTGGCACGGCACGGCCAGACCGAATGGCATGCCGAGAACCGGTACGCGGGCAGCAGTGACGTCGCGCTGACCGAGGAAGGGCTCCGGCAGGCGGACGAACTCGCCGGATTCGCCGCGGCGGCCGGGCCGTCGGCCGTGTTCTGCTCGCCGCAGAGCCGGGCACTCCGCACCGCGGAGCCGTCCGCCAAGGCGTTGGACCTGCCCTTACGGGTGGTCGACGAGCTGCACGAAGTCCACTTCGGACTGATGGAAGGACGCACCAGGGCCGAGCTGGCGAAGGAGGATCCCGATACGGTCGCGAGGTTTCTCGCCGATCCCGTTGGCGGCGCCTTCCCCGGTTCGGAGCCTCCCGCGGACGCGGCCGCCAGGGGAGCCGCCGCGCTGCGCGGGATCGCCGCCGGGGTACCGGGCGGGACGGCACTGGTCGTCGCGCACAACACGCTGATCAGGCTGACGTTGTGCGCGCTGCTCGGCATCCCGCTCGAGACCTACCGCACGGTGTTCCCGAGGCTGGACAACGCGGCCGTCACGGAGATCGAGATCGACGGCACGCGCACCGGCCTGCTGCGGCTCAATCAGCCGGCCCGCACGCGATACTGGACGGTATGAGCGATGAGAAGACGGCCGGTGCGAGCGCACACTCTCGTAACACGCGTCAGCAGCTGATCACCGAACACGTCTTCACGACCGGCTCAGCGAGCATCTCCGAACTGGTGGAACTCACCGGCGTCAGCACCATGACGGTGCACCGCGACGTCGACGAACTGGCACGCCGCGGCCTGCTCCGGAAGTACCGCGGCGGCGTGTCGGCCATGCCGTCGACGGTCTTCGAAAGCAACGCCGACTACCGGATGAACGTGCATTCGGAGGAGAAGATGGCCATCGCCGCGCACGCGCTCGCCCGCGTCGAACCGGGGATGTCGATCCTGCTCGACGACTCCACGAGCGCGCTCGCGCTGGCGAAGATGCTGCACCGGGTCACCCCGCTGACCGTCGCCACGAACTACCTCGGCGCCATCGAACTGCTCAAAGGCGTCCCCGACCTGCGGCTCATCTGTATCGGCGGCGACTACTCCGCGACCCACGACTCGTTCCTCGGCATGCAGAGCCTCGAAGCGATCGAGCGGATCAACGTCGACGCGACCTTCGTTTCGACCTCGGCGATGAACACGCGCATGACGTTCCATCAGGAGCCGGAGATCGTGATGCTGAAACGCGCGATGCTGGCCAGCGCCCGGACGAAGGTGCTGCTGATGGACCACAGCAAGACCGAACGCGCGGCACTGCACCGGCTGGCGCCGTTGAGCGATTTCGACGTGCTGATCGTCGACGACGGCGTGGAAGAGCATCTGGCCGAGGACATGCGTAGCCAGGTGGAAGTGGACATCGCGGAGCTCTGAGGCTCGCCCGGGTCCCGGCAAAGTCGAGATCGCGCAGGCCCGGGTTCCGGACGTCGACAGGGCGGGCTTCCAGGTAATGGCATGTCCCATTTGTGCACTTTTGTACGGTTATTCATGGGGTCGTGAGTGGCAAAGAGCGTTAGAACGACCGAAAACACTCACGCCCCCCCGGCGCCGAGTCGCACAAAACGCCCGAACCGGGCACCCCGGTCTCGATCCGAGCCCCTTATGGACAGTCGAGATCCGGCTCCCTCGACTGAGCCTGCTCCGCGAACATCCCCGTGCCTCATGACAGTGGCACAGGCCGGCAGCCATACGACAGGCGCGCGAGGCTAACACGAAAATCCACCGATGTAACATCTTGAAAGTTAACTTAACACGATCCATGATACGCTGAACACGACGTCATGGAGGCGTGCATGAACCAGGTAACATCGCCGTTATCGCGATCCGGGAGCGGGTTCGCCCGCGTACTGAACCGTTGGGGCCTGCCGGCCCCGTTGTTCCTCGGCTACGCCGGGCTGCTGCTGTTCATGATCGGCGACGGGGTCGAGTCGGGCTTCATCGCGCCGTTCATGGCGGACAACGGCGCGGGCACCGAGATCAAGGCTTCGTACGTCATCACCGTGTACGGCGTCGCCGTGATGCTGGCGTCGTGGTTGTCGGGCGCGTTGTCGGACTTGTGGGGCCCACGTCGCGTGATGATGATCGGCCTGGCCATCTGGCTGGTGTTCGACGTGCTGTTCCTCGCGGTCGCGGTGTCGGGTGAGAACTACCCGTTGATGCTGGTGTTCTACGGTCTGCGCGGATTCGGCTATCCGATGTTCGCGTTCGGTTTCCTGGTCTGGATCACCGCGGTGGCGCCGGTCGCCAGGCTCGGCGCGGCGGTGGGCTGGTTCTACTTCGCGTTCACCGGCGGGCTGCCGACGCTGGGCGCGCTGGTCGCGAGCTTCACGAACCCGGTGCTCGGCCAGTACGGCACGCTCTGGGTGTCGGTGGCGCTGCTCGGTCTCGGCGGTCTGCTCGCGATCTTCGGTGTCCGGCAGCGGACGGGGTACACCCGGCTCGCGCCGCCGGACGTGAAACCGGTGCAGAGCCTGGTGTCCAGCGTGTCGATCGCGTGGAAGAAGCCCCGCGTCGGCGTCGGGATGCTCGTCCGCGTCATCAACACCGCGCCCGAATTCGGGATGCTGGTGTTCTTCCCGACGATCTTCATCGAGGACATCGGGTTCGGGGAGAGCCGCTGGCTCCTCCTGGTCTCGGTCATCTACGGCACGAACATCTTCTTCAACCTGATCTTCGGCGTGCTGAGCGACCGGATCGGCTGGCGCACCACGATCTTCTGGTTCGGCGCGATCGGCTGCGCGATCTCGATCCTGCTGCTCTACTTCGTCCCGATCGCCATGGGCGCCGAGTACTACTGGCTCGCGCTGCTCGTCGGCGCGCTGTACGGCGCCACGCTCGCCGGGTTCGTGCCGATCTCGGCGCTGCTCCCCTCGCTCGCCCCGGAGAACAAGGGTGGCGCGATGGCCCTGCTGAACCTGGGCGCGGGCGCGGCGGCGTTCGTCGGGCCGGCGATCGTCAGCGTGTTCCTCGGCCCGCTGGGCGCGGCCGGTGTGGTGATCGTCTTCGCCGCGCTGTATCTGGTCGCGGCGGTCATGGTGCGCTACCTGAAGCTGCCCGATGAGACGGCGAAGGCGATCGAAGAGGACAAGAGTCTGCAAGAACTCGGAGAGAAGGTCGTCACCACGTGAACCAACCCGTCACGATCGGAATCGACGTCGCCACCGCGGGGGTCCGAGCCCTCGCGGTATGCGGCGGCACCGTCCTCGCTTCGGCCGCCGAGCCGCTGCCCGCGCCGGTCCGCGACGGTCGCGGGCACAGCGAGCAGGACGCCCGGTCCTGGTGGCCGGCGGTGAAGACGGTGCTGGCGAAGGTCACCGGCGAGCTGCCGGGCAGGGGCGGCGAGGTCGCCGCGGTGGCCATCGCCGCGACGTCGGGGACGATCGTCGGGGTCGACGCGTCCGGTGCGCCGGTCACGCCCGCGCTGATGTACGACGACAGGCGCGGCGCGGAGCTCAACCGCGAGGCCACCGGGCTCGGCGCGGATCGCTGGCGGCGGCTCGGTTTCGGCGTGTCCGCCACCGCCGCGCTCGGCCGGATCGCCTGGCTGGCCGGGCACGTCCCCGGCGTCGCCGGGATCCGGCACACCCCCGATCTCATCGCCGCGGAGCTCACCGGCGGGCCGGTGGCGGCCGACTGGTCGCATGCCTTGAAGAGCGGCTACGACCCGCTCGCCCTCGAATGGCCTGCCGAGGTCTTCGAGGCGTTGGGAGTGCCAATGAGCCTGCTTCCCTCGGTGGTCGCGCCGGCCACCGTGCTGGGCGAGGTGGCCCGCCCGGTCGCCGGACTCCCGGCGGGCTGCCCGGTCGTGGCCGGGATGACCGACGGCTGCGCTGGCCAGCTCGCGGCCGGGGCGGTCGCCCCCGGGAGTTTCGTCGGAATCCTCGGCACGACGTACGTGCTCAAGGGAGTCACCGAAGAACTGGTGCCGGATCCGACCGGGGCGATGTACAGCCACCGTCATCCCGACGGCTGGTGGTTGCCCGGCGGCGCGTCGAACACCGGCGGCGAGGCCGTCGCCGGGCAGGATCGCCTTGCCGAACTCGACGCGGCGGCGGCCGCGCTGGGACCGGCGAAGGTGGTCGCGTATCCGTTGCGGCGCAAGGGCGAACGCTTCCCGTTCGCGACCCCGGACGCGGAGGGTTTCGTGTCCGGCGAAGCGGACGAGGTGGAGCTGCATCGGGCGAGGCTGGAGGGAGTCGCCTTCCTCGAGCGGCTGGCGTTGGACCACCTGCGCCGCCTCGGCGTCACGGTCACCGATCCGCTGCTGACGGCGGGCGGCGGCAGCAAGAGTCCTTTGTGGACACGGATCAGGGCGACCGTCACCGGCCTCGGCCTGCGGGTGTCACCGCGGGCGGAAACGGGTTACGGCGCCGCACTGCTCGCCGCGGCGGGGGTCCTGCCGGGCGGGCTCACCGAGGCGTCCGCGGGGCTCGGCGAGGGAACGCTGATCGAACCCGACGAGCGCGAGAGTGCCGCGCTCGCCGAGTCGTACCAGCGATTCTGCGCCGAGCTGCACACCAGGGGCTGGATCGACGACGAGTTGTTCGCCGTCGCCCGGCGTTGAGAGAAATCAGGAAGGGCGTGGGCCGTTGGATTTGGTGGGAGCAGGCTTCGGCGTGGGAGCCTCGGCGGGTTTGGCCGCCTCGTCGGCGTCAGGGGCGGGAGCCAGCAGCCGGATGGCCTCCTGGACGGCGACGTCCGTGGCGGAGAGCCGATCTGCCACCTTCGACCGGAGTTCCAGCGCGAGCTTCCGCGCCTGCTGAGCTTCGGCCTGCTGGGTCTTCGCGTCGGTGAGGGCCTCCGCGACCTGCTCCTGCTTCGCGGCGATGTCCTCCGCCGATGCCTTCTCCGACTTGGCGATCTTCTCCGCCGAGATCCGCTCGGCTTCGGCACGTTTGGCCGCCGAGACCCGGTCGGCTTCCGCGATCTTGTCCGCGGACGCCTTCTCGGCCTCCGCGCGACGAGCCGCCGAAGCCTCCTCGGCCTTCTTGTCCGCGGCGGCGCGGGCCCGGACGCTCTCCATGTCCAGTTCCTTGCGCTTCTGGGCCGCCTCGGAGTTCAGCCGCTCGATCTCCGCCTTGGCGTCGGCGAGCAGCTTTTCGCGCTCGGCCTGCGCGTCCTTGGCCGCCTTGTCGCTCGCGCGCTGCGTCTCGTGGGCGTACCTGTCCGCTTCGGCCCGGGTCGACTTGGCGTCGGCCTCCGCGGCGGCCTTGAGGTCGGCGATCTCCTCCTCGGCGAGCTGCATCATCATGCGGACGCGTTCGGCCATCGCGCCGGCGCCGGACGGGCTCGAACTCATCCGCACGAGGGCGGCCTTGGTCTCGTCCAGCTCCTTCTGGGCGTGGCCGAGCGCCTTGGTGAGTTCACCGGCGGTCGCCACGGCCTCGTCGCGGCTGCGCGAGGTCTGCTTGAGTTCGGTCGCCAGTTCGGCGAGACGCTCGTCGACCTGACGCTTGTCGTAACCGCGGACAGCGCCCGCGAACGGGGACGATTTCGCTGAGGGCGCCTGAGGCGCCGTCTTCTCAGGAGCGACCATGGCGGCCACCTTAATGAGCGGGCACCCGTCGGGCAGTACCGCCAAACGGCTGCACTCGGCGTGCGGTGGACCGATCACATGGCATCCTGCATTGTTGACAGGTCGTAAGCAGCGGAGGCCCGGTTGGACATCTCGGCGATCCTCGAAGACATCCGCGAGCACTGGCACGTCTACGCCACGATGCCCTTCATCGCCGCGCTCATCGGGTACATCACGAAACGCGTCGCCATCGAGATGATGTTCCGGCCGCTGGAGTTCGTCGGGATCAAACCGTTCCTCGGCTGGCAGGGGGTCATCCCGGCCAACTCGCGCCGGATGGCGACCACCGCCGTCGACCTGCTGACCAAGAACCTCGTCGATCCGCAGGAGATCTTCTCCCGGCTCGACCCCGAGGAAATGGTCAAGGAACTCGAAGAGCCACTCCTCAAGGCCGTCGAGGACGTCACCCGCGAAGTGATGGAGCAGTACCAGCCCAGACTGTGGGAACTGCTGCCGGCCCGGGCACAGCGCATGCTGGTCGACCAGGTCCGCGCGCAGGCGCCGAAGGTCGTCGCGAGGCTCATGCGCGAGGTGTCGACGAACATCGACGAGGTCCTCGACGTCAACGAGATGCTGATCAACGCGATGGTCCGCGACAAATCGCTGACCTGCCGCCTGATCAAGGAGGTCGCGACCCCGGAGCTCCGCTTCATCGCCCGCTCCGGCATCTGGTTCGGCTTCGTCATCGGCCTGATCCAGTTCGTCGCGTGGGCGTTGACGAAGCAGCCGTTGATCATGCCGATCTTCGGTTTCGTCACCGGGTTCGTCACCGACTGGCTGGCACTGAAGATGATCTTCTACCCGCGCGAACCACGCCGGTTCCTGTTCTTCAGCTGGCAGGGCATGTTCCAGAAACGCCGCCAGGCGGTCGCGAAGGACTACGGCGCGCTGATCGCCGACGAGGTCCTCACCGTGCGGAACGTGATGGAGGCCGTGCTCACCGGACCCAAATCGGACAAGCTGTTCGCGATGATCACCCGCGAGGTGCAGCGGACCATCGACGCGCAGGCGAGCATCGCGAAACCGTTGGTGGCGCTGACCGTCGGCGGGGTCCAGTACCAGGAGATGAAGAAGGCGGCGGCGGAAAAGGCGATCGCGTATCTCCCCGAAACGGTGAAACACGTGGAGAGCTACGCCACTGACGCGCTCGACGTCCGCAACACCATCGTCACGAAGATGCAGCAGCTGACCCCGCTCGAGTTCGAGGGGATCCTCCGTCCCGCCTTCCAGCAGGACGAATGGAAGCTGATCGCGGTCGGCGCGGTGATCGGCGGGCTCGTGGGTGAACTTCAGGTCCTGTTACTCCTCCATTGAGGACAGGCGGCTAGGTTGCCCCTCAAGCAAGACGCGGGAGGGGCTCGGAAGTGGACGCCGTCATCGCCGATCTCGGCGAGCACTGGCCGGTGTACGTCACCATGCCGTTCGTCGCCGCGCTGATCGGCTACGTCACCAAACGCGTCGCCATCGAGATGATGTTCAAACCGGTGGAATTCGTCGGCGTCAAACCGTTCCTCGGCTGGCAGGGTGTGCTGCCCGCGAACGCGGAGCGGATGGCGGCCACCGCCACCGAGATGCTGACGAACAACCTCGTCGACCCGAAGGAGATCTTCGCCAGGCTCGACCCGGCCCAGGTGGCGAAGGAGATCGAGCAACCGCTTCTGCGGATCGTCGAGGACGTCACCCGCGAGGTGATGGAGCAGTACCAGCCCAGGCTCTGGGAAGTGCTGCCGAACACCGCCCAGCGTCTGCTGCTCAAACGCGTGCAGGCCGAGGCGCCGCGCGCGATCACGAAGATCATGGGCGAGATCTCGGAGAACATCGAGGACGTCCTCGACCTCAAGCACATGGTCGTGACGAACCTGGTGCGCGACAAGGCCTTGCTGAACCGGCTGATCCGCGACATCTCGCGGCCGGAGATGCGGTTCATCGCACGGTCGGGGATCGTGTTCGGGTTCTCCCTCGGCTGCGTGCAGCTGCTGGTGTGGGCGCTGACGAAGTCGCCGATCGTGCTGCCGCTGTTCGGTATCGGCATCGGCTGGTTCACCGACTGGATCGCCCTGAAGATGATCTTCCTGCCGCGCGAGCCGAAACGATTCTTCGGCTTCTACACCTGGCAAGGCGTGTTCCAGAAACGCAAGGACCAGGTCTCCGCCGACTACGGCGACATGATCGCGCGCGAGATCATCACCATCCCGAACCTGCTCGAAGCCGTGCTGAGCGGGCCGAAATCGGACAAGCTGTTCGCGATGATCACCCGCGAGGTGCAGCGGACGATCGACGCGCAGGCGAGTGTCGTGAAACCGTTCGTCGCGATGGCCGTCGGGAGCAGGCGGTTCCAGGAGATGAAGCAGACGGCGGCCGCGAAGGCGGCGGCGCGGATCCCGGAGACGATCCGCCACGCCGAGAGCTACGCGGTCAACGCGCTCGACGTCCGGAACACCATTGTGGACAGAATGCGGCGGCTGAACCCGCTCGAATTCGAGCAGCTGCTGCGCCCGGCGTTCCGGCAGGACGAGTGGAAGCTGATCGCCGTCGGCGCGGTGATCGGCGGCCTTGTCGGTGAACTTCAGGTGCTTCTGCTGCTTCACTGACGGCCACCCGATACCGTTTCCCCCTTCCCTGAGCGAAGCTAGGAGGTCGTGTGGACGCCGTCCTGGACGACCTCGCCCGGCACTGGTGGCTGTACGCCGCGATCCCGTTCGTCGCCGCGCTCATCGGCTACGTCACCAAACGCGTCGCCATCGAGATGATGTTCAAACCGCTCGAGTTCGTCGGGATAAAACCCGTCTTCGGCTGGCAGGGCGTGGTGCCGAAACACGGCGGGCGGATGGCGGCCGTCGCGACCGAACTGCTGACGTCGAACCTGCTGGACGTCAAGGAGGTCTTCCGCCGGATCGATCCGGCGATCATCACGCGCGAGATCGAGCAGCCGCTGCTGCGGGCCGTGGACGAGGTCGCCCGCGAAGTGCTCGAAAAGCACCATCCCAGGCTCTGGGAGGTCATGCCGACGATGGCGCAGGAGCTGCTGATCAAGCAGGTGCAGGCGTCGACTCCGCGGCTGGTGCGCGAGTTCATGGAAGAGATGACCGAGAACCTCGACGAGGTGCTCGACTTCCATCACATGACCGTGCAGCGGCTCACCAGGGACAAGAAGCTGCTCGTCCGGCTGATCCGCGAGACGTCGCGGCCGGAGATGGCGTTCATCGCGCGCACGGGGATCTATTTCGGTTTCGGGCTCGGCATCGTGCAGGCGTTCGTGTGGGCGCTGACGAAGGAACCGTGGGTGCTGCCGATCTTCGGCGGCTGCATCGGGCTGTTCACCGACTGGCTGGCGATCAAGCTGATCTTCGTGCCGCGCGAGCCGGTGCGGTTCGGCCGGGTGATCCTGCAGGGCAAGTTCCAGCGGCGGCGGGCCGAGGTCGCGCGTCAATACGGCGAGATGATCGCGAACGAGATCCTCACCGTGCCGAACCTGCTCGACGCCGTCCTGCGGGGGCCCCGGTCGGATCGGCTGTACGCGCTGGTCGAGCGGCTCGTGGCGCACGCCGTCGACGAGCAGGCGAGTGTCGCGAAACCGATGGTCGCGATGGCCGTCGGCGGGCAGCGGCTGCAGGAGATCAAGCAGGCGGCGGCGCGGAAGGCGCTGGAGCGGCTGCCGCCGACGATCCGCCACGCCGAGGGCTACCTGACCGAGGCGATGGACGTCGCGAAGATCGTCGAACGGCGGATGCTCGGGCTGACGCCGCTGGAGTTCGAGGGGCTGCTGAGGCCGGCGTTCCGGCAGGACGAGTGGAAGCTCATCGCGGTGGGCGGGCTCATCGGGTTCGTGGTCGGTGAGCTCCAGGTGCTCCTGATGCTGCACTGACCTGCGTTTAGCGGGCTAAACGCGATCCGGGTTGTCCGGCCGGCCTGAAGGGTTGATCGCGTTTAGCCCGCTAAACGCGCTTTGGGGGCGGTTCTCACGTGCGGGAGACACGGGATGATTACGGTGGTGGGGTGGCGTCCGAACCCCAGCAGCTGCCAGCCGTCCACGAGGCGTGGCTTCCGCGCGAGCACGCGTTGCACCGTCCCCGCCACGGTGGCAGGCAGCTGACCGCGCTGATCAGCGCGCTTCTGTTCTTCACCACCCCCGCGCTGCTGTGGGTGTTCGGCGTCCGGCCGGGCGAGATCGAGAACCACAAGCTCGCGAGCTTCCCCGGGCTGGACCGGGGCTGGGGTTTCTTCACCGACATGCCCGCCTGGGCGATCGATCAGCTCTCGTTCCGGCCCGGCGCGATCGCCGCCGCCGACGCGATCAGCCGCGGCGTCTTCGGCGAGGGCGCCCCGCTCGACCAGCCGCCACCGCAGCAGCAGGCGGGCCCGATCCCCGCGCCGCCGGCGCCGTCGCCGTCCAAGACCGCGCCCACCCAGGGGCCGACGCCGAACGCCGCGTCCGGCTACCGCCGGGTCGTGCAGGGCCGCGACGGCTGGCTGTACTACGGCTACGACGCCGACGCGAAATGCGATCCGTCCCGTCCGCTGCCCGAGACCATCGCCAAGATCAACGAGCTGCGGCGCGCGGTCGAACAGTCCGGGAGGCGGTTCGAGTTCGTCGTCGCGCCGGACAAGTCGACGATGGTGCCGCAGTTCCTGCCCGACACCTACCCTGGCAAGGACTGCTCGCGGTCGGCCGAGGCGACCACCTGGCACCGGATGCTCAAGGACGCGCGCGCGATCGACCTGCGGCCCGAGCTCCGGGCGTCCGAGGGCCGGGTGCAGCATCCGATCTACCCGCCGAACGACACCCACTGGGCCGACGAGGGCGCACTGGTGATGACGCGCGCCATCGCGAACGCGATCAAACCGGGGGTCACGCAGACCTGGGTCAGCGTTCCCGTCGGCCAGTACGACACCGTGGCCGATCTGCCGCCGCTGATCAGCAAGCAGGGCACGAAGACGAATACGCTGTACAGCCTCCGCCCGGACGGCGTCGTCGAGCGCGCGGGCGAGCCGAACGGCGACATCGACCGGCCCGTCTACCGCACGGCGAGCCCCTTGATCGGGACCGTGGACGACAAGATCCTGATCTACGGCGACTCGTTCACCAAGGCGTCTTCGCGGTATCTCTCCGGCGCGTTCACGAACCTGACGATGCTGGCGCACTTCACGCAGAAGACGTCACAGGCCGAGGCCGTCGACGCCTTCGTGAACGCGAACGTCGTGGTCGTCGAGGCGGTGGAGCGCAGTGTGGCCGGCGGTCAGCTCGCCTTCATCGACCCGAGTTTCCTCGAACCGCTGAAGAAGGCGCTCGCCGAGAATCCGATCCGCTAGCGCAGGGCGGGCTGTGCCGTCGCCGTCGGCTCGACGCGAATCCGCGACGAACGCCCGCGCAGCCACGCGATGAGGCGGCAGACCAGGTAGATCACGAACGAGATCGTCGTGACGAACGCGCTCACCGGCTTCCCCGGCGCGAGCGAGAGGATGATCCCGCCGAGCGCGGCGATCTCCGCGAACACGATCGACAGCACGGTCGCCTTCCACGGGCTCGCCGTGACCCGCGCGGCCGCCGCGGCCGGGGTCACCATCAGCGAGACCACCAGGAGCGCGCCGACGATCTGCACCCCGAGCGCGCTCGAAATCCCGACCAGCACCGCGAAGATCAGCGACAGCAGCCGCACCGGTACACCGCGCGCCGTCGCGACCGCCGGGTCGACCGTGGCGAACAGCAGCGGCCGGTAGATCACCGCGAGCACCACCAGCACCACGACCGACGCGCCGACGAGCAGGTTCAGGTTGGTCGAGTCGATGGTGATGATCTGCCCGACGAGGATGCCGAACTTGTTGGCGCTGCGGCCTTCGTAGAACGACAGCAGCAGGACGCCCATGCCGAGGCCGAAGGCGAGGATCACGCCGATCACGGAGTCGCGTTCGGACTCTCGGCCGCCGAGGAGCCCGATCAGCAGGGCGGCGATGACCGCGCCCGCGAGGCCGCCGAGTTCGACGCCGACGCCCAGCAGCAGCGCGCCCGCGGCGCCGGTGAAGGCCAGTTCGGCGGTGCCGTGCACGGCGAACGACATCCGCCGCATGACCACCAGCGGGCCGAGCACCCCGGCCACCAGGCCGAGGACGGCGGCGGCGAGCAGCGCCGTCTGCACGAAGTCGAGGCCGAGGAGTTCGCCGGTCAAGGCGAAATCGAACATCTTGTCCACGGTGCTATCCCAGAACCCGCGATCGCGCCCCGATCACGGGGCCTCCGGCCGGGGCGGGTTCCGCGTGTGGTCCAGACCGCACGAATAACCTCACTTCGTCTGCCACTGGAGCTAGCTGGCCTGTTCGTCGATGTGGTGGGGTTCGTCCTCGCACAACGCGCTCTGTGCCCCGGCGACGTGGATCTGCCCGCCGACCTTAAGCACCTCGATCCGCGTGCCGTACAGCTCGGACAGCGTCTCCGAGTTCATCACCTCGTCCGGTTTGCCGACCCGGAACTGGCCGTTCACCAGATAGAGCACCCTGTCCACATAGGACAGGATCGGGTTGATCTCGTGGGTGACGAACAGGACGGCCGTGCCCGCCGAGGCCCGCCGCTCGTCGATCAGTTCGCTGACCGCGCGCTGGTGCGCGAGGTCGAGGGAGAGCAGCGGCTCGTCGCACAGCAGGACCTCGGGATCGCCGACCAGCGACTGCGCGACGCGGAGCCGCTGCTGTTCGCCGCCGGAAAGCCGCCCCACCGGCTGCTTCGCGTACGCCTGGGCACCGACGGACTCGATCGCCTTCGCCACCAGCTGACGCCGTTTCGAAATCCCGAAGAGCCCGGTCCCCCACCGGTGCCCGTCCAGGCCGAGGCCGACCAGGTCCACCCCGCGCATCGTGAGGCCCTCGTCGAGGGCGCGCTGCTGCGGGATGTAGCCGATCCGCCGGTTGGTCCCGCCGGGGCGCCGCCCCGCGATCTCGACCGTGCCCTCGGGCAGCCCCTGCTGGCCGAGCAGCACCTTGAGCAGGCTGCTCTTCCCGGAGCCGTTGGGCCCGAGGATCGCGAGGAACTCGCCGGGTTCGACGTCGAGGTCGAGCCCGGACCAGAGGGTCCTGGTGCCGAACGCGAGGCTCGCCCCGCGGACACGGACCGCGGGGCGAGCTCCGGCAGGTACGGAGGTCACTACTTCAGTGCTCCGGCCAGCGCGTCCACTTCCTTGGTCATCCATGCAATGTAGTCGGTCACACCCTGGGGCAGCGTTTCGGTGACGTCGACGACCGCGATCCCGGCGTTCTTGGCGTCGCCGACGACCTGCTGGGTGACCGGGGTGGTGGTCTGCGCGTTGTTGATCAGGGCCTTGACCTGCTTGCCGGAGATCAGCTGCTTGACCTCGTTGAGCGCGGCGGCGGGCACGTCCTGCTCGGCTTCCACGGCCTCGGCGAAGGCGGGCGGAGTCGCGTCGGTGACCTTCGCGCTGTCGAGCAGGTAGTGCGCGACGGGCTCGGTCGCGACGACCTTGGCGTTCGAGGCGCCCAGGCCCGAGACCTTCTTCAGCAGTTCCTGGGTCTTGCCCTTGAACGCGGTCGCGTTGGCGGTGAAGGCGTCCTTCGAAGCGGGCTGGATCTCGCCGAGCTTCGCGGCGACCTGGTCGGCGATCTTCTCGACGCCGGGGAGGCTGTACCAGACGTGCTCGTTCTCGTTGCCGGTCGCGGCGATGTCGACGGCGACCAGTTTCTGCGCGCCGGTGGCCTGGTCGGCGAGCTTCGAGAAGAAGTCGTCGTAGCCGCCGCCGTTGGACAGCGTCAGCTTCGCGTTCTTCGCGGCGACGGCGTCGCTCGCGGTGGTCTCGTAGGAGTGCGGGTCGGCCGAGGGGTCGTGGATGATCGAGGTGACCTCGACCTTGTCGCCGCCGACGGCGGTCACGACGCTGCCCCAGACATCGGTCGAGGCGACGACCTTGATCTTTTCGCCACCGCCCGGGTTCGCGGCCGACGCGTTCTGCGAACCGGTGCCTGTCGACGCCTTGTCGCTCGACGCACAGGCCGTCGCGCCGAGCGCGAGGACGGCCAGGGCCGATACGGCCGCGAAAACACTCTTAGTACGGCGGGAATTCATTTACTGCACTCCTGCGGATGCCCAGGCCAGGTGTCCCCAATGCCGGGTAATGGAAACCGTTGTCAGATTCAACTGTACCCCATCCGGATGACCATGCTCCCCGTCCGGGCGCGAGCTGTACCCAGGGTCACTCTGAATCGAGACCTGCCACACGTCGGGTGATGCTTCTGCAAAACGTTCTGAACCGTTACGGTTTGCGGATGGGCCGTCCTATCCGCACCAGGAGGCAGGCGACACTGGCGTCGTTGGCCGCAGAGCTCGGTGTGTCGAGGACCACCGTCTCCAACGCCTACAACCGACCGGACCAGCTGTCCCCTGAGCTGCGCCGCCGCGTCCTCGAGACCGCGCGCCGCCTCGGCTACCCGGGCCCGGACCCGGTGGCCCGTTCACTGCGGACGCGCAAAGCCGGGGCTGTCGGTCTTTTGCTCACCGAGAACCTCTCCTACGCCTTCCGCGACCCCGCCGCCGTCGGCGTGCTCGAAGGGCTCGCGCTGGCCTGCGAGGACGCGGGCGTCGGCCTGCACCTGGTGCCGGCGAGCCCGGGACGGGAGGACGTCGCGGCCGTGCACCGCGCCGGTGTCGACGGCTTCGTCGTCTACTCGGTCCCCGACGACGACCCGCATCTCGGCGCCGTGCTGGAGCGCCCGGTGCCGACGGTGATCGTCGACCAGCCGCGCGTGGACGGCGTCGACCGGGTCGGCCCGGACGACGCGGCCGCGGTCACCGCCATGGCCGAGCACCTCATCTCGCTCGGCCACCGCCAGATCGGCGTGCTGTGCATGCGGCTGGCCCGCGAGCGCAACGACGACTTCGTCTCCATCCAGCGGCAGAGCGCCGCGCATTTCCACGTCCAGCGGATCCGGCTGGAGGCGCTGGCCGCCGCGTTCTCGGCGGCCGGGGTCGACTGGGCGACCGTTCCGGTGGTCGAGCGTTTCGACCACACCGTGGACGACGGCGCGTCGGCCGCGCGCCAGCTGCTCGACGCGTATCCGCAGGTCACGGCCGTGATCTGCACCTCGGACATCCTCGCCCTCGGCGCGCTGGCCGAGGCGGAGCGCCGTGGGCTGCGGGTGCCGCAGGATCTGACGGTCACCGGATTCGACGGCATCACCGAGGCCGAGCGTTCCGGGCTCACCACGGTCCACCAGCCGGTGCTCGAAAAGGGCAAGGCGGCGGGCAAGCTGCTGCTCAGCTCCGCCGACCGGGTCGGGCCGAAGGTGATCACGCTGCAGACGGAACTGCGGGTCGGACGGACGTCCGCGCCGCCGCGAACGGCTGAAGAACGCTGGTTCGGTCCGTGATCTGCGCCCGTACGCGTTGCCCTCGCCCGGCGCGTCGGTTCCAATGAACACGTGACCTCAATCGACGTACTGCTGAAGCGAAACCAGGAGCTGGGTGATGTCACTCCTGGTGACCGCTCGTCGCCGAGGCCATCGCTTCACGTGACGATCCTGACCTGCATGGACGCCCGTATCCGGGTGTTCGAGATCTTCGGCCTGATCCAAGGTGAAGCGCATATCCTGCGCAACGCGGGCGGCGTCGTCACCGACGACATGATCCGCTCGCTCGCGCTGAGCCAGCGGAAGCTCGGCACGCGTGAGGTGCTGATCGTGCAGCACACCGACTGCGGCCTGTCCATGGTCACCGAAGACGATTTCAAGGACGAACTCGAAGCCGCCAGCGGGCTGCGACCGACGTGGTCGGTCGAGGCGTTCCGGGTGGTGGAGGACAGCGTGCGCCGGTCGGTGCAGCGTGTCCGGCGCAGCGATTTCCTGCCGCACACCGACAACGTGCGCGGTTTCGTCTACGACGTGAAGCTGGGCCGGCTGACCGAGGTCGAGTAGGGCTGAAGCTCCGCCACTAAGCTGGCCCGGTGGGCGTCGACGCGGATGTGCTGACCGAGTGGTTCGACGAAGTGGGGCGCGACCTGCCCTGGCGTGAGCCGGAATGCTCCGCCTGGGGCGTGCTCGTCAGCGAGATCATGTTGCAGCAGACCCCGGTCGCGCGTGTCCAGCCGATCTGGCTCGACTGGATGGCGCGCTGGCCGGTGCCGTCGGCGCTGGCGGCGTCGTCGCAGGGCGAGGTCGTACGCGCCTGGGGCAAACTCGGCTACCCGCGGCGCGCGCTGCGGCTGCACGCCGCGGCCGCGGTCATCGCCGCCGAACACGGCGACGTCGTTCCGTCCGATGTGGACACTCTGCTCGCGCTGCCGGGGATCGGCGCGTACACCGCCCGCGCGGTCGCGGCCTTCGCGTACGGCAAGCGGGCTCCGGTGGTGGACACGAACGTCCGCCGCGTGGTCGCCAGGGCGGTGCACGGCGCGGGTGACGCCGGGCCGCCGTCGAACACCCGCGACATGGCCGACGTCGAGGCGCTGCTTCCGCCGGAGGACGCGCCCGCGGCGAAACTCTCCGCGGCGCTGATGGAACTCGGCGCGCTCGTCTGCACCGCGCGCTCCCCGCGGTGCGCGGACTGCCCGATCTACGAAGACTGCGCTTGGCAGCACGCGGGCAAACCCGCCTACGCCGGACCCGCGAAGCAGGTCCAGAAGTTCGCCGGGACCGATCGCCAGGTGCGCGGGCTGCTGCTCGACGTCCTGCGCGGCAGCGAAGGCCCGGTGGAGAAAGCGCGGCTCGATCTCGTGTGGCATGAATCCGGGCAGCGCGACCGTTGCCTCGACTCCCTGCTCGTCGACGGCCTCCTCGAACAGACCCGGGACGGTCTGTTCGCACTCCCTGGCGAACACTAACGCATTACGACAAAAGTTGGTCAATGGTTGTCATCGGCGCGATCGCGGGTTAGTTTTCCGGCCAACGCGCATGATGGGAGTTACGCCCGTGGCCGACTTCGACCGACGTACCGCGCTCAAGGGCGGCCTGACGGTAAGCGCCGTCGGGCTACTGGGGACAGCAACGATTTCCGCCGCCGACGCGGCGTCCGGGGTGGCGGAACCCAAGATCCACGACACCACGGCCTGGAACGCCCGCCCGCCGGGCGGGGCCATCGAGGTGCAGAACCACAAACCGACGTACATCGTCGTGCACCACACGGTGGAGCCGGGGAACGTCACCGACTACACGCTCGAACACGCCTTCTGGGCGTCGCGTTCGATCCAGAATTTCCATATGGACACCCGCGGCTGGATCGACACCGGCCAGCAGTTCACGAACAGCCGCGGCGGGCACATCACCGAAGGGCGGCACCGCAGCCTGGAGATCCTGCGCGGCGGGACCCAGCACGTGCTGGGTGCGAACGTGGGCAACAACAACAGCACCTGCATCGGGATCGAGAACGAGGGCCTCTACAGCAAAGAGGACGTCACGCCCGCGCTATGGGACTCGCTGGTGAAGCTGGTCGCGTACATCGCGTCGCAGTACGGGATCTCGCCGGAGTTCATCAAGGGGCACCGGGACTTCAACTCGACCGAATGCCCGGGAACCGTGCTGTACAACCGGCTTCCCGAGCTACGCACCGAGGTCGGCAAGCTGCTGGGCGCCTCGTCGCCCAAGGTGGACCTGCCGGAGTGGCCGCTGCTCAAACCCGGCGACACCGGGCCCCGGGTGCGGACGGCGCAGGAACTCCTGCGGGCACGCGGTTTCGCGGTACCGGTCGACGGCCTGTTCGGACAGTCCACAAAGGACGCCGTCACCGCGGTCGTGGCCCGGCACGGGCTGGAGCGCGACACTTGCGGTGCGACGGCGGCGACCGACGAGACCGGATTCCTCGGCTCCGACGTCTGGCCGCTCATCGTCGGCTCCGGCACCGATCCGCGGGCGCTGAAAGCCCGGCTCGCCGGCTGAACAGCAGCGGCGCGAGGACCAGCAAGGCCGCGCACCAAGGGAGCGACGAAGTTCCCAGCGGCAGCAGCAGCCCGCCGACGAGGGCTCCCCCGGCGACGGCGCCGTTCCAGGCCGCGATCGTGAGCGACTGGGCGGCGTCGGCCGTGGGGCCCGCGAGCAAGGCGGTGACGGCTTGGAACGCGGTCGGCGCGCCGCCGAATCCCAGGCCCCACAGGCCCGCGGCGGCCAGCACCAGGCCGTGGACACCGTCGCTCACCCCCATCAGGAGGATGGCGGCGGCGGTCACGATGGAACAGGACAGGAGCACGGCACGCGGACGGCTGTCGAGCGCGGAACCGACCGCGACCAGCCCGCCCACCGTGGCGCAGCCGAACACCAGCAGCGCCGCACCCAGCATCGATTCCGCGTCGAACCCGGCGAGCACCGGGCCGATGTAGGTGTAGGCCACGTTGTGTCCCAACGAGAACAGCGCCACCGTCGCCAGCACGGGGCGCATTCCCGGCAGCTGTGACGCGGCAAGCGGCCGGGTCGGGCCCGCCGGTTCCGGGGGCACGGCGGGCACCGCGACGGACACCCACACCAGCAACGGCACGGAGATCAGCGCCATCGCGCCGAACGCCCAGCGCCAGTCGGCGAACTCACCGAGCGCGGTACCGACGGGCACGCCCAGCGCGAAACCGATCGGCGTACCCGACATCGCCACGGCCAGCGCGCGCCCGGTGAGTCCCGGCGGGGCCAGACGCATCGCGTAGCCCGCGACGAGCGACCACATCACCCCGGTCAGCGCACCGGAAACGACCCGCGTCGCCAGGATCAGCGGGTACGACGAGGACACGGCGATCACCAGGTTGGTCGCCAGGAAACCGAAGATCAGCACCAGGAGCAAGCGTTTGCGGGGCATCCGGAGGGTCGCGCCCGTGAGCGGGATGGCGGTGAGCGCGGTCGTGATCGCGTAGACCGTCACCAGCTGCCCGGTGGCCGATGGGGAAACGCCCAGATCCGCGGACATGCCCAGCAGCAACCCGGCGGGCAGCACTTCGGTGAGACAGCCGAGGAACACCGTGGTCGTCAGCGCGAGCAGCGCCGGGAGGGGCAGCATGCCTCGACGATCTCCGCCCGGGAGCGGCACGGATAGTCCCTGGCGGGTATGCCGCGCGGTTATCGGCCGGGATAACCCGGCGGCATGACCGGCTGGCAGTGCCGCTCGCCGTGCGGGCGTACGCACGATGGCCGGGCACCCTCCCCGTAAGAGAGAAGGCTCGTTCATGACCGTGCGGATTCGGTGGCAGGAGCCACTGTGCACCGCGTTGCTCGCCACCACGATGCTCGGCGCCTGCCCGGCTTCGGCGGCGGCAACGCCGTCCCCCGGCAGCGACGGGTACGTGCACGTCTCACCCGACGGCACCGTCCTCGGACCCGATCCTTACTACCCGAAGGACGGCAACGGCGGTTACGACGTCGACCAGTACTCGCTCGCCTTGGACTACGCGCCGTACTCGATGTTCCTGAGTGGCAAGGCGACCATCACCGCCACCGCGACACAGGACCTGGACCGGTTCGACCTCGACCTGCGTGGTCTCACCGTCCGTTCGGTCACCGTCGACGGCGTGGCCGCGGCGTTCCGCCGGGAGGGCGAACACGAGCTGGTGATCACCCCGCGGACCCCGTTGGCCGACGGGACGCGGTTCACCGTGGTGGTCGCTTACGACGGGCGTCCGGAGCCGATCGCCACGACGCGGGGACGGGTCGGCTGGCTGGCCGCGTACGGCGATTCCGCCGTCGCCACCGGGCAGCCGCGTTCGGCGATGACCTGGTTCCCGGTCAACGGCACCGAAGTCGACAAGGCGACCCTTCGCGTCTCCGTCACCGTCCTGGACGAATTCTCCGTGCTGGGCAACGGTTCTCAGGTCTCCGACGTGCCCGCGGGCTACGGACGGCACACCGTCACCTGGTCGGAGGAAACCGCCCTCGCGCCGAGCACGGCGATGCTCGGCATCGGCCGCTGGGAGGTCGAGAGGATCACCCTTCCCGGCGGGCGGACCGCGATCAACGCCTACCACCCGTGCGCCGTGGACAAGAAGAAGATCGGCGGACGGCTGCCCGAGGTGCTGGAATTCCTCACCGGGAAGTTCGGCGACTACCCGCAGTCGGCGGCGGGCGGGCTGTTCCTCGACCGCTCCCTCGGCTACACGCACGGAGCCCAGACCAGGCCGGTGTACGGCCGCGCCGCCACCATCGGCGATCTGGTGTACGCGAGCGCGTACCAGTGGTGGGGAGCCGGGGTGAGCGGCAAGATGTGGCGCGACGCGCTGATGCCCGAGTCCATCGCGCGGTACGCGGTATGGCTGTGGGACGAGAAGAACGGTGCCGATCTGGACCGTCGTTACCGCGAGATGGTGGCGAAGGTACGCGACGACGCGGCGTTCTGGGCGCCCAAGCTCACCGATCCTGGCAAGGGCACGGAATTCGCGCCGACGGCCAAGGCGGTGCTGATGGTGCACGCGCTGCGCCGTCTCGTCGGCGACGACGCGTTCTTCCAGATCCTGGCCGGCTTCCCGATGATCAACCCGCAGGGAAACCAGAACTGGCACGACTTCGAGCTCTATGTCTCCGCGATGACACAACGCGATCTCGGCGAGTTCAACCACGCCTGGCTGGACGGCACGGTGCGGCCGCCGGACTCACTCCTCTTTCCCGGGAGCTGAACGACCTCGTGAGTGGTAAGGACGGTTCTAACCGTCCTTACCACTCACGAGGCCTGGCCAGGTATTCGGCGTAGACGGGGGCCGTCCGCGCCTCGGCCCAGTAGGCTTCGACCACGGCGGAGAGCAGCTCGTCCCGCCGCCCCGCCACGAAGGTCTCCTTGTTCCAGGCGAGAACATGCCTGCGCGGCAGCACATCCCCGCGCAGCGGCCGGGTCACGATGCCGTGGTCGCCGGGATCGCAGATCGGCTGGGACAGCCCGATCGCGCCCGCCTTGACCACCAGCAGCGCCACCTGCTGCGAAGTCACCTGATGGGTGAACGTCGGGGTGAAGCCGTGCCGTGCGCAGGTGTCGGCGAAGTACTTGGTGAACGTGGCCGCCGACGAATCGGACACCATCACCCACGATTCGTCCCGCAGGTCGCGCAGGTCGACGACCTTCTCGCTCGCCAGCGGATGGAATTCCGGCAGCAGGACGAAGGTCGGCTCGGTCACCACCACCGCGGTGTCCACGTTCGCGGGGATTTCGAGCTCGTAGCCCGGATAGTCCTTGACCAGCCCCAATTCCGCGCGGCGCTGGGCCAGCAGCGGCAACAGCCGCTCGGGATGGTCGTCGTGCACGACCTGCACCTCGGAGACCTCGGGCCACAAGCGGGTCACAAGCGACGGGAGACACGCCACCAGCGCACTGGCCACCGCGGCCACCCGGACGACGCCGGGCGGGCCGCTGGGACAGACGCGCTGCTCGATGTCTTCGAGCAGTTTGTCCAGCTGTGGCAGCAAAGCGGCGGTCCGGCGTAACAGCAGTTCCCCCATCGGCGTCGGTGTCACGCCGCCTTCGCACCGGTCGAACAACTGGTAGCCCAGCATGTTCTCCAGCCGTTTGAGTTGCGCGGAAACCGCGGGCTGGGTGACGCCAAGCGCGATCGCGGCACGGGAAAGACTGCCCGTGTCCGCGATCGCCCGGATCACCCGCAGGTGGTGGACATCCAGCTGTACGACGTCGAACTCCTTTGTCACGAACGGGTTTTCGACCCGCCGGAAGAAGTCATGGCCGCGGGGACACCCACGGCCGTTGTCCGTCTGCCGAGAAGAACATACAGCAGAAAAGCACCGAAAACGGAGTTCACCGTGGGAATCCCCCACGGCAGCCAGGCCCCCACCGCCGCTCCCGCCACCCAGCAGATCAGCGCGGCGGGAACCCAGGACGGGCAAGTGGACGGCAGTTCCCCCGACGCGCGGGTCGCATCCAGGTCCGGTTTCCAGCGCCGGACCACGTAGTACTCGGCGATCACCACTCCCGCCACCGGCGGCGTGAGCACGCCGACCCAGGTCAGGAAGGTGGTGAAGTGGTCGAGGATGCCGATCGCGGAGAGCACCGTGCCGAGACCGCCGAGCAGCAGCGTCGCGGCGGTGCGGTCCAGCCGCCGTGACAGCAGCACCTGCACGGCGTTCACCAGCCCGAGCGACGACGAATAGAGGTTCCAGTCGTTGATCTTCAGGATCGCGGTGACCAGGATCAGCGTGCCGAGCACCCCGGACGACGAGGTGATGATCCCGACCACGTCGGCGCTTTTCGCCGCGTGCGCGAGCAGCACCCCGATCAGGCCGATCAGGTACTGGCCGAGGGTGACGCTGACCAGGGTCTGTTTCACCACGTCGGACGCGGTCCGGTTGAACCGGGTCATGTCCGGCGTCATGATCGCGCCCATGATGAAGGCGCCCGCCACCAGCGTGGTGCCCTGTGCCAGCGACATCGACGGGCCCGGCGGCGGCTCGGACATCAGCGTGGGCAGCGAATGGTCGCCGAGCGCGGTGATGATCGAAAACCCTGCCAGCGCCAGGAAAGCGGGCACCGTCAGATACGCCGTCCAGGCCATCGCGTGGAAGCCGAACACGACGATCGCGGTGACCAGCGCGCCGCCCGCGAGTGCCCACACCCACACCGGCGGGCCACCCATCAAGGCGTGCAGGCCGTGGGCGAAGACGTCGTTCTGGACCCCGAACCAGCCTGCCAGGCTCACCGTCATCAGGAGCCCGACCAGCGACGATCCACCGGTGCCGAAGCCGGTCCAGCGCGCGAGCACCGACGTCGAAAGCCCTTCCCGGGTGCCGGCGACCCCCATCAGGATGGTGATGATCTCCAGCAGCACGGAGCCGATCGTGATGGCCAGTACCGCGTCCCAGAACGTCATCCCGAACCCCAGCACCGCGCCGAGCAGGAACTGATGGAACGAGGAAACCTGCCCGAACCGTTGCAGCGCGACGGAAACCCAGGAGTACCGGCGGTCGGCGGGAACCCTGCGCAGGGAGAAGTCGTCGTGTTCCACTGTCATTCCACCCGTTCCGGGACGGCTTGTTCGAGGACGACGAAGCCTTGTCCCGGCAGCGGCCGCCACGACAGTTCGCCGCGGTAGAGCCGTTCGAGGAACGCGACCCGCTGGTGATAGGCGAACACGGAACTTTCGACGCCTGCCACGGCGACGGTGCCGACGAACATCGGCAACTCGGCGAGGAAGTACCGGACCGCGCTGCGCAACTGGTCACGGGTGGGGTGTTCGCCTTCGGGCAGGCGCCGGTCCAGCACCCAGCCCGTGGCGCCGAGGCACTGCTCGGCGAACTCCGGATCGGTGGCGAACCGGTGGTGTGCCTCGGAAAGCAGGCCGAGATACGCGCTGTCGGCCTCCAGCGCCGAGGCGTCCAGTATCAAGGTGTGCGGATCCGATGGGCAGACCTGTTGCAGTGCCCGGACGATCTTGTTGCGGGTGTAATTGCCCTGCCGCTGCGCCTTTTGCGCGGCGCGGACCGGGTCGTAGCCGAGCGCTTCGAGGGTGAACGCGGACGGACCGTCCGGGACGAAGAAATGGAATCCCCGAAAGGCCGACATGGCCCAGCGGGCGAGATCGGCGATACGTTCCACCGTGAAATGGCTGTTGAACGGGCTGACGCCGAGACAAACGTGCTCGGCCCGCGCCAGCGGATCGGCGCAATGCTCCGTGAGTGGCAGTGGTCGCGGCAAGACGGCTCCTGATTCGCGTGATCTGCGGGGCGTCGACCGAACGTAGCCACGGCGCGATGGTGCGGGTATTGCCAGCGAATGTTGTCATCGGGTTATGAGAAATCGGCGATCTCTACTTTCGGGGGTGCCGGGCGCGAACCGGTCGCGGTATACGAAGTCATGGAGATTCAGGTTCGGCATCTTCGCGTGATCTGTGAGATCGCCGCCGCCGGCAGCCTCAATCGTGCCGCGGCGGGACTGGGGCTCGGACAGCCCGCGCTCAGTCATCAATTGCGCCGGATCGAGCGGATGGTCGGCGGACCGCTGTTCCACCGCGACCAGCACGGGGTGCGGCCGACCGAACTCGGCGCCCTGATCCTGCGGCGGGCGCGGGCGATCGTACTCACCTTCGACGAACTGGAGCACGATTTCCACCGCCAGGAACCCGAGGCGGGCGAATCGATCAGGATCGGCTGGAACGACAGCGCCATCACGGGTTCGCTGCTCGGCGGACTGCGCGATCTGCGCCCCGGCGAACCGTTCCGCACGCGCGCCGACACTTCGCGCACGCGGCTGCTCGCGCAGGTCGCGAACCGGGGCATCGACCTCGCGCTGATCATGATCTGCGGCAGGCGCGGCCTCCCGGTGCCACCGGAGGTGCGGACCCTGACGCTGGTCGAGGAGCCGTCCTTCGTCGCGATCCCCGCGGAGCATCCGCTCGCCGGCGAGGAGGAGATCGAGCTCGCCGAACTCGCCGGGGAGGACTGGATCGTGTCGAGCGGCGGCGACGGCTGCCGGGTGGTGTTCCGCGAAATGTGTCTCGCGCACGGTTTCGATCCGCGGATCACCCACGACGTCGACATCGACACCGCGCGGGAAGACCTGGTCAGCGGCGGGTACGGCGTCGGGCTGGTCCAGCCGACCCGGCCGCCGGCGGACGGGCTGGCCATCCGGCCGCTCGCGGGCGCGCCGATGTGCGTGCGGCATGTGCTCGCGTGGCGGGAGGACGGGCCGTGCGCGCACGGGGTCCCGGAACTCGCCACCGAGGCGAGGGCGGGATATTGGCGGCTCGCCGAACGGACGGCGCCGTACCGCTCCTGGCTGCACCGCCACGGCAGGGTGGCCGCCGGATAGCCACGGGCCTCGTGAGTGGCAAGGACGGTTAGAGCCAAGGGTGGCTTAGGTACCTACCGCCGATGCGCGAGCGGCGGGCTCGCGTGACTGACCGGACGACACGCGTGGCTGGATGGACGACACACGTGATCAGACGGACGACTCGCGGCGGAACCCCGGCCGCGGTCGTGTCGTTCCTCCAGCCACGCGTGTCGTCCGCCGGATCACGCGTGTCGTCCGCCGGATCACGCGTGTCGTCCGGTCGGTCACGTGACATCGCCGGTCGAGTCTCGTGAGTGGTAAGGACGGTTAGAACCGTCCTTACCACTCACGAGGCCGAGCAATCCTCGATAACCCTCCGGCATGCCGAGGCGGCACTAGAGCGTGTCCCGCGCGACGGCCGACGATGGAAATCGTCAATCACGGTCGCCGAAAGAAGGGGCACCATGCTGCCGTTGATCACCCGTACGGAACTGCTCTCCCGGATGGAGTCCGGATCGGTGGTCGTGGTCGACACGATGCCGGTCGCCTATTTCGAAAAGGAACATCTGCCGGAAGCGCTCAACATTCCGGGTTTCCCTTACGAACAAGCCGCCGAATTCACCGACCGGCTGGCACCGTCGGTGCTTCCGGACAAGGCCGCCGCGATCGTCGTCTATTGCGCGAACACGCCGTGCCGCAACAGCGAATTCGTCGGACGGCGCCTGCTGGAGCTCGGATACACGAACGTCCGCAAGTACCGCGAAGGCATCGAAGACTGGGTCGCGAACGATCTGCCGACGTGGTCTTCGTCCTGAAAGGAGATCGTCTTGTCCAAGGTCAAACGGTTCGTCTGCGTGCTGGCCGGGGTGCTGGCACTCGTCACCGGTTTCGGCGGCGGCGTGGCTTCGGCGGCGCCGACGGCCGAAAACGTGATGACGGTGACTTCGGCCAACTACGCCGAGGTCATGAACATCTCGAAGGAGAAGCTGGTCATCATGGACTTCGGCGCGACCTGGTGCCCGCCGTGCCGCCAGATGAAGCCGGTGATCGAGCGGCTCGCCGGTGAGTACGGCGGCCGGTTCCTGCTGGGCGAGGTCGACGTCGACCAGAGCCGTGACCTGGCCACCCGGTACAACATCCGCTATCTCCCGACGCTGGTCGGCGTCCGCAACGGCGCCGAATTGCCGTCGTCGCGGAACATCGGCTACCCGGGCGAAACGAAGCTGCGCGCCTGGATCGACGCTCAGCTGGCGAAGGGCTGACCGATGACGTCGGAGAGAAACGCTTCGACTGCCCCGAGGTAGGTCTCCGGCGCTTCGTCGTGCACCACGTGCCCGGCGCCTTGGACGACGATGTGCCGTCCGAGGCCGCCGGGCACGCGTGCGGCCAGCTCCGCCTGCTGACCGGGCGGCATCGCGGTGCGTTCGCCCTCGATCGCGAGCAGCGGGCATTTGACACGCTCGACGAACTCCCAGAAATCACGCCGTCCCCACTCGGCCGCGATCTCGTACAGGTCCTGGAGTGACGCGATGAGGTGGTAGCCGTCTTCGCGTTCCTCGACGCATTCGATGAAGTAGTCGCCGGTGTCGCCGAAGAACTCGCGCACGTGGGCCAGCGACCGGAACGGGACCGGCCACGACTCGAAATACCCGCGCCAGGTGTCCACGGTCCGGCCGCGCTGATCCGGCGCGAAATCCTCGCAGACCACGGCGCGGACGAGCTCGGGATACATGGCCGCGGTGACCCACGCGTGCAGGCCGCCCATCGAATGTCCGATCAGGACCGCGGGTTCGCCGAAGCTCCGCAGCACCTCGGCGACGTCGTCGGCGAACCGTTCGGTGCGCCAGGGCCCGCCGCGCGGCCCGCGTCCGTGCCCGCGCGCGTCGAGGCCGTGGACACGCCCGTACGGCTGGAGTCTTCGCGCGACCCGCCACCATGTCGTCGCCCTGCCCATGAGCCCGTGCAGCAGGACGATCGGCGGCCCGTCACCGCCGAAAGTGACCAACCCGTCGCGCTGAATCACCACTAAGCTCCCCTCCATGCGCAGCCGTGTCCCCGCCGCCGGTCTGGTCCTGGGGGTCGTCTGCGCCCTGATTATCGGCTGCACCGCCGATCCTCCTCCGGCCACGCCCCCTCCTCCGCCGCCGATGAACCCGGCGCCGGGTGCTTCGGGCGCGGGCGACCCGTATTACCCGATGGACGGAAACGGCGGCTACGACGCGGCCGAATACCAGGTCGGGATCACTTACGACCCCGCGAAAGGGCGGCTCGACGGCGACACCACGGTGATCGCGAAAGCGACCCAAGACCTCAATCGGTACAACTTGGACTTACGCGGATTGACCGTCCAATCCGTCGAAGTGGACGGTAAACCGGCGAAGTTCGCCCGCGAAGGCGAGTTCGAACTGGTGGTGACGCCCGCCGAGCCGATCCGGAACGGGACCACCTTCCGCACGAAGGTCCTCTACGGCGGCGACCCTTCGTCGACGCCCAAGGCGGGCGGCAGCGAGAACGGCTGGCAGAAGTCGAAGGACGGCGGCGCGTTCATCGTCGGCGAGCCGCATTCGGCGTCGTTCTGGTATCCGGTCAACGAAACCCCGCGTGACAAGGCGATGTTCACCCTGACCGCCCGCGTGCCGGACGGCTGGACCGTCATCTCGAACGGGCGCGAGATCCAGAAGACCGCGGCGAACGGCTGGACCACGACGTCCTGGCAGGAACGCACCCCCGTGGCCGCCTACCTGACCACGGTGGCGATCGACAAGTTCACCGTCGACCGGATGGCGCTCCCGGACGGGACGCCGGTGGTCAACGCGTACGCGCCGGGCGCCGAGGACCGGCGCGACACGGGCAGGCGGCTCCCGGAGATCATCGGCTTCCTGAGCTCGAAGTTCGGGCCGTATCCGGTGGACGCGGCGGGCGGTATCTATCTCGACGAGGACATCCACTTCTCGCTGGAGACCCAGACCAGGCCCACCTACGCGAAATGGGCCGACCTGATCACCGTGGTGCACGAAACCGCGCACCAGTGGTTCGGCGATTCGGTGACGCTGAATTCGTGGTCGGACATCTGCCTCAACGAATGTCTCGCGTCGTACGCGCAATGGCTTTGGCAGGAGTCGCGGGACAACGAGAACCTGGACGACCGTTATCGTGCCGCGCTCGAGATCATGCGGGGCAGCACCGATTTCTGGAAGCCGAAACTGGTCGGCATGGGAGCCGGGCAGGAATTCCGCGGCGTCTACGACAAGGGCATCCTGGCCGTCCACGCGCTGCGGCGGAAGATCGGCGAAGGCGCGTTCGCGCGGCTGCTGAAGGAATGGCCGGCGGCGTACCGGAACGCCAACGCGACCTGGGCGGATTTCGAGGCGTTCACGATCAAGCTTTCGGAGCAGGATCTGCGGCCGTTCTTCGACGCGTGGTTCCACGGGACGACGATCCCGCCGGACGCCGAACTCCTCCCCGGCACCCTGCGCGGCTGACCCCCCTTCGGCGCGTTTAGTCCGCTAAATGCGGGCCGGGTAGTCCGGCAGATCGATGCCGTTCACGACGTCCCGCATCTTCCGCGAGGCCAGCGCGGCGAACGGCTTCAGCCGCATGACCCGCATCGCCAGGTACCGCATCCGCAAGCCCGTCCGCGACTTCGCGAAGATCGACTCCGCGTTCTCCCGCCCCAGCTCCTGCGTCTTCTCGACGAACTCGCGCATGACGGCTTCGTACCGCTTGAGCCCGGTGTCGAGACCGGCGGCGAGTTCCCCGGCGAGGACGTACGCGCCGACGAACGCCAGGCTCGTGCCCTGCCCGGACAGCGGCGAGGGGCAGAAGGCGGCGTCGCCCAGCAGCCCGACGCGCCCGCGCGACCACGATTCCATGACCACCTGGGCGCACGAGTCGAAGTAGAAGTCGGGCGCCTCGTCCATCCGCTCCAGCAGCCAGGGCGCCTCCCATTCCATCCCGGCGGCGAATCGGCGAACCAGCGCTTTCTGCGCCTCGACATCGCGATAGTCGTAGTCGATTTCCGGCGAAGCGAACCCGAAGTACGCCATCGCCTGGTCGCCGTCGCGGATGCCGCGGATCCCGGCGGACCGGCCGACGTCTTCGTAACCGAGGGCCCAGTTCCGCAGGCCGAGCCGGTTCGGCACGGTGAAGAACGCCAGGTACGAGCCCAGATGCCGGACGAACCGGGACTCCTCGCCGAAGACGAGCGCCCGCACGCCCGAATGCAGCCCGTCCGCGCCGACGACCAGGTCGAACGTCCGCCGCGAACCACTCGCGAAGGTGACATCGACGCCGTCGGCCCGCTCGTCCAGCGCGGTGATCCGGTCGCCGAAGACGTACTCCGTGTTCTCCCTGGTCGCTTCGTAGAGCACTTCGGTCAGGTCGCCGCGGAGGATCTCGATCTCCGCGACGACGCCGTCCCCGTCGAAATCGTCGGCGCGGATGGTGGCCTTCGTGCGGTTCTTCCGGTCAACGAGCGTCTCGCCCTTCGTGTCCGTGCAGGCCGCGCGGATGCGTTCGTCCAGCCCCATCCGGCGGGCGACCTCCTTGGCCGTTCCGCGCAGGTCGACGGCCTGGCCGCCGGGGCGCAACGACGGCGCGCGCTCCACGACGGTCACCTGGAAGCCGTACCGGGTGAGCCAGAAGGCCAAGGCCGGTCCGGCGACGCTCGCTCCGGAGATGAGGATCTTGGTGTCAGCCATCGTCTGGAAGGTCCCACGCATCACATCGCGGCGCAAAAGGATTTCGTCGTAGGGTGGCGGCATGGCTGTCGTGAAGATCAACGCGATCGAGGTCCCCGAAGGCGCAGGCCCCGAGCTGGAGAAGCGGTTCGCCGCGCGGCTGCACGCCGTCGACAATCAGCCCGGTTTCCTCGGCTTCGAGCTGCTCCGCCCGGTCTCCGGCGAGTCGCGGTACTTCGTCTACACGAAGTGGGAGTCCGAAGAGGCGTACCAGGCGTGGGCGTCCGGCCCGGCGCGTGAGGCGCACGCGGGCGAGCGCGCGAAGCCGGTCTCCACGGGTGCGAACCTGCTGGAATTCGAGGTCGTCCAGGCTTCGAAGCCGGGTGAGTGAGCTCGAACGAGCCGCGGAACTGATCGACGGCGCCGGCGCGCTGCTCGTCTGCGCCGGCGCCGGGATGGGCGTCGACTCCGGCCTGCCCGATTTCCGGGGCGATGAAGGTTTCTGGAAGGCGTATCCACCGTACGAGCGGCTGGGCATCAGCTTCGTCGAGCTGGCCGACCCGCGGCATTTCGCCGAGGATCCCGAGCTGGCCTGGGGTTTCTACGGGCATCGGCTCGCGCTGTACCGCGCCACCGTCCCGCACGACGGATTCCGGCTCCTGCTGTCCTGGGGAGCGCGCAAACCGGGCGGCACCCGGGCCTTCACGTCCAATGTGGACGGACAGTTCCAGAAGGCGGGCTACCCGCGGGTCGCCGAGGCGCACGGATCCATCCATCACCTGCAGTGCCTCGAAAGGTGCACCAAGGAGATCTGGTCAGCGGACGACGTCGAGGTCCCGTTCGACGAGGACACCATGCGCGCGAAAGCCCCGCTGCCGTCCTGCCCGCGCTGCGGTGGTCTCGCCAGGCCCAACATCCTGATGTTCGGCGACTACGACTGGCTCGGGCAGCGCAGCCAGGCCCAGCTCGACGAGCTGAACGCGTGGCGCCGCGCGCATCGCGACCTCGTGGTGGTGGAACTCGGCGCCGGACAGGCCGTGCCGACGGTGCGCCGGTACTCGGAGCTGGCCAGCGCCGCGACCGGCGCCCTCGTCCGGATCAACCCGCGTGAACCCGGGATCCGGCACGGCCGCGGTGTCTCCCTCGCGACCAACGGCCTGGAAACCCTCCACGCGCTGGACGCCCTGCTCACCTCGTGAGTGGTAAGGACGGTTAGAACCGTCCTTACCACTCACGAGACGCGAGGGGTCACTGCCCGGGCAGGACGATTTCCGCGTAGACGGCGTCGTGATCGCTGCCCGGCGTCTCCAGCACCTTGAAATCCGCGATGGCCGTCCGCTTGTCCGCCAGCACGTGGTCGATCGCCACCGGCGGCACCATCCCGTTCGTCCAGGTTCCCTGCAGCGCCTTCCCCAGCTGATCGGCGGCGTCCACGTATCCCCTGGTCAGCAGCTCGCGGAAGAGCGCGTGGTCGAGGCTCGCGTTGAAGTCGCCGGCCAGGATCCGGAAGTCGTGCTCGGCGTCGGCGTACGGCAGGTCCTTGGCCTCGGCGACCCACTCGTGCCGGTCCCACATCGGCGCCGACGGATGCACCGCCACGACTTCGACGCGGACGCCGTCGCCGAGATCCACACTCGCGCTGGGCTGCTTGTAGTCCGAATCGCCGCTCAGTTTCAGCGGCGTGAGCGGGTACTTCGACACCAGCCCGGAGCCGGACGCCCACTCGGCCGGATGCAGCACGCGATACGGCAGCACCTGGAACAACCCGGCCCGGTCGAGCGCGGTGATCGCCTCGGGCGTCAGCTCGGTCAGGCTCAGGACGTCGACCTGGTGTTCCTTCACATAGCCGACGATCCTGGCCGGATCCGCCCGGCCGCCGAGCATGTTCGACGCCAGGACGCGGACGTGCTTGCCGTCGAGCGCCTTCTGTTCGTTCGCGAAAGCGCGCGGGAGGACCAGCGACGCGATCGTGCAGGTCAGCACCAGCGCGACGACCGCGGTCCACCAGCGGCGCAGCCCCAGCGCGAGGACACCGAGCACGAGCGTCGCGATCCCCGCGTACGGGGTGAGCGCGAGCGCCGCGATCGTGTACGTGTTGCCGTCGTACCCGACCAGCCGCAGCGCGGTCAGCACCGCGAACGGGACGACCGCCCCGATGAGCAGCCCGCTGACCAGCTTCCGCCCGGCACCCGGACGCGCCGGCGGCCGGACCGCCCGTTCTTCGATCACCATGCCGTCGAGTATGCCGATCAAGCGCGCCGGGGCGGCGGTCTCCACAACACCTTCACAACCTCCTCACACGGCGTCTACCAGCGCTTATCAGCCGCTGCCAGCGCGCTGTGCGCGGTCTGCCAGCGATGGGGTGCACCTTTGTCCGCGGGGCGAGATCCACAGGAGGAACGCGATGACTCACGCGATCAGGGCCGAGGGCCTGGTCAAACACTATGGGGAGACGAAGGCGCTCGACGGGGTCGATCTGGAGGTCCCGGCGGGCAAGGTGGTCGGGGTGCTGGGGCCGAACGGCGCGGGGAAGACGACCGCCGTCCGGATCCTGGCCACCTTGATCCGGCCGGACCGCGGCCACGCGAGCGTCTTCGGGTACGACGTCGTCAAGAACCCGATGGCGGTCCGGAGCATGATCGGGCTGACCGGGCAGTACGCGTCGGTCGACGAGGACCTTTCCGGGACGGAGAATCTCGTCCTGATCGGCAGGCTGCTGGAGTTCTCGAGGGCGGACGCGAAGAAACGCGCGGCCGATCTGCTGGAACGGTTCGAGCTGACCGACGCCGCCGGCCGCGCGATCAAGACCTACTCGGGCGGGATGCGGCGGCGGCTCGACCTCGCCGCGAGCCTGGTCGGCCGTCCCAAGGTGCTGTACCTGGACGAGCCGACCACCGGGCTCGACCCGCACGCCCGCAACGAGGTCTGGGCCGTGGTCCGGACACTGGTCGCGGACGGCACGACGGTGCTGCTCACCACGCAGTACCTGGAGGAGGCCGACCAGCTGGCCGACACGATCACCGTGTTCGACCACGGGCATGTCGTGGCGAACGGGCGCGCCGACGAGCTCAAGCGGCGGACCGGCGGCCAGACGCTGCAGGTCCGGCCGTCCGCGCTCGCCGACCTCGACGCCGTCGAGCGCATCCTGGCCGGGCTCACCGGGGCCCGGCCGCACCGGGACGACGACACCGGGCTGCTCACCGCGCCCGTCGCGGACCCGGTCCTGCTGTCCACTTTGGTCCGCAAGCTGGACGAGGCCGGGATCACCGCGGACGAGCTGGCGCTGCGGCTGCCCAGCCTCGACGAGGTGTTCCTCGCGCTGACCGGCAAGAAGACCGACGAGTCCACAAAGGACACGACTCCGGAAGGGAGCCTGGTATGACGACCATCGCGGCGCCCGCACCACCACGGCGCGTTTCACCGTCGAGCGGCGTGCGGCACGGGCTTTCCCTTGCCTGGCGCGGCATCCTGAAGATCCGCAAGAACCCGGAGCAGCTGGCCGACGTCACCATCGCGCCGATCATCTTCCTGGTCATGTTCGTCTACCTGTTCGGTGGCGCGATCATGGGCAGCACCGAGGGCTATCTCCAGATGATCGTGCCCGGCATCATGGTGTTCAACATCCTGCAGGCCAGCATGACCGTCGGCGTCCAGCTGAACACCGACGTCACCAAGGGCGTGTTCGACCGGTTCCGCGCGATGCCGATCGCCAGGTCCGCGCCGCTGATCGGCGCCGTTCTCGCCGATATCGTGCGGTACCTGGTGTGCCTGGTCGTGCTGATGGTCGTCGCGACGATCATGGGTTACCGCGTCCAGACCGGGCCGGCCGAGTTCGCGCTGGCGATCGCGCTCGTCATCGCGTTCGCGCTGTCGTTCTGCTGGGCCTCGGTGTTCGTCGGAATGCTGGTGAAGAGCCCAGGCGCGGTGCAGGGCCTGATGTTCGTGGTACTGATGCCGCTGACCTTCGGCAGCAACGTCTTCGTCCCGACCGGCACCATGCCCGGCTGGCTGAAGGCGTGGGCCGACATCAGCCCGGTGACGCAGATGTCCGACGTCCTGCGCGGGCTGATGAACGGCGGGCCGATCGCCGGTCCGCTGACCGGTTCGCTGATCTGGATGGCGGCCGCGGTCGCGGTCTTCTTCCCGCTCGCCACGTGGGCTTACCGGAAGCGCGTCTGACGGGGGTCAGGGGGAACGCGCGCGAAGGGCTCCTCGCCTCTGCCAGGCGAGGGGCCCTTCTTCACGGAGCCAATTCCCCCAGGATCCAGGACAGCAGGTCGGTGCGGGCAAGCCCGGCGTCCTGCACGAGCAGCTCTTCGTAGCGCTCTTCGCCGAAATGCTCGCGAAGATCGTCGATCAGCCGCCGGATACCTGGTTCACCGAGGTCCAGCCTGCCGCGCAGGAGTTTCGCCGCGCCGAGCAGCCGGACGGCGGTCTCAGGTCGTCCCTGCCGGAACCGGATCAGGCCGCCGACCTCGACGATCCGCCCGAGATCGGCGATGTCGCCGCGCTCCGCGGTGGACTTCACGACGGCCGCGGCCCCGCGTTCGGCCGCGGCCAGATCCCCGGCGGCCAGCCCGATCTCGGTGTCGATGTACCCGCCGAACTCCTCACCGAACGTGCCCGGCGCCGCGACCGAGGCCATCTTCTCCCGGAATCGGATGGCGACCTCGCGTGCCTCGTCCACGCGTCCGGCGCGGCAGAGCAGATCGGCCTTGCCCACCAGCACCATCACCGCCAGCTGGGCGTTGCCCATTTCGCTCGCGTAGCGCTCGGCCTCGAACATCTCGCGCATCGCCGTGTCCAGATCGCCCGCCCGCGCGTACTCCGTCGCCAGCCTCCATCGCTGCTGGACCAGGTCGTCCTGCGAGCCCAGTTCGAGCGCGAGGGCGAGCCCCCGGCGGTACAGCGCGAGCGCGGCTTCGTGATCGCCGGACATCGAGATGTCGCTCGCCTTCATCCCCAGCGCCATCGCGGTGCCCCACCGGTCGCCCACGGCCAGAAATCCCTCGTAGGCCCGGTCCCTGGCCTGTTCGGCGCCGTCGGGGTCGCCGTCGTCGACGAGGATGAAACTCTGTGCCCACGCCCCCGCCGACCTCGCCCACGGATCCGGGCTCGACAACGCCCGCTCCACCTCGCGGTGCGCGAGTTCCTTGTCCTGGCTGAAGAAGGCCAGCATGGGCAGGCCGATGGCCAGCCCGGCGAACCGGGTGTACGCGTTCGTCCGCACGCATTCGTCGATCAGCACCCGCACGGCGGCACGGTCGCCGACGCCGGGCACCATCGTGGTGATCTCGCGCATCGCCTGGAACGCGGCCGCGAAATCCTCGTCCAGCCGGTCGCCGAAAGCGAGCACTTCGGCGACGAAGGATTCGACCCGATCGCTGTCGCCCTTGATCAGCCAGTACCAGAAGGTGCTGCCGAACAGATGCGTCGCCATGTCCACGTCGCCGTCGTCGATGGCCTGGCGGAGCGCGGTCACGATGTTGCCGTGCTCCGCGTCGTAGCGCGAGATGGCGATGAGCTGATCGGCCGTCCGCAGCATCGGCTCCAGCCGCTCGGCGAGCTGGGCGTAGTAGCGGTGATAGGCCTTCGTCAGCTGTTCCCGCTCTTCGGCCTCGTCGAGCCGTTCCGCCGCGTAGGCCCGGATGGTCTCCAGCATGCGGTAACGCGGCTCGCCCTGCTCCCCGGCGATCGCGTCCACAATGGACTTCTCGACGAGCGAGCCGAGGACGTACAGGATGTCCTCGGCGGGCAGGCCGTCGTCCGCGCAGACGCTTTCGACCGCTTCGACCTCGGCACCGGCCCCGAACACCGAAAGCCGCCTGGCGAGCACGCGTTCGGCGTCGTCGAGCAGGTCCCAGCTCCACTCGACGACGGCACGCAGCGTGCGCTGCCTCGGCAGCGCCGTCCGGCTCCCGGAGGTCAGCAGGCGGAACCGGTCGTCGAGGCGTTGCGAGATCTGCGCGACGGTCATCGACCGCAGCCGCGCCGCGGCCAGCTCCAGCGCCAGCGGCATCCCGTCCAGCCTGCGGCAGATCTGCGCGACGTCGTCCACTGTGGACTCATCGAGCCGGAAATCCGGGCGCACCGCCACCGCGCGGTCGACGAACAGCCGGATCGCGCCCGCCTCGGCGGCTTGGGAGACGGTCGGCGTGCCTTCCGGGACGGCCAGCGGGCCGAGCGGGCACAGCGTCTCGCCGTCGATGGCCAGCGCCTCCCGGCTGGTCGCGAGCACGCGCAAGGTCGGCACGCGCCGCAGCAGGGTGTTCGTCAGCTCCGCCGCCGCGTCGACCAGATGCTCGCAGTTGTCCAGCACCAGTACCGATTCACCGGCGCCGAGCGTCTCCACGACCCTGGCCAGCGCGTCCGCCGGGCGGCGCATCGGATCGCCGGGGTGCGACAGGCCGAGATCCCACAGCTCCAGCGCCGCGAAGACCGCGCCGGGCAGGTCGCCGGGGTCGCGGACACCGGCGAGCGGCACGAACCAGACGCGTCCGCGCGCGTGCGCCGGATGCCGTGTCGCGACCTCCGTGGCCAGCCGTGTCTTCCCGGCGCCACCGGGCCCGACCAGCGTCACCAGCCGCGCGCCGGCGAGGAGTTCGGCGATCAGCTTCAACTCGTCGTCACGGCCGACGAAGCTGGTCAGCCGGACCGGCAGATGATCGGCGGGCGCGGGCGGCGGGCCGAGTTCGCCGCGCAGCGCGGCGAGATGGATCTCCTGGAGTTCGGCCGAAGGGTCGACGCCGAGCTGGTCGGCAAGCGCGGCCCGGACCTCCTCGTAGACCGCGAGGGCGTCGGACTGGCGATCGGCCGCGCACAACGCCCGGATCCACAGCCCGGCGAGCCGTTCGCGCAGCGGATGCCGCCCGGCGGCCTCCTTGAGATCCGCCAGCACCCGGTCGTGCCCGCCGAGCCGGATCTCCGCTTCGAAACGGTCTTCGGCGGCTTCGAGCCGCAGGTCCTCCAGGCGGGTCGCGGGTGCCTGCGCGAAAGGAGCGTCGAGGACGTCGGACAGCGCTTGACCACGCCAGAGCCCGAGCGCCTCGGCGAGGATCGCGGCCGCACCGGCGTCCCGGCCCGCTGCGAGCTCCGCGCGCCCCTCCGCGGCCAGCCGCTCGAAGCGGCACACGTCGACGTCCTCGCGGGCGACGTCCAGCCGGTAACCGCCCGGCCCCGAGTCGAGTGCGACGTCTTCGGCGCGCAGGACCTTACGCAGCCGTGAGACCAGGGATTGCAGCGCGTTCGCGGCGTCGGCGGGCGGCTCCGCGCCCCAGAGACCGTCGACGAGGGCCGTCGCCGGGACGGCGCGGCCGGGCTCCAGCGCGAGCCTGGCCAAGAGCATGCGGAGGCGGGCACCGCCGATGTCGACCGGGGTGCCGTCACCGGCTTCCGCTCCGACCGGGCCCAGCAGCGTCACACGCACGACCCCCAGCTTTCCAGAAGCCGCAAACGCTTAGCTCCATCAGGCTGTGTCTCTCGGAGCGCGCTCTCGGACTCCGGACCCCGATCAGGCGACGGAAGTGGGGATTATCCGGGCACGAAGGAGCTTTCCGGGCGGACGGCCGAGGTCACGGCGCTACGTTCGGGACCAAGTCACAGCCGATCGACTGGGAGCGTGAATGAGGTACCGGAGTGCGGCCGTCATCGCCGCCGTTCTGGCCGCGAGTGTCCTCGGCGGCGGGACCGCCCTCGCCGACACGGGGAAACCCGGCGCCGACGGCGCGGGCGACAGCTACTACCCGCAGGACGGCAACGGCGGCTACGACGTCGCCGACTACAACCTGAAAATCGGCTACGAGCCCGCCACCAAGCAGCTCACCGGCCTGCAGACGATCACCGGACGGACCACCCAGGCGCTGAGCTCGTTCAACCTCGACCTGCACGGGCTGACCGTCGATTCGGTCAAGGTCAACGGGCGCAAGGCGGCCTTCACCCGCACCGGCGACCACGAACTCGTGATCACCCCGGCGCGGTCGCTGCGGAACCACGAGCGGTTCACCGCCGAAATCGCGTATCACGGTGTCCCGCAGCCGATCGAGGATCCGGCGCTGGGCGAGAACGGCTGGCAGTACGCGAAATCCGGCGGCGCGTTCGTCGCGGGCGAGCCGAAATCCGCGACCACCTGGTACCCGGTCAACGACACCCCGCGTGACAAGGCGACCTTCCACCTCGCCGTCACCGTGCCCTCGGAATGGGGCGTCATCTCGAACGGCCGCGAGCGCGGGCGCTTCGCCGACGGGGCGAAGACCACCTACGTCTGGGCCGAAGAGACCCCGGCCGTGCCGTACATGACGACGGTCGCGATCGACAAATGGGAGTTCGAGCGGTCGAAGCTGTCCGACGGCACCCCTGTCGTCAACGCCTACGCGCCCGGCACCCCCGCGTCGACCAAACAGGCCGAGGCGCGGCTGCCGGAGATCATCGACTTCCTGGCGTCGAAGTTCGGGCGCTATCCGGTGGACGCGGCGGGCGGCATCTTCCTCGCCGAGCCGATCGGGTTCTCGCTGGAGACGCTGAGCAGGCCGATCTACTCGGGCGCGGCGGGCAACGTCCCGACGATCGTGCACGAGAACGCCCACCAGTGGTGGGGCGATTCGGTCGCCGTCGACAAGTGGAAGGACGTCTGCCTCAACGAATGCTTCGCCTCGTACGCGGAATGGCTGTGGTCCGAGGCGAAGTCGGGGCAGGACCTCAAGGCGCGCTACCTGACCGCCGTGCAGAAGGCGACGGACCGGTTCTGGGCCGGGAAACTGTACGACATGGGGCCCGGCAACGAATTCACGTACGTCTACTCGAAGGGCCCGGTGGCGCTGCACGCGCTGAAGAACTACATCGGCGCGGCGCCGTTCGACCGCATCCTGAAGACGTGGCCCGCCATCCACCGCGACGGCAACGCGAGCCTGCCGGAGTTCCAGAAGTTCGCCGAGCGCGTCGCGCACAAGAACCTCCAGGGTTTCTTCGACGCGTGGTTCTACGGCAACACCAAACCGGCGCCCGAGTACCTCTACCCTGGGGACCTCAAGCCGGCCGCCTGACGTTCCCCACTCGTGAGTGGCCAGGACGGTTAGAACCGTCCTGGCCACTCACGAGAACCAGCCTGACCGGCGTCACACGTTAGGGTGAGGGCATGGCGTCTGTGCTCCTCACCGGTTTCGAGCCGTTCGGCGGTGAGCGGGTGAATCCGTCGTGGCAGGCGGTTTCCCTGCTCACCGGCCGTCGGCACGACACCGTGGCCGTCGAACTGCCGTGCGTCTTCTCGCGATCGCTGGTCACCTTGCGCGACGCGATCGACGAGTACCGCCCGGATCTGGTGATCTGCGTCGGCCAGGCGGGCGGCCGCCCCGACGTCACCCCGGAGCGGGTCGCGATCAACCTGATCGACGCCCGCATCCCGGACAACGCGGGCTCGCAGCCCGTCGACGTCCCGGTGATCCCCGGCGGGCCCAACGCGTACTTCACCACCCTGCCGGTGAAGGCGTGTGTCACGGGGATCAAGGACGCGGGACTACCGGCGTCGGTCTCGCACACCGCCGGTACGTACGTGTGCAATCAGGTCTTCTACGGGCTGATGCACTTGCTGGACAACGACTTTCCCGGTGTACGCGGCGGTTTCGTGCACGTGCCGTACACCCCGGAGCAGGCCGCGCGGACCACCGCGCCGAGCCTGGCCGTGCACCGCGCCGCCGAGGCACTGGAGATCATCGTGGACACCGCGCTTTCGGTGACCGAAGACCTTTCGACGCCCGCGGGCACCCTGCACTGATCAAGGCTTGAGCTGCGCGGTGAAGAACTCGACCATCTCCGCGGTCGTCCGCGCCGTGCCGTCGCTGCGCGTCGAAACGAGCATCGCGCTCAACGGCGCGTCTTCGGTCCCGAAGAGCACGATGCCGCTTCGCGCGCCTACGCCCGCCACGTAGCGCCCTCGGAGCCCGTCGGCGGCCCAGGTGCCCTCCGCGGGCTTGCCCTTGGTCATCCGCTGCCGGACGCCGTCCTCCAGGCCGGTCATCGCGACGCCCTGGTAGTAGTTGATCGCGTTCGATCCCTTGCCGTCCTTGAACACGCAGGTGACCGCCGACGCCGCGCCCACCGTGGCGGCGGCGTCCGGCGCGTCCCGGCACTCGTCCCGCTGCGGGATGACGGCGGCGATCCGGCGGAGACAGTCCGTGAACCCCTGCGCGTCCTTCGGCCCAGGCTGATCGCAGCTCACCGGTTTCGCCGGGGCCGGTCCGGCGACCGGCTCCTCCTCGCCGCCGCTGAGCAGGACGATCGTCGTCACGATCGCCGCGAGGGCGAGCCCGACGACGCCGTAGGTCGTGGGCTTCTGCCAGTTCCGGCCTGGCGGTGGCGGGGGCGGCGTCCAGCGCGGGGGCTGCGGACGCCTCGCCACGGGTGGGGGCTGTTGCCGGACCGGCTGCTGGACGGGCTGTGGCCGCACCGGTGCGAAAGCGGGCACGGTCAGCTGGGAGTCCTCACCACCGACGGGCACGTGATGCAGCCCGAACGCGACCGCCGTCTCCGGCTGGTCCTGCGTGGTCGGCGCGATCCTGAGCTGATGTGCCAGCAGGCTCGCCAGCAACGGCATCCGGCTCGGCCCGCCGACGAGGTAGACGCCGCCGAGCCGGTCCGGGGACAGCCCGGCGCGCTGGATCGTGGTGGCCAGTAGTTCGCCGCTGCGCAGGAAACTCGGCCGGACGAGCGCTTCGAGCTCCATCCGCGTCACCCGCACGTCGCCGAACGGCTCCGGCATCGGGATCTCGGTCTGCTGGTGGCGGGACAGGCTTTCCTTGGCGTCACGGACATCCTGCAGCAACGACCGGCGCGTCCGGCGGTCGCTGACCGACTGCGGGCGCAGAATCCGTTGCCACTGCGCGGGATCGGAATGCGACACCTCGCGGCCGATGTGCACCAGCAGCGCCTGGTCGATGTCGAGACTGCCGAGATCGGGCAGCCCGTCCTCGGCGAGCACGGCGAATCCCTGCGCGCTGACCCCGACGACGGCGCAGTCGAAGGTGCCCGCCCCGAGGTCGTACACCGCGATCGGACCAGGCGGCCGCCTGCCGCTGTTGAGCGAGGCGTAATGCGCGGCGGCCGCGACCGGCTCGGGAATGAGCGTCGTCGTGCCGAATCCGGCCTTGAGCGCGGCGTCACGGAGGATCTGCTTGCGATCCGGGCCCCAGCCCGCCGGATGCGAAATGCGCACCTGCGCGGGCGGGCGCTGGAGGATCAGCTCGGCCTCTTCGCCGACGCGGCGCAGGACCGCGGCGAAGGCGTCGGCGATGGGGAGCGAGACGTCACCGAGCTGGAGAGCGCCCTCGTCGATGCGCCGCTTCGGGTTCGCCTCGAACCGGCTCGGATCGAGCCGGGCCCGGCGTTCGGCGTCCCGGCCGACGAAGACCGTGCCGTCCTTGTCGGCGTAGATCGCGGACGACATCGTCACCGACCCGTCGATCTCGACGACCTGCGTCCCCCTGCCGTGGATCGAAAGCACCCCCACCGTGCTGGAGGTACCGAAATCGATCGCCAGAACGTCCACCTGACCCCCTCCCGGACCCGAGGGCATCGTCTCACGCGAAGATCGGGAGACCGGGGCGGGTCAGACGGCGGTGGAAATGGTGACGTCGCGATCGTCGAAATCGGCGACCACACGCATACGGCCGCCCAAGGCGACGATGTACCTGCGGAGCGTGTCCAATTCCATCTGGCTCGGATCACCCTGCTCGAGCTGGCTGATCCGCGGCTGGCTGACACCCATTCGCTTGGCGACCTCGGTCTGGCTCAGTCCGACGTCCTCGCGAAGCTGCGACAGCCGAAAGCCGAGGATGTACGCCTGAGTCGCCTCTCGCGCCTCGGCCCGCGCGGCTTCGACATCGCGGCCCGCCTCGCGATCCGCGGCGAGCTTTTCGGCCTTGACCTCTTTCCAGGACCGACCCATTTCAGTCTTCCTCCATCGCGTCCAGATGGTGCCGGTATCGCTCCTCCGCGATCGGGATGTTGATGTCGTACCACCGTTTCCAGTTTCCGGCCTTGTCGCCGGCCACCAAGAGCACCGCTTTGCGCACCGGGTCGAAGACGAACAAGATCCTGATCTCGGTGCGCCCGGCCGACGCGGGCCGCAACTCTTTCAAGTTGTGTCTTCGCGAACCACTGATCCGGTCGACCAGCGGCCGTCCAAGGCGCGGGCCTTCACGAGCCAGCATGTCGATCGCCTCTTCGACCCGGTCGGCCGTACACGGCTCTTCCCGGCACAGCGCCGCGAACCAGCGATCCACTTCCTCGTGAAGCTCGATCTCCCACTGCATCAGCCGACCATAATGTAGACCTTATATCGGTCAGGCCGCGAAGGCCAGAGTTCCCACGAAGGTGCGCTTCCGCCTTGGGACTTCGGCGAGCGTTCCGCAGCCGCAAGGACCGCCGCGAGTTCCGCCTCCAAGCACGCGAGTCCCGTCCCCAATCACGCGAGTCGCGCCCCGAAGCACGCGTGTCGCGCCTCCAGTCACGCGTGTCGTCCATCCACACACACGTGCCGTCCACGCGGAGAAACCGAACCCGCGTGATCGGACGCGGAACTCACGTGATCAACCGGCGAACTCGCGTGATCGGAGGCGGAACTCGTGGAGTTGGGGACGCGACACGCGTGATTGAGCGGCGAACTCGCGTGATTGGGGACGCGGCACATGTGATTGAGCGGCGAACTCGCGTGATTGGGGACGCGACACGCGTGATCAGACGGACGACACGACGCCAGAACGCGAAAGTGCCCGCCGCGGCGAACCGCGACGGGCACTTCCGGAAACCGAGAGGGCTTACTCGCCCTCGGCTTCACCGTTCTCTTCGGTCGAGCCGGCACCGATGCTCACCGGCGGGGCGTCCGGGACCGACGAGGGCCGGGCTTCGCCGCGGAAGACGAAGTGCGCCTTGTCGTCCTTCTCGCCCTCTTCGTCGTTCCAGCCTTCGACGTCGACCAGGATGATCTGGCCGGGCTGGACCTCGCCGAACAGGATCTTCTCCGACAGCTGGTCCTCGATCTCGCGCTGGATCGTGCGGCGCAGCGGCCGCGCGCCCAGCACCGGGTCGAAGCCGCGCTTGGCGAGCAGCGACTTGGCCTTGGGCGTGAGCTCGAGCTCCATGTCCTTGGCCTTGAGCTGCGTCTCGACCCGGGCGATCATCAGATCGACCATCTCGATGATCTGTTCCTTGGTCAGCTGGTGGAAGACGATGATGTCGTCGATCCGGTTCAGGAACTCCGGCCGGAAATGCTTCTTCATCTCCTCGTTGACCTTTTGCTTCATCTTCTCGTACCGGTTGGTGCTGTCACCGCCGGACGAGAACCCGAGCGAGACGGACTTGGAGATGTCCGAGGTACCCAGGTTCGAGGTGAAGATGAGCACGGTGTTCTTGAAGTCGACCGTACGACCCTGGCCGTCGGTGAGACGGCCGTCTTCGAGGACCTGCAGGAGCGTGTTGTAGATCTCCTGGTGGGCCTTCTCGATCTCGTCGAACAGCACCACCGAGAACGGCTTGCGCCGCACCTTCTCGGTCAGCTGGCCGCCCTCTTCGTAGCCGACGTAGCCCGGAGGGGCACCGAAGAGCCGCGAAGCGGTGTACCGGTCGTGGAACTCGCCCATGTCGATCTGGATGAGCGCGTCGTCCTCGCCGAACAGGAACGCCGCGAGCGCCTTGGACAGCTCGGTCTTACCGACACCGGACGGGCCGGCGAAGATGAACGAGCCGGAGGGGCGCTTCGGGTCCTTCAGGCCGGCGCGGGTGCGGCGGATCGCCTGGGAGACGGCCTTGACCGCGTCCTCCTGGCCGATGATCCGCTTGTGCAGCTCGTCCTCCATGCGGAGCAGACGCGTGGTCTCCTCCTCGGTGAGCTTGAACACCGGGATACCGGTCCAGTTGGCGAGGACCTCGGCGATCTGCTCCTCGTCGACCTCGGCGACGACGTCGAGGTCGCCGTCCTTCCACTGCTTCTCCCGCTCGCCCTTCTGGCCGAGGAGGGTCTTCTCCTCGTCACGGAGGCGGGCGGCGCGCTCGAAGTCCTGCGCGTCTATCGCGGACTCCTTGTCCCTGCGCACGTCGGCGATCTTCTCGTCGAACTCGCGCAGGTCCGGCGGCGCGGTCATGCGGCGGATGCGCATCCGGGCGCCTGCCTCGTCGATCAGGTCGATCGCCTTGTCCGGCAGGAAGCGGTCGTTGATGTAGCGGTCCGCGAGGGTGGCCGCCTGCACCAGCGCGCCGTCGGTGATCGAGACGCGGTGGTGCGCCTCGTACCGGTCGCGCAGACCCTTCAGGATCTCGATCGTGTGCTCGAGTGACGGCTCGCCGACCTGGATCGGCTGGAAGCGGCGCTCCAGCGCGGCGTCCTTCTCGATGTACTTGCGGTACTCCTCGAGCGTGGTCGCGCCGATGGTCTGCAGCTCACCACGGGCCAGCATCGGCTTCAGGATCGACGCGGCGTCGATCGCGCCCTCGGCGGCACCCGCGCCGACGAGCGTGTGCAGCTCGTCGATGAACAGGATGATGTCGCCGCGGGTCTTGATCTCCTTGAGCACCTTCTTCAGGCGCTCTTCGAAGTCACCGCGGTACCGGGAGCCGGCGACCAGGGAGCCGAGGTCGAGGGTGTAGAGCTGCTTGTCCTTCAGCGTCTCGGGGACCTCGCCCTTGACGATGTTCTGCGCGAGCCCCTCGACGACGGCGGTCTTGCCGACGCCGGGCTCGCCGATGAGGACCGGATTGTTCTTGGTGCGCCGCGACAGCACCTGCATGACCCGCTCGATCTCTTTGCCCCGGCCGATGACCGGGTCGAGCTTGCCTTCGCGGGCCTGGACGGTCAGGTTGCGGCCGAACTGGTCGAGCACCAGCGACGACGACGGGGTGCCTTCACCGCGTCCGGAGCCGGTCTCGGTCGACTCCTTGCCACCCTGGTAGCCCGACAGCAGCTGCAGGACCTGCTGACGCACCCGGTTGAGGTCCGCGCCGAGCTTGACGAGCACCTGTGCGGCGACGCCTTCTCCCTCGCGGATCAGCCCGAGCAGGATGTGCTCGGTGCCGATGTAGTTGTGGCCGAGCTGCAGCGCTTCGCGCAGCGACAGCTCAAGCACCTTCTTGGCCCGCGGGGTGAAGGGGATGTGCCCGCTCGGGGCCTGCTGCCCCTGGCCGATGATCTCCTCGACCTGCTGGCGGACGCCCTCCAGCGCGATGCCCAGCGATTCCAGCGCCTTGGCGGCGACACCTTCACCCTCGTGGATCAGACCCAGGAGGATGTGCTCGGTGCCGATGTAGTTGTGGTTGAGCATCCTGGCCTCTTCTTGGGCCAGGACGACCACCCGCCTCGCGCGGTCGGTGAACCTCTCAAACATGTGCACTCCCTCGACTGCTGCGACGGCGGCCCGTTTCCATCGTGCTTTCACCGCGATGGATTCAGCACCGTGAGACCACTCTAGTAGCCATGCGGTCGCGCTGGCGTACCACTACGGCTGATTGCGGCCCGTTCGCGCCCCGGCCGTTCTCCGGCCGTGCGCTCTTTCATCTTCCGGTTGCCCTGCACCTTTACGTCAAGCCCAACGTGCGAACACGCGTCCGGATTCCGCCGGACGAGCGTTGTCCGCTGAGCGCGAACACGGCTCCGCCCACTGGATGGACACCCGTCCGGAGTAGTCACGGACGGTATGTAAGGTTAGGCGTACCTAATGACGGGAGGCCGGTGTGTCGTATCCCCGCACGCTCGCGTCGCCGGAGGGCGGGCTCCGGGCCTCCCTGTCCAGGATGCCCGAAGACGCCCGGCTCCGCGCGGACGTGCCGCCGGACGAGCCGGGCTGGGTCCGCTGTGGCGAACTGCTCCGCGAACCGGCCCGTCTCGTGCGCTGGCGTGAGCGCCTCCGCGACTGGCTGGCCGAGACGTATCCGCAGGCAGCCGGAATCCCCGAGCGGACCCCGGCGAGCTGGATCCTGTCCTGGTACCTGCACGTCCCGGCCCTCGCCGGCGCGATGCTGCTCCATCACGAACGCCGCGTCCCGTCGCTGGCGCCGTCCGCGCTGGCCTTCCGGATCGGCACCGAACGGCCCCATCCCGAGTCGGTCGCCGTCCTCGGTGAGGCGTTCCACTGCCTGCCGACGGACCCGGGCTCGGCGCACCCGAGCGCCGTCGTGGTCCCGGACGAGCGGGCGCTGGCCACCGTCCTGCGGGGCCGGTACGTCGCGCACGCGAGCCGGTTCATCGACGTCTACGGGCCGCTGACGAGGCTCGGGCGGCGCCAGCTGTGGGCCGCCGCCACGGACGTGCTCGACAACGCGCTGTGGTCGGCGGGGCGGCTGGGCGGGACCCCGGAGGCCGAGGGAGCCGGGGTCGCGGACGCCGCGCTGGTCCTCGAAGCCCGGTTCCCGCCGCTGACGTCGGCATCGAAGCTGACGCTGGCGTCGGGAGCCGATGGACACCGCGAGTGGACCAGAATCCGCGAAGCCTGCTGTTTCAACTATCTGCTTCCCGCGGAATCGGAATGCGGAGGTTGTCCGCGGATCCGCTAACGGGTCCAGCCGGGGTTCCGTCCCGTCGCGCCCAAAGCGCGCTCGAACGTCGGCGCGCCTTCCGCGACGGCTACTTCTTCTCCGTACACCTTCATCGCCCGGGCCTGATCACCCATCGCCAGAGCGGACGCCAAGACGGCTTCGGCCGCTTCGGGTGCGACGTCGAGCGAGCGGCCGGTCGCCTTCGCCAGGTCCCAGCCGTGGAGGACGAACTCGCCGAGCACCATGTCGCCGACGATCGAGGACGGCATCTCCGCCTTGCCGAGCGCCGTCATGCCCTGCCATGCCCCGGGTGTCCCGAAGACGTCCACGAGCCGCGCGGTCTGCTTCTCGATGGCACTGAGCCAATCGCCATCGGCGAGACCCGCTTCGGCCTCACCGAAGGACACCTCGGGCGGCGCCGCCTTGCTGCCGGCGGCTTCGAGCCAGGGACCCCAGTAGAGAAGGTGGTTCAGCAGCGCGCGGACGTCGTACTCGGCGCACGGGGTGCGGGCGGAGAGGTCGGACTCGCCGATCCCGCGCAGGATTCCGGCGAATTCCGCGGCGGCGGGGGCGATCAGGGCAGCGTGTTCGGACATGAGGGCATGAGTTCACGGGAACCGGCGCCCTGTCTTGAAGAAACGCGACAGAGTTAGGTTGATCCGGTGAGCGGGCACCGGATCCCGGCGGGGATCGTCAACGCGCGGGCGGCGAAGTTCAGCCTCGTCCGGCATCCGCCCACGCCGGAACTGCGTCCGTACGTCGACCACCACTGGGTGCTGCGCTGGGATCTGCGCGGCCGCCCCGGCGAGGAACAGGCGGTTTTGCCCAACCTCGCGGTGAACGTCACGTTCTTCCGCCACGCGGCCGGCGCCTTCGGGCCGGCGAAACGGCCTTTCCGCTACCTCGTCGAGGGCACGGACCACGGTATCGGCGTGCGATTCCGCCCAGGGGCATTCCGGGCATTCCTCGGCGGTCCGGTCTCGATGATCTCCGGCGGTTCCGTTCCGCTCACCGATCTCTTCCCCGGCGCCGGATCGGTGACGGAATCGGTACGGAATGCGACGGACGACTTCGAAATGGTCCGTGTCGCGGAGGAACTGCTCCTCGCGAAACGCCCCGTGCTCACCGCCGCGGCCGCGACGGCCATCGAAGCGGTGGAAACAATCGCGGCCGAGCCCGCCATTACCCGGGTCGCCGAGCTGTCAAGCCGGACAGGCCTGTCTCAACGAAGTCTGCAACGCCTGTTCGCCGAACATGTCGGCACCGCCCCCAAATGGGCGATTCAGGTATACCGATTGAACGAGGCGGCGGCACGGATCGCGGCCGAGGAACGGCCGGACTACGCGGAACTGGCGACCGAGCTGGGCTATAGCGACCAAGCGCACTTCACCCGGGATTTCCGCTCCGTGACCGGATGGGCGCCGACCGAGTACGCCCGGTTGAACCGTGTACAAGAACAAGAAAGCCGCCGGGAACAGTTTCCCGGCGGCCGTCTGGTCTGAAAGACCTCAGTTCTTCTTGTGGTAGGCCTCCACGACCTCGGACGGGATACGTCCGCGGTCGGAAACCTGGAAGCCGTTCTTGCGGGCCCAGGCGCGAATGGCCTGGTTCTGCTCGCGGTCCACGGTCGCGGGGCGGGCGGCGGCCTTCACGCCCGCGACCGGACGAATGGCGGTGCGCTTACGGCCACCCGCGCGACGGGCGTGCTCCACATACTGGGCCAGCGCGTCACGAAGCTCTTCCGCGTTTTCCGCGGAAAGGTCGATCTGGTAGCTGACACCGTCCAAACCGAACTCGACGGTCTCTTCCGCCTCAGTGCCGTCGAGGTCGTCGACGAGCGAGACGAGCACCTTCTGTGCCATCTGTTTCCTCCTGCTGGGGGCTTACACGAATGATCTGGTACGGGGCATGCCCCGGACAGAAGACTTTGTCTAGCGACATTAATACCCGCTACCGACTCATAACGCAAATCTTGTTTACGAGAACGATCGAGGTATCTGTCACGCGGACGGGTTATTCGGGTCGGACGAGCGGGAACAGGATGGTCTCCCGGATACCAAGGCCGGTCAGCGCCATCAGCAACCGGTCGATCCCCATTCCGACACCACCGCTCGGCGGCATTCCGTACTCCAGCGCGCGGAGGAAATCCTCATCCAGGTTCATGGCCTCACTATCGCCCTGCGCGCCCAGCCGGGCCTGTTCCACCAGCCGCTGACGCTCTACCACGGGATCGACCAGCTCGGAGTATCCGGTGGCCAGTTCGAATCCGCGCACGTACAGATCCCACTTCTCGGCGACCCCCGGCTTGCTGCGATGTTGCCTGGTCAGCGGGGATGTCTCGACCGGAAAATCACGGACAAAAGTGGGTTCGTGGAGATGATCGCCGACGAGATGTTCCCAAAGTTCTTCGACCAGTTTGCCGTGGCCTAACTTTGGGTCGAGCTCCAGCTCTCGCGCTTCGGCATAGGAACGGAGCTTGTCCGCCGATGTCTCGGGAGTGACCTCTTCCGACAACGCCTCGGACAACGACTCGTACATTCCGAGCGTGGTCCACTCGCCGGACAGGTCGTACTCCGAACCGTCGGCGAGAGTGACCACCTGAGTGCCGAGAACGTTCTGCGCCGCCTCCTGGATGAGCTGTCGCGTCATCACCGCGTTGGAGTCATAGGTCGCATACGCTTCGTAGTACTCGAGCATGGCGAACTCCGGCGAGTGCGAGGAGTCGCTGCCCTCGTTCCGGAAGTTCCGGTTGATCTCGAAGACCTTCTCGATACCGCCGACCACACAACGCTTGAGGTACAGCTCCGGTGCGATCCTCAAGTAGAGGTCGAGGTCGAAGGCATTCGAATGCGTGACGAATGGCCTGGCCGCCGCGCCGCCGTGCAGCGTTTGCAGCATCGGGGTCTCGACCTCGAGGAATCCCCGGCCGTGAAACGAGTCACGCAGGGAACGCAGCACACCGGCGCGGGTACGGACCACGTCCCGCGCCTTGGGACGCACGATCAGATCGACATAACGCTGCCGGATCCGCGTTTCCTCGGCCAGGTCTTTGTGCGCCACGGGCAACGGGCGCAATGCTTTCGACGTGATGCGCCAGGAGTCGGCCATCACGGAAAGCTCACCGCGCTTGGAGGTGATGACCTCACCGGAGACGAATACGTGATCACCGAGATCGACATCGGACTTCCACGCCGCGAGCGCGTCCTCGCCCACCTTCGCGAGGCTGAGCATCGCCTGCAACTCGGTGCCGTCGCCTTCACGAAGACTCGCGAAACACAGTTTGCCGGTATTGCGCATGTACATGACCCGGCCGGTGATACCGACGATGTCGCCGGTGGCGGTGTCGGCAGGAAGACCGGAATGCTTCGCGCGCACTTCGGCCAGCGAGTGCGTCCGGGGCACCTCGACCGGATACGGATCGATACCCTCCGCGATTATCCGGTCGCGCTTGTCCCGGCGCACCCGCATCTGTTCCGGCAGGTCTTCGTCGGGGCTCACGCCCTCGGATGCGGGGATTTCAGTCATGGCGCACAGCGTACGAACCCGCCGCTTCCCTACGCCAACCGGATTACCTTTTCCGGGTCCGGACCGGCCGGTTTTCTCTCCATTAACCTTGAGCGCGTGAACTCATCCACACCCGGCATCGAACCCGAACTGCACGCACGTCGCGCCGCCTCGTTCGGCGCGAAGGCCGCCGACTATGCCGCGCATCGGCCGGACTATCCGGAAAAGGCACTGGCCTGGGGGCTGGCAGGCGCGGCGGCAACCCCGGAGCGGGTCCTCGACCTGGCGGCCGGGACCGGCAAGGTCAGCGAAGGACTGCTGGCGCTCGGCGTCGAGGTCGTCGCCGTCGAGCCGGACGAGAAGATGCTCGCCGAGCTCACCAGGACCCTCCCCGCCGTGACGCCGCTCATCGGGACCGCCGAAGAGATCCCGCTGCCGGACGGATCCGTGGACGCCGTGGTGGTCGGCCAGGCCGTGCACTGGTTCGATCTCGACCGGGCCTATCCGGAGATGGCCAGGGTGCTCAAGCCGGGCGGAGTCGTTGCCGCGCTGTGGAACCACGACGACGAATCGGCGGGCTGGCTGGCCGAGTTGAACGCGCTGATCAAGACGTCGATGAGCAGGCGATGGCTGAGCGACTACGAATCCCTGCCGGAACACGAGGCCTTCGAGCCGTTCGAGAAGAAGACCTTCGGCCACAAACACCCCAGGACGGCGGAAACCCTGGTGGCCACTCTCGCGACCCATTCGCACATGCTGGTGGCCACGGCGGCGGAACGCGAAGCCAAACTGCGCACGGCGCGGGAATTCCTCGACCGGAATCCGGAAACCGCCTCGGGGGAATTCGACCTGCCGATCACCACCACCGTCTTCCGGGCGCGTAAGCGATGACCGACTGGAAGGCGACGTTCACGACGACGTTCGGCGCGCCCGCGTCGGCGGTGTCCGCGCGGATCTGGGCCGAGGTGTACGGCGACGAGTACCCCGCCGAACTGGACACCTACAGCTTCGTGACCCGGACCGACCTGCGCCGTATCGCGGCCGAAGCGCGTCTGGAGCCGGGTGGGCGGCTGGCCGACATCGGCTGCGGGCGCGGCGGCCCCGGGCTTTGGGTCGCCGCTCGCACGTACGCGACGCTCACCGGCATCGACATCGCGGAGACCGCGCTGGCGTCGGCACGGCGCCGGGCGGAGACAGTGCTGGCATCGGACGTCGAGGCGACCGAATTCCGCATCGGCGACTTCCAGGACACCGGGCTGGAGGACGCGTCGTTCGAAGCGGTGATGAGCGTCGACGCGCTGCTGTTCGCGCCCGACAAACGGCGCGCCTGCGAGGAGTTCGCGCGGATCCTCACGCCGGGCGGGCGGCTGCTCGTGACGACCTGGGATTTCGACGGGCAGCCGGTGAACCGGCCACCCCAGGTCGCCGACCACCGGCCGCTGCTGGAAGCCGCCGGATTCGACGTCCTCGCCTACGAGGAGACGCCGGACTGGCGGGCACGGCAGCGGCGGACCGTCGAGCTGTCGCTCGAACGGCTGGAGGAGCTGGCGGCGGAATCGGGCGACGATCCTTCGAGGCTCCGGGCGAGCCTCGAACAGACGCTGCGGAACCAGGACCTCATGACGCGGCGGGTGCTGATGATCGCCTCCCGCCGCGTTTAGTCCTCTGAATGCGATAGTTGCCCACGCAAGGACCGCATTCAGAGGACTAAACGCGGTGGTTGCGCTCGTAGACCAGCCGCAGGCCCAGGAGGGTCAGATCCGGCGCGTGTTCGGTGATCGTTTCGGATTCGCCGAGCACCAAGGGCGCGAGGCCGCCGGTCGCGATCACGGCGACCGGGTCGGTCCCGCCCGGCGAGAGCTCGCGCTTGATCCGCTTCACCAGACCGTCGACCTGGCCGGCGAAACCGTAGAGGATGCCGGATTGCAGGCATTCCACGGTGTTCTTCCCGATCACCGACCGCGGCGGCACCAGTTCCACCTTGCGCAGCGCCGCGGCCCGCGCGGCCAGCGCGTCCACCGAGATCTCGATACCGGGCGCGAACGCGCCGCCGAGGAACTCGCCCTTGGCGGAGATGGCGTCCACATTGGTCGAAGTCCCGAAATCCACCACCACACAGGCGGTGGACGGGTGCAGGTGATGCGCGGCCAGGGTGTTCACCAGCCGGTCCGCGCCCACCTCCTTGGGGTTGTCGACCAGAAGCGGCACGCCGGTGCGCACCCCCGGCTCGATGACGATCTTCGGCACCCTGGCGTAGTACCGCGAAAGCATCACGCGCAGCTCACGCAGCACGGCGGGAACCGTGGACAGCGCGCTGATCCCGGTGACCGCGTCCGCGTGCGAGCCGAGCAGCCCGCGCATGGTGAGCGCGAGCTCGTCGGCGGTCATCCGCGCGTCGGTGCGCATACGCCAGTCACCGGCCAGCTCGGAGCCGGAGTACAGCCCCAGAACGATGTTGGTGTTGCCGACGTCGATCGTGAGCAGCAAAGGGCTCAGCTTTCGGCGTGCAGCAGCGCGTCGAGACGGCGGGCGTCGGCGGTTTCGGCGACCGGGAAGGTCATCGTGTCGTCGTCGGCCAGCGTCACGGTGCCGCTCAGCAGACCGGAACCCTCCGGCGCGTGGCCGGGGTTCGCGCCCTTCTCGACGATCCGGTTGTCCGCGTCGACGAAGACGACCCGCGGCCGGAACGCGGCCGCCTCGGCGTTCTCCATCTGCGCGTACGAAATCAGGATCACCAGATCGCCGGGGTGCACCAGATGCGCCGCGGCGCCGTTGATGCCGAGCACCCCACTGCCGCGTTCGCCCGCGATCACGTAGGTCTCGAGCCGCGCACCGTTGGTGACGTCCACAATGGACACCTGTTCGCCCGGCAGCAGATCCGCCGCGTCCATCAGGTCCTCGTCGACGGTCACCGATCCGACGTAGTGGAGATCGGCCTGGGTGACCGTCGCCCTATGGATCTTCGATTTCAGCATCGTGCGGTACATCGTGGACTCTCCCTATTCCCCTGCGTCCGGCGCGTGTTCCGGATGGTCCACGGCCGCGCCGAGCACCACCGGGACGTTGTCGATCAGCCGGGTACTCCCCACCCTGGCCGCGATCAGCAGACGCGCCTCACCGTCGACGGGCGCGGGCCCGAGGTCGGTTCCCCTCAATTCCAGATAGTCGACCTCGACCGCGGGTCGCGCGGCGAGGGTCTGCCTTGCGGTCGCCAGCACGGCTTCCGCGCCGTCGCGTCCGACGAAGGCACCCGCGGTGAGCGCCGCCGACAACACGATCGCGTCCTCGCGCTGTTCCGGAGTCAGGTAGACGTTGCGCGAGGACAACGCCAGCCCGTCGCGCTCCCGTACCGTCGGCACCCCGATGACCCGGGTGTCGAAGTTCAGGTCGCGCACCATCTTCTTGATCAGCACCAGCTGCTGGTAGTCCTTCTCCCCGAAGAAGGCGTAGTCCGGCCGCACGATGTTGAACAGTTTCGCCACCACGGTGAGCACGCCGGCGAAATGCCCCGGCCGCACCGCGCCTTCCAGCTCGTCGCCGAGCGCGCCTGGGTGCACCGTGACGGTGGCCCCTTCTGGATACAGATCCGACGCCTTGGGCAGGAAGCCCAATTCGACGCCGTCCTCCTTCAGCACCTCGAGGTCCTTGTCCAGCGGACGCGGGTACGCCTCGAAGTCCTCGCCCTCCCCGAACTGCAGGGGGTTCACGAAGATCGACGTCGCGACGACCGTGTTCGGCAGCCGCTTCGCCCGGCGGATCAGCTCGCGGTGCCCCGCGTGCAGGGCGCCCATCGTGGGCACCAGCGCGACCTTGCGGCCGACGCCGTGCAGCGCACGCGTCACCTGGCTGACCTGCTCCGGCGGCTGAAAGGTGTGCAGCGTGCCTCGGGCGAATTTCGGTGTGGTCACTGGTTTTGCTGCCCTTCGGCGGGATCACTGAGGAGTTCGGTGAGCTCGGCGGCGGCCGAGGCGTCCAAGAGCCCGGCGGCGTCGCCGCGCGCCAGCGTGCGCTTGGCCAGCGCGCGATAGCTCGGGGCGATGTCGGGGCCACGTTCGGCCAGCACCGCGAGATGCTTGCGCACGGTGCCGAGATCACCACGGGCCACCGGCCCGGTCAGAGCCCGGTCCCCGTGTCGCAGAACATTATCCAACGCCGCCGACAACAACGGAGCCACCAGGCGTTCGGGCTGGGCGATTCCCGCCCCGCGCAACAGTTCCGCGCAGTCGGCGACCAGTGTCATCAGGTGGTTCGCGCCGTGTGCCAACGCCGCGTGATAGAGCGCTCGCGCTTCGTCGGGGACCCGGACGGGCTCCGCGCCCATCTCGACGGTCAGCGCCTCGCCGACGTTCCACGCCGCTTCGTCACCTTCCGCCGCCGTGACGCCGAAGCTGCAGGCGGCGAGCCTGTCGAGGTCTTCTGGACGACCGGTGAAGGTCATCACGGGGTGCAGGGCCAGCGGCAGCGCGCCGGCCTCGGCGGCGGGCGCGAGGACGTCGATACCGTGCGACCCGGAGGTGTGCACGACGATCTGTCCCGGACGCAGGGAGCCGGTGGCGACGAGGCCGCGCACCATCCCGGCGAGCGCGTCGTCCGGCAGGGCCAGCAGGACAAGGTCGGCCCGGCGGGCGACCTCGTCGGGAGGCAGGAGCGGCACGTCGGGGAGCAGTTGCTCCGCCCGGCGCACCGAAGCGTTGGAAAGGCCCGAAGCGGCGACGACCGTGTGCCCGGCCCTGGTGAGCGCCGCGCCTACGACACTGCCGACACGGCCTGCGGAAACGACGCCGACGGCCAGGCGAGCGGGCCTCATCATGGCGTGCGCCGATGGACGCTCATGGTCGAAAACTCCTCAGCTCGTTCCAGTCCCGCTCTGCGGTCGCGGGTACCAGACGACGGCGCGAGGGTAACCCTCCGGCCCGGGTCTGAACCGGCGCTCGTGACCAGCTTCACCTGACCGTGGTCATCCTCGCGGCGCGCCGTCGGCCAACCGGACGGCCTCGGCCCGAGACGTCTTGAGCACCTGCAACAGCTCGCGTTGCCGCTGTTTCGCCTCGTCGGTGAGCTTCGGGCCGCGCCGCAGGAACGCGAGCTCGGTCACGCTGGCCTGATAGCGGCCGACGGCCTTCGCCGCCTCCCGCCCCGACTGCTTCCGTGCCTGTTTCCGCCATGACCGCCGTCCGGACAGGCTGGCCAGCAGCGAGACCTCGGTCGGGGCGATCCAGCGCGCGTCGACCATCATCGGCAGCGCGGCGGCGACGATCCGCTGCTCGCGGCGCCGCTGCATGACCACCACCGAAAAGACGCCGATGAACAACGGCACCATGATCAGGAAGTAGACGTTCAGGAAGGTCTTGGCGCCGCCGAGCAGCGCGGCGCCGTTCCACAGCGCGTGCAGCAGCACGGCGACGAGGTAACCGCCGATCGGCGCCAGGATCCGCAGCGAGCGGACCTTGCTGCTCGCGGCGACCCCGAGGCCGATCCCGGTCATCACGGCGAACAGCGGATGCGTGAACGGTGAAAGCACACCGCGCAGGAAGAACGCCGCGAGCACACCGGCGCTCGTGCCGTCGCCGAAACCGTGCTCGGCGAAGGCACGGCCGAAGTAATAGATGTTCTCGGTGAAGGCGAAACCCGCCGCGGTGAACCCGGCGTAGACGATGCCGTCCACGACCCCGTCGAACTCGCTCGGGCGACGCCACCACAGCAACAGGATGAAAGCGGCCTTCGCGGCCTCCTCGACCAGCGGCGCGGAGACCAGGCCGCTGATCTTGCCGCCGACACCCGTGCCGAGCAGGAGGTCGCCGACGGCCTCGGCGCCGCTGTTGAGCAGCAACGCGATGATCGTCGCGACGCACGCGCCCCAGACGAAGGCCAGCAGGAGGAGCTTCGGCGGTTCGGGTTCCCAGCGGTCGACCCACAGGAACGCGGTGACCACCACGGCGACCGGGACCAGCGCGGCGAGCACGCCGATCCCCACCGCGAGCGGCCCAACCTTTTCGGTCACCGTGCCGAAGACGAACAGCCCGCACAGCGCGACGGCGATCAGCCCGAGCACCGGCAGCAGCACGGTGATCGACCGAGACCGGCGTGGCCGGTCGAGACCGGGCGCCGGGGAGGAAGGCTCGCTCACAGCGGGTCACCCTACCGTCGGTACGGGACACGAGCCGTACGTGGAGCCGGAGTCCGAGACGCTACCGGCCACACAGGGCTCGCCCATCGGACACGGTCAGTCTTCGGCGCGCCGCCTGCGCCGCGGAGTGGATTCGTTCGCGCCGTTGGCGGCGAGCAGATCCATCACCGAACGGCCGGACGCGTGCGAGCCCGCCTCGGAGGTCTCCGAGCGGCTGTGCGACGACCCGTTGCGGGACGGCGTCTCGTCGTCCGGCTTCGCCCGCCTGCCGCCGTGACGGCCGCCGGTGGACTCGGTGCCGCTCTGCCAGGCCGGGGGCTCCCCGTCCGGGCGGCGGCGACGGCCGCCGCCGGTGGGCTCCGGGACGTTCGGGGCCGGGGTGATCGAGACCGAGGAGTCCTCGGCGGCCCGGCGACGGCGTCCGCCACCGCCGTTCTGCGCCAGCCGGATCTCTTCGGGCAACGTCGGGTTGATCGCGGGCGGCTCCTCCGCCGCCGGGGAACCGTGCCGCGAAGGCGCCTCGGCCGCCGGACGGCGCACCGGTTCGGGCTCCGGCTGACGCACGGGTTCGGCCCGGCGAGGCGGCTCGGACACGACCGGGATCGACGGCGGGGTCGGCGGCTCCGGGTCGCGACGCGGCTCCGGGCTCGGCTCGGGGCGCGGTTCCGGACGCGGCTGGGCGGCCGCGGGCTGCGGCTTGGGCGGCGGCGTGGGACGCAGCCGGTCCTGGAAGTCGTCCTTCCTGGGGAACGCCGCGCTCAGATCGGAGACCGGGCGCTCCTGTGCCCACGACGGCTTCCACTCGCCGGTGGCCTCCATCGGCTCCGGCGTGGCGGGCTTGTTCGCGGGCGGCGGCGTGCCACCGGCCGGACGGGACCGCTCGACCGGCTTCATCCCGGGGCGGGTCAAGCCGAGCTCACGGTTCGGCCGGGGACGGTCCGGCTCGACCTTCTTCACCGGCTTCGGCTGCGCCGGAGGCTTCACCGGCGGCGTCTGCTTGCGGGTCTGCTCCTCGGGCCGCGTCGCGGGAGGACGCTGCACGGTGCCGGCGTCGAGCCGCTGCTGCAGCGAAGACTGCTGCGGACGGCGCGGCGGCTCGTTGCGCGGGGGCTCCGGACGCTGGGGCTGCCGGGCGATGGTCGGCATCGACGGCTGCGAGACCTCGGCGCGCGACACCCCCGGCATCGACGGGCGGGACATCTCGGCGGGCGTCACCGGCGGCGGGGTCTTGCGCTGGGCGTCGACCCTCGGCATCGGCCGGGAGACCTCGGCGGGCGACATCCCGGGGTTCGACATCTCGAGCCGCTCGCGGCGAGCGGCTTCGGCGGCGAGCGCCTCAGCCGCCTTCGAAGCGCGGGCGTCCGCCTTGCGCATACTGCGGCGAGTCGACTCGTCGACCGGCTTCGGCCGCTGGACCTGATTGCTCTGCCCGTAGCCGTTCGTGCCGCCTGTGCCGTTGACCTGGCCGTTCGCCGGTTTACGGCGGGCGGCGGGCGGCGTGCCCGCCCGCGCGGAGGCGGGTTCGAGGACGCGGTCGATCATCTCGGTCGGGCGCTCGCGCTCGCGTTCACGCTCGTCTACGTCGATCGTGGTGCTCTTGGCCGCCATGAGCTGGGGTTTGCCGTTGCCGTTCTCGGACCCCGCGCTCATCAGCTGCTTGTTGTCGAGGGACCGCATCCGGGTGGCCTGCGCGGTGAGCGCGACGCGTTCGAGGAGAACCTCGCCGCCGAAGAGCGACTGGAGGCTTTCACGCAGGGCGCTCACCTCGGCTCTGAGCGCTTCGAGCTCGTCGTGGGAGCGGCTCTCGGCGGCCTGCCTCGTCTCCGCCTCGATCTCCAGCTCGAACTCGCGGCGGGCGGCGATCTCGCGTTCCAGCTCCAGCTCGTAGACGGCCTGAGCCTCGGCGACGGCGTCCTCGCTCTGCGAAACGTGCTTGCGGTAGCGGACCGCGAGGAACGCACCGATCAAGGCGGCCCACAGCGCCGCGACGATCCCCAACCGCAAGTAGCGGAGGTCGTCGGAAAGCACCAATGCGAGAGTCGCGCCGACGGCGAGAACCAAGCCGACGACAAGCCACGGCCTACCCGCAAGGCGGCCGCGCGAGTCGTCACCCACCCCGGTCATGCCCAACACCGTACCTTCTAGTAATCCGAACGAGACCTAGTCGGTACTTCGAGCGGTGGCTCTCGCGCGTTAACCGGTCGGCTCGGGATCGCGCTCCCGATCGCCGCCCTCGGGGGTCCGGCAGCAGTGTTCGAGCCATAAAGCCGCAGCTACCAGCGCCACCGAGCTGACGATCCCGACCGTCGCCGAGCGGAGGTCGCCGCTCGCCGCGAGGAGTTCGTCACGTCGCGGAAAAAGATACGCGAAAGCCGCCAGCCACACCCCCGTCATGGCGGATCCGGCGAGCGAAGAGGCCTTCGCGAGGGCCACCGATCGGGCGACGGAGATCGCGGCGAGCACGCGATTGCTCTTGATCCGCGCACGGATGATGAAGGCGAGCACGGTCTCGCAGAGCGCGAGGACGAGCAGCGTGATCCCGGCGAAGAGCGGAAGCGCGGGGATGGAGCCGTAGGCGACCTGGAAGAGCAGGTAAGCCAGGACCAATCCCAGGAGGCCGGCCACCGCCAGCTCGCGTGGCCGGGTGAAGTGCATGGTCCAACGCTACCTGGCAGGCTTGACTCTCCACCAACTGGAGAGTCGACGATGAGGCATATGGGCACCGCAGCGGTTTTCACCATCGGGGAGCTGGCCAAACGGACCGGCCTGCCGGTGAAGACCATCCGCTTCTACTCCGACGAAGGGCTCCTGCCCCCGACCGACCGCACCGATTCGGGCTACCGCCTCTACGACGCCACCGCGATGGCGCGCCTGGAGCTGGTCCGGACGCTGCGGGAACTCGGGCTGGGTCTCGCGGACGTGGAACGGGCGCTGACCAGGGAAGCGACCATCGGGGACCTCGCGGTCCAGCACGTCGCCGCCCTGGACGAGCAGATCCGGCGGCTGGAACTGCGCCGCGCGGTCCTGCGGGCGGTGGCCAAACGGGACTCACCACTGGAGGAGGTCGAACTGATGAACAAACTCGCGTCGATGTCGGACGAAGACCGCAAACGTTTGCTCGACGAGTTCTGGGCGGACATGGTCGAAGGACTCGAACTTGATCCGGAGTTCTACGAGCGGATGCGCTCGGCGAAACCGGAACTGCCCGACGACCCGACGCCCGAACAGCTGGAGGCCTGGATCGAGTTCGCCGAACTCGTGCAGGACGAGGAGTTCCGCGCGTCCATCCGCCGGATGAGCGAGTGGCACTCGCAGCTCCGGGAGCAGGACGGGGCGGACTTCGGCGCGAAGCAGCAGGAGCTGTGGATGGCGTGGAGCGCTCGGGCGACCGAAGCGCTCGAAGCCGGCCTCGCGCCGGACTCGCCCGAAGGCCGGGAGCTGGCGGAGACGATCTTCACGCAGTCTTCGCGCAACGGCCGCGACCCGGCCGACCCCGCCTGGCGGAAGCGGCTGACCGACGGGATGGCGATCAGCTCCGACCCGCGGGCCGAGCGGTACTGGCTGCTGCTGGGGAAGATGAACGGCTGGCCGTCGTTCCCGTCGCAGATGGCGCAGTCGGAGTGGATCATCGCCGCGCTGCGCTCCGCGCTGGGGTAGCAAGGGACCTTTGCTACCACCCGCCCCCGCTCCCGCGTTTAGTCGGCTAATCGCGAGGGGCGGGAGGCGGGGTGGGCGTTGCGAAAGTGGCTTTCGCGACGTTGAAGGTTGCGAAAGTGGCTTTCGCAACCTGAGGCGATTCGACACCTGGTTCGCGGTGGTCGCACCACGCGCCATCGGCGGAACTCGACTGTGACTGTGTGGATTTCTGGTCATCCAACGCCCCAAAATCCACACAGTCCCGCCATCACCGGTCCGGTCACCACCGCGAGGTGACCGAGCGTGAGGGGTGTGTGGATATAGGGACACTCAACGTCCCTATATCCCGCTCGGCGCGCGTTTCGTCCTCTGGACGCGGTGGTTCGTATCCCCAACTACCGCATTCAGAGGACTAAACGCGTGAGGCGGACGGAGTCGCGGTCCGAGGCGGGGCGGGCGGCGAGGAGGTCGGCGACGGGACCATGGCCGGGGAGCACCGCGTCGGGCTCGATCTCCAGCCAGGGGATCAGCACGCTCGCGCGCTCCGGCGTGCCGGGATGCGGAAGCAGCAGCTCGGGGTCGTCGGAGCGCACCCCGTCCACGGTCACTATGTCGACATCCAGCGTGCGCGGGCCCCACCGGAGTTCTCGCACACGCTCCGCCGCCCGCTCGGCTGCCTGCCCGGTGCGCAGCCAGTCCCAGTGATCACGCGCCGGGTCGTCGACCAGGACGACGGCGTTCAGGAAGTCCGGCTGGTCCTCGACGCCCCACGCCTTGGTCTCGTAGACCGACGACACCGCGACGACCGCGGGCCGCACCGCGTCGACGGCGGACCGGAGGTACGCGAGCCGGTCCCCCAGGTTGGAGCCGAGCGAGAGCAGCGCGCGGCTCATCGATTCCGCCGCACCGTTACTGCGACGTCGTCGAAGGTAAGCGGGATCGGCGCGGACGGCTTGTGCACCGTCACCTCGACGGCGGTCAGCCGCTCGTCGCGCAGCACCTCGTCGGCGATCTTCCCGGCGACACTCTCGATGAGGTCGTACGGCTCGCCAGCCACGATCCCGGCGGCGAGCTCCGCCAGCTCGCCGTAATGCAGCGTCTTGGTCAGATCGTCGGACGCGGCGGCCGGGCCGAGGTCCAGCCACACCACGATGTCGACGACGAACTCCTGCCCGTCCCGCTTCTCGTGGTCGAAGACCCCGTGCCTGCCGAAGACCCTCAATCCGGTCAACGTGATCCGGTCAGACAACAGGACTCCCCTTCCGCCAAGCCGCCGCGACGGTCACGGCGTCGATACTCGCGCCGACCTCGTGCACCCGCACCCCCCAGGCACCGGCCGCCGCGGCGAGCGCGGACACGGCCGCGGTCGCGTTCTCGCGGCCGTCCGGCGGAGCGGGCTTTCCGTCCTTTCCGGACAAAAGGCGCCCGAGGAACCGTTTGCGCGACGCGCCGACGAGAACCGGGAAACCCAGTGACAGAAAGGAATTCAGGCCGTTCAACAGCGCCCAGTCGTGCTCGGCGTTCTTCGCGAAACCGAGCCCGGGGTCGAGCACGATCGCCTCGGCGTCGACACCGGCGGCGAGTGCTTCGTCCACTCGGGACAGCAGCTCGGCGCGCACGTCCGCGACGACGTCCTCATAGGACGCCAGCGCGTTCATGTCCTTGCTGTGCCCGCGCCAGTGCATCAGCACGTACGGGACACCGGTCTCCGCGGCGACCTTCGCCATGTTCGGATCGGCCAGCCCGCCGGAGACGTCGTTGATGACGGACGCGCCCGCCTCGACCGCGGCGAGGGCGACCTCGGCGCGAGTGGTGTCCACGGACATCGCGACACCGTCGGCGGCGAGGGAACGGATCACCGGCATGATCCGGGAAATCTCGGTCTCGGCGTCCACCCGGGACGCTCCCGGCCGCGTCGACTCCCCGCCGACGTCGATCAGATCCGCGCCGCGCGCCCACATCTCGTGCGCGTGCTCCAGCGCCTGCTCGACGCCGAGGTAACGGCCACCGTCCGAAAAGGAATCCGGGGTGACGTTGAGGATCCCCATCACCGCGCACCGGCCGGGCCGGGGCAGGGCGGTCATCGACGGCCCTTGATCAGGTCCAGCGCCTCCGCCCGCGAGGACGCCGAAGACTGCAGCAGCCCGCGCACGGCGGACGTCGTCGTCCTGGCGCCGGGTTTGCGGATGCCGCGCATGGCCATGCAGAGATGCTCGGCCTCGACCACGACGATCGCGCCGCGGGGCTCGAGTTTGCGCATGAGCGCGTCGGCGACCTGGGAGGTGAGGCGCTCCTGGACCTGCGGGCGCTTGGCGTAGAGATCGACGAGACGGGCCAGTTTGGACAGGCCGGTGACCTTGCCGTGGCCGTTCGGGATGTAACCGACGTGGGCGACACCGTGGAAGGGCACGAGGTGGTGTTCACAGTTATGCGTCAGGTGCCCGGCGATCAGGAAGGTCGGGTGAGGCTCACATTTGAAGCTGTACACCGTGTAGGGCTTGGTTCCCGTTGCCTTCACCGGCCGGACCGACTCGACCTCGACGTACTCCGACTCGATCAGATCGGTTGTGTAGTCATCCTGCGGGAAACCGTGCCGCCGGAACCAGCTGTCAGCCACGTAGAGCTGCGAAGCGATTCCCCCGGTCCGAGGGGTGAAACGTGCCCCGATGACCGTGGCCAGATCCTCCAGGAAGGGAATGTTCGCACTGACGATCGTTCTGCCCGCGATCTTCTTGTGCCGAAAGCCATCCCCGTCCACGTACCCGTCGAGAAAGCCGTTGAACGTGCTCAAGTCGTTGAGCACGACCATCGGGAAGCGCTGCCGCTGATGGTGGGCATCGCCGCCGACGTACTGCCGCATCAGATCCGCGAGGAACGACGAGACGACTCGCACCCGGAATCCGGGCACATCACGTTCCAGATAGCCCGACGGCCGCGTGACCGGTTCGAGCTTCGCCTCGATCCCGAAGGCCCGGTAGAGCGCTTCGGCGTACTTCTTCGCGAAGTCGCGGTCGTTCACCACTAGGGAGACGTAGCGCTCGGCGACGGTCCCGTCCGAGCAGGTCGCACCGATGACGTAGCCGAAGTCGTACCCGAACTTCGGCTTCCATCGATCCCGGTTGAGCTTGCGCGCGTGAGTCCACTCGATGAAGGAACCCTCGACGTCCTTGGCCTCCATCCATCCCTTCGGCGTCGCCAAAGGGTGGTCAGGAGTGACCTTGAAACTTCCCCCCGCGGTCGTGACCTCGATGAGCTCGCGAGTCTGGTGCGAGCTGATCTCGGTGACCGTGGTCTCCTCGACCTTGCCGCCCGACAGAGTCCACAGCTTGTCACCGACTTCAACCTCGGCCGCTTGCTTCCGGCCACCGACCGCGTTCACCGTCTGCTTGCTGGGTACGCAGGTCGAGAACATCGGGATGTCCGTCACCAGCACGAGTTCTTCGTGTGCCTCGTCGAACGTGCGGTCCAGGACGTGGTCCGGTTCGGTGTAGAGACCGGCGAACATTTCCCGGTAAGCGCGAGCGACCCGGGCCGGGGTCTCCAAGAGACCGTCCCGGTCCGGGTCCTCACCACAGGCGAGCAGGAGTTCGCGTACGGCTTTCTCGGCCCGGTCCTGGTCGAAGACCGGGCGGTCGCCGTTATCGCTTGGTGTCGTCCTGTCCGTCGTCACGCCGTTGCTGTCCTTCGTCCTGCTGACCGCCGGGCTGGTCAGCGAACCAGCCGTCGCGCGGGCGGTCTTCGGCGGGACGCCAGGGCTGGTTCGGCTGGCCGCCCGGCTGCGTGGCCGGGGTCCATCCGGGAGGAGCCCCGTAGTTCGGCGGGCCGCCTACGGGCCCACCCTGATAACCGCCTGCCGGTCCGCCCGGCTGCTGCCCACCATATGCCTGGGGCCAGTGGCCGGTGCCGTTCGGCCCGCCGTTGGGGCGACCGCCGTTGGGGTAGGCGCCGGGCGGCGGCGGGGCGTACGGGTTGGCGTTCGGGTCCGGCGGCGGAGCGGGCTGCGTGTACGGCGGGCCACCGGGAAGGTCGCCGCCGCCCTGCGCGGTGCCGACCGGGGTCGGCGCCGGCTGCAGCACCGGCTGCTCCTTCTTCTCCTCCGGCGGGGGCCACGGCTCGCCGCGCTCCATGGCCAGCTCGCCGGGGGTCTTGATCGGCGGCTTGTCGGACGGCTTGCGGTCGCCGAACTCGTTGAAGATGGTGATGTGCGGGCGCTTCTCGACGGTCGCGAAGATCCGCTCGAGGTCCTTGCGGGTCAGCGTCTCCTTTTCGAGGAGCTCGATGACCAGCTCGTCCAGCACGTCGCGGTAGGTGCTCAGCACGTGCCACGCCTCGGTGTGCGCGGTCTCGATGAGCTTGCGCACCTCCTCGTCGATCTCGTGCGCGACCTCGAGCGAGTAGTCCGCCTGGCGGCCCGCCGAGCGGCCGAGGAACGGGTCGCCCTGCTCCTGGCCGTACTTGACCGCGCCGAGCCGGGCGCTCATGCCGTATTCGGTGACCATCGCGCGGGCGATCTTCGTCGCCTGCTCGATGTCGGAGGAGGCACCGGTGGTGGGCTCGTGGAAGACGAGCTCCTCCGCCGTCCGGCCGCCCATCGCGAAGACCAGGCGCCCGATCATCTCCGAACGGGTCATCAGCTCCTTGTCGTCCTCCGGGACGAGCAGGGCGTGCCCGCCGGTGCGCCCGCGCGGCAGGATCGTCAGCTTGTAGACCGGTTCGATATCCGGCATCGCCCACGCGGCGAGCGCGTGCCCGCCCTCGTGGTAGGCCGTGATCTTCTTCTCCTTCTCGGAGATGATCCGGCTCTTGCGGGCGGGGCCGCCGACGACGCGGTCGACGGACTCCTCCAGCGCGGCGTCGGTGATCACGTGCCCGTTCTGGCGGGCGGTGAGCAGGGCGGCCTCGTTGAGCACGTTCGCCAGGTCCGCGCCGGACATGCCGACGGTCCGCTTGGCGAGGCTGCTCAGGTCGGTGCCCTGCGCGATCGGCTTGCCCTTGGCGTGCACTTCGAGGATCGCCTTGCGGCCGCGCATGTCGGGCGCGGACACCGGGATCTGGCGGTCGAAGCGGCCGGGGCGCAGGAGCGCCGGGTCGAGGATGTCGGGGCGGTTGGTCGCGGCGATCAGGATGATGCCGCCGCGCGCGTCGAAGCCGTCCATCTCGACGAGGAGCTGGTTCAGCGTCTGCTCGCGTTCGTCGTGGCCGCCGCCGAGGCCGGCGCCGCGCTGGCGGCCGACCGCGTCGATCTCGTCGACGAAGATGATGCAGGGCGCGTTCTGCTTGGCCTGCTCGAACAGGTCGCGGACTCGCGAGGCACCCACACCGACGAACATCTCGACGAAGTCGGAACCGGAGATCGTGTAGAACGGCACGCCCGCCTCGCCGGCGACGGCGCGCGCGAGCAGCGTCTTACCGGTACCGGGCGGCCCGTAGAGCAGCACGCCCTTGGGGATCTTCGCGCCGAGCGCCTGGTAGCGCGCCGGGTTCTGCAGGAAGTCCTTGATCTCGTACAGCTCTTCGACGGCCTCGTCGGCGCCCGCGACGTCCCCGAAGGTCGTCTTGGGCATGTCCTTGTTGAGCTGTTTGGCCTTCGACTTGCCGAAGTTGAGGACGCGGTTCCCGCCGCCCTGCGCGTTGTTCATCATCCACATCAGCAGGCCCAGCACCAGCGCCAGCGGGATGGCGAAGATCAGGATCTGGGTGAGGACGTTCTGCTGGGTGACCTTGGTGGTGAACTTGACCGGGTTGTCACCGCTCTTGAGGCCGATGAGCTGGCCGTAGATGGTGCCCGCGACGTTCGCCGGGTACTGCGCGATGATCTGGTCGACCTGCTGGCCGTCGACCTCGATCTTCTTGTTCAGCAGCAGCTTGATCTGCTGCTCCTTGTCCTCTTGCGAGGCTTCCTTGACGTTGTTCGAGGTGATCTGCTGGTTCGCGATCGAGATCGGCACCTGGGTATAGCCACGATCACTGTCGAAGATCGTGTTGTATGCGAGAAACGCCAGTACCGCCGCGAGAATCCAGAGCACTGGGTTCCTGAGCACGCTCTTCCGGTTCATACGACTCGGCCCTGGTGGCCTCGACCCTTCCTGGTTGGGCGGCTCATGTGATACCCGCCATCACGATCTTGACGACCCATGGTGCTCCGACACCCGCCCCTCAGGATACCGCCCGCCTGGACGGATGAGGGTGGTGAGCCTCTCGGACGTAAACGGCGGACGCCTCGCGAGGGTTCCCGGGGCGGGAGCCTAGCGTGTGTCGACCGCCACACCGGCGGCCATTTCGCCCAGCCTCATGCGGAGCGTCTTGACGTCGGCGGGTGAGACGGTGACCCATTCGCGGCCGTCCGGACCGGCCTGTGACGTGCTGAGATAGCGGCCGCTGGCGGTGTCGAACCAGCCGAGGACGCGGGATCGCTGTTTGGCGCCCACGTGGGACCGGCTGTTCGCTGCGAGCTGACCGCCGCGGAGCCTCGGCTGGCCGGTGAGCTTGCCGAACGCCTCGCGCGGGTCCGCGGTGATGCGTTCACTGAGCGAGACGCGCGGCTTGTCCTTGCGGCGGGTCTTCGCCGCTTCGGGCTCTTCGGACTGCTTCGTCGCGTTGATGGCGGCGCGGATCGGCTCGGTGCGGCGGGCGTCGTCGATCGGCAGCGTGATGGACGCCTCCGAACCGCGCTGCCCCGGGGGCAGCAGGTCGACGACCGCGGTCGGGAGCCCGTCGGCGGGCGCCTCGCGCAGCCAGATCCCGGACTGGTCCTGGATCGCGATCACCCCGTCGCGGCCGTCGGTGGCGCCGAGCACGGCGATCGTCGGGGCCTGGAAATCGGGGATGTGCAGCGCGTCGATGGTCAGCGAACCGCGGGCGAGGAGGTACAGCCAGTCCTCGATCCGCCGCTCCAGCCTTCCCCGGCCGTCGCGGATGCCGCGGGCCTGGAGTTCGTTGTCGACGCGCTGGCGCAGGGCCCGCCGCTCGAGCTCGGTCGCACCGTGCGACCGGACGCGCAGCGGGTACGGCAGGTCGCCGAGCTCGGCGGACTCCCAGAGGAAGTCGAACGCCATCGGCGTGAAGTGTTCTTGGTGCATTGCTCCGTGCCCTCCCGGCACCTCGGCTTCTGGGCCTCGGGACGCCCAGACGGTTCACGATAGCGAACATCTCAAGCAGGCCTCGTGAGTGGTAAGGACGGTTCTAACCGTCCTTACCACTCACGAGGCCCAGAGATCAGCGCACGGTGGAAGCGTCGGCGCCCGTTTTCCCCAGCATCTCCGTGAGCCGGTGCCGCAAGGTCGCCGGATCAGCGGGCGCGACGGTGATCCAGTCCCGTCCGTCGGCGCCGCGGGTGGCCTGGGTGAAGTACCGGCCGGACTGCGTGTCGAACCAGCTCAGCACCGAAGACCGGCTCCGCGTGCCGTGCTTGCTGCGCGCGTTCGCGCCGAACTGGCCACCGCGAAGCCGCGGCTGCGCCTGGAGGCGCGACAGGGCTTTGCGGTCCTCGTCGGACGTCGCCGTGCCGTCGATCTGCGGCTGGCGTCGCTGGAGGAAGTCCGCCCCCGAAGCGCCGACGAGCCCGTCGAGCGGCAGGGTGATCGACTTCTCCGTACCGCGGGTTCCCGGCGGCAGGAGGGAGACGATCGCGCTCGCGAGGCCGTCCGGGGCGATGGGGTGGAAGTGGAAACCGCGCGGATCCTGCACCGTCAGCAGGCCTTGGCCGCCGAGCAGCGACGCGACCGCGAGCAGCGGTTCGGTGTTGGGGTTGTTGAGCTGGACGCAGTCCAGGCTGAGGTCCGGCCTCGCGAGGACACCGAAGTAGTCCTCGATATGCGGCTCGGGGCGTCCGCGCTCGTCGGCGAGGCGGCGCTGGTTCAGCGACTGGAGCGTCTGCGTGCGCAGGGCGGCGCGCTCGTCCATGGTCGCCCCGTGCGAGCGGAGCCGTAGCGGGTACGGCAGCTCTCCGGCGTTCGCGCCCTCCCACAGGAAGTCCAGCTCGACCGGGGTGAGCAGTTCACCGTTCGCCATCTTCGGCCCCCAAACAAGTCAGCGGGCGCGCGGCCGGATCGGCCGTGCGCCCGGTGAAAACCGTTCTAGCGTTCGTCGTCTTCGGTCCAGGCGCCGATGACCGGCGGCGGGGTCGCCTCGTTGGCGCCGAAGGCGTCGTCCGGGTCCGGCTCGATGAGGAACGACGCGTGCGTGTGCTCCTCTTCCTGCTCGGCCTGCGCACCCGCGCCCATGCCCATGCCGCCGCCCATACCGTGCATCGGCGGGGTGGCGCCACCACCGATGGTGCCGCTGGAGGACACGATGCCCTGCTGCGGCACGGCCTGGGACGCGGCGCTCTGCGCGGGCCCGCCCTTCTCGGTGGCCGCGGCGTCGGTGCTGTCGGTGTCCTTGGCGCCGGACTTGTTGCCCTGTCCGAGGGCCTTGGCACCGGCGTAGCCGAGAGCGCCGCCGAGCCCGGCCGCGGTGAGGGCCTGGCCGATCCCGTTGCCGCCGCCCGCCGGGGCGTGCGGGGTCATCGGGGCGCCCGCGCCGGAAGCGACGCCCGCACCCGGCGCGACACCGGAGGCCGGGACGTTCGCCGCGGGGGTGTAACCGGCCTGCGAGAACACGCCCGAGTCCGGACCGGCGTGGACCGGAGCCGCGCCGCTGCCCTGCGCGCCGCCGTAGCCGTGCGTGCCGGCGAGGACGGGGGTGCCGGAGACGGCGCCGGAGTTGAGGCCACCGGCGGCGATGTTGCCGACACCGCTGAACGAAGCGCTGTTGTGCGTGGCGGTCGGCTTCATGCCGAGGGATTCGGGGCCGAAGCTCGGGGTCGAGCTGTCGACCTCGCTCATCTCCTTGGTGTAGGCCTCGAGGAACCTGGCCTGCTCCGCCCGCACTTCCTTGTCCTGGTCGGCGAGGGGCTTCTGGTCGGTGATCATGCCGACCGGGCCCGCCGCCAGCGCCTGGCCCATGGCCTTCTCGGGGCTGTAGTCGGTCGGCTTCGGCATGAGCTTGACCTTGGTGGCGGCGTCGGCCTGCTTCTGGAGCCGGTCCGACATCGTGTGCGCGGCCTCGGAGGCCTGCGAACCCGAGTTCGCGATGGCGACCAGCGAACCCTGCGCGGCCGCCGCGCCCTGCCCGATCCAGGCGGAGCCCAGTTCGGAGATCGCGTTGTAGAGGTCGTTCGACGCCTGGCTCAGCTTGCTGCCGTGCGCGCCCCAGGACTGGCTGATCGCGGTCGCCGTGCTGGGGTCGTTGCCGAGGTTGGCCTGGTTCCACAGGTCCTGGCTGCTCGGGGCGCTTTCCCAGTTCGGCGGGTTGGTGATGGCGCGGTCGGCGCCGATGTCGAACCCGTCGGAACGGCCTCGCGCGGAGGACACGATGCTCGCGGCTTCCGAGTTGTCGCCGAGCTGGACCGGCGTGCCGCTGGTGTTGCTCTCGCCGTAAGAGTCGGCGCTGTGCTTCGGTGGCATGGCTTTCTGACTCCCCCTCAGACGTTCCGGAACGGCTCGGCCGCGGCCTGGTCGATCTCGTGGTAACGGGCCATCGCGGTCACGATGCCTGCCTCGGCCGCCTCGTACTGCTGGTAAAGGTTCTGGAGGGCGGCGGTGTAGGAGTCGCCGCCGCCGTCGGCACGGTTCGCGACCTTCGCCGCGATCGCGTTGCCGACCGGGTTGTTGCCCAGCTTCGGCGCCTGCCCGAGGTCGCCGGCGCTGTGGAGCAGCGCCTCGACGGCGTCCTTGCCGGTGCGGATCTTGTTCAGTGCGGTCTGGGCCGCGTCCGGGTCGATCCCGACCTGCCCCTGAGCCGCGGCGTTCTTGAACGCGTTCGCGTCCGCCAGGCTGCTGTTCCCCATCTGAGCTCTCTCCGTTTCCCCCGGGCCAGGCCACGACGGCTTCGTGGCAAAGGTCTTCGCATAGGTTAACGCACTTGATCGCAGCCTATGACGTGTTCGCCGCGCTCAGGGTTCCGCATTCCCCCGCGAAGGGGCAAGCGGTTCTCAGGACGTGTAAACGTGCGGATCCAGGGTGCCGATGTAGGGCAGGTCCCGATAACGCTCCGCGTAGTCCAGGCCGTATCCGACTACGAATTCGTTAGGGATGTCGAACCCGATGTACTTGACCGGTACGTCGACCTTGACCGCCTCCGGCTTGCGCAGGAGCGAGACGACCTCCAGCGACGCGGGGTTCCGGCTCGCGAGGTTCTTCAGCAGCCAGGACAGGGTCAGCCCGGAGTCGACGATGTCCTCGACGATGAGCACGTCGCGGCCGGCGATGTCGCGGTCGAGGTCCTTGAGGATCCGCACCACGCCGGACGACGACGTCGCCGAGCCGTAGGAGGACACCGCCATGAACTCGAGCTGGGAGGGAAGGGGGAGCGCCCTGGCGAAGTCGGTCATGAACATCACCGCGCCCTTGAGCACGCCGACGAGCAGGAGATCTCCCTGCCCGGAGCCGGGGCCGTCGGCCGGGTAGTCCGCGGCGACCTGTGCGGCCAGCTCGGCGATCTTGTCGTTGATCTGCTGCTCGGTGACGAGCACGGAGGCGATCTCGCCTTCGTACACGGGACGTTCCCCTCTAGGTGGTGGATTGGGGTGCTTCGAGGGAGAGCCTGCCATGCGCCCGCTTGGCCACCAAGTCGCCGGGTAGCCAGACCCCGCCCTGACCCCGCCAGTTCCCCACCAGCGCGTCGACCGAACGCAGATGGGCGTCGGTGAGTTCGCGGACCCCGGAGTCCAGCAGCCACCTGCGGAGGACGCGTCGCCGCAGGGCGGGCGGTTCGGTGGCGAGCACGGCGACGTCGAGCCCTTCGCCGGTGAAAGCACGCAGGTGGACCTCGTCCGCGAGTGTGTCCAACGCCTCGGTGTCTTCGCGCAGCTGCGCGGCCGTGCGGGCGAGCGACGCCGCGACACCGCCGGACAGCACCTCCTCCAGAAGGGGCAGTACTTCCGTCCGTAACCGGACACGGGTGAACCGCGGATCCTCGTTGTGCGGGTCCTGCCACGGGTCGACGCCGAGCGCTTCGCAAGCCCTCCGGGTGGTGGTGCGGGTGACGCCGAGCAACGGCCGCCCCCATGGCGGATCGAGCGGCCGCATCCCGGCGAGCGAGCGCGGGCCGGAGCCCCGGCCGAGGCCGAGCAGGACCGTTTCGGCCTGGTCGTCGAGGGTGTGGCCGAGCAGGACGAGGCCGTGCCCGTCCGGCAGCGCCGAGCGCAAGGCACCGTAGCGGGCCCGGCGGGCCGCGGCTTCCGGTCCGCCCGCGCCCTCGACGCGCACTTTCAGCACTTCGGCGGTGTCGGCGCCCAGTTCCCGTGCCGTGTCCGCGGCCCGGACGGCGGTTTCGGCGGAGCCGTCCTGGAGTCCGTGGTCGACGACGAGCGCCCGCACCTTCAGCCCCGCGCGACGGCCGGTGAACGCGGCCGCTTCGGTCAGTGCCAGGGAATCCGCGCCGCCGGAGACCGCGACGCACACCTCTTCGCGCGGGTTTGCCGACGCGAGGAAGTCCCGCACGGCCGTCCGCACGGCCGCGATCGCCGGATCCGGTCCGCTCACCCGTGCAGGCGCCGCACCCAGGCCGCCGGATCGCTGATCTCGGCTCTGGTCGGCAGCGTGTTCGGCGACGTCCACACGGCGTTGAAGCCGTCCATGCCGACGGCGTCGACGACATGCTTGGTGAACTTCGCGCCCTGTTCGTACTGGCGCAGCTTCGCGTCCACGCCGAGCAGGCTGCGCAGCACGCGGTCGATCAGCCCGCCGCCCTTGCGCCGGGCGGTGAACCGCGAACGGATCAGCTCGACGCTCGGCACCACCCGCGGCCCGACGGCGTCCATCACGAAGTCGGCGTGCCCTTCCAGCAGGGTGGAGAGGGCCAGCAGCCGGTCGAACACCGCGCGTTCGCTCGGCGATTGCAGTAGCTCGGCGAGGCCGGCCCCGCCCGCCTTGCCCTTGCCGATCTGCTTGATGGTGTCCGGCAGGCGGCCGACCAGATCGCTCAGCCCGTCCGCGTCCCGGCCGGCGAGCCCGCCGATCAGGCGCTCGACCTCGTCGGCGAAGTAGTCGCGCAGCCAGGTGACCGCGGTGAACTGCAGCCGGTGGGTGCATTCGTGCAGGCAGACCCACAGCCGGAAATCGTGTCCCGGCACGTCCATCGCGCGCTGGGCGGCGACGACGTTCGGGGCGACGAGCACCAGCTGCCCGGCGCGGTCCGGCCCGCCGAACGGGTCGTACTGCCCGAGCACGCGGGAAGCCAGGAAGGCGAGCACCAGACCGGTCTGCACTCCGGCGCCACCGGCCAGCACCGGCGCCAGCGGGCCGCCCTGTGCTTCCGGCAGCGCGCGACCGGTGAGCGCGTCGAGACCGGCCGCGGCCGAACGGACCCAGCCGGGCCTGTCGACGACTTCGGCGGGCAGCAGCGGCAGGTCGAGGCCGAGCCCGGTCAGCTCGCGGACGTGCCCCTCGGCCTCGCTCGTCAGGTCACGTAGCTCGGCGACGGCTTCTTCGGCCTCTTCGCGGTCGACCACCGGACCGCCACGCACCAGGAGGGCGCCCGTCGAGGCGGCCAGGGACCAGTCGACCATCGAACGTGTCTTGGTCGGCGTTTCCTCAGTCACTCTTATGACGCTACCCGCTGGAAGACCGGTTTCCGTCCCGACTTCCTCACGCTCCGATTCCGGTCGCTCACCGGCAGCCGCACTTGTGCAGCGTCGCCGCGACGACGTCGAGCGCGGCCCTGCCCTTGTTCTGGTCCGAACCGGACGACATCAGCGCGAACACCAGCATCCGGCCGTCGGTGTCGAGCACCACGCCCGCCAGGGTGTTCACCCCGGACAGCGTCCCGGTCTTGCCGCGCACCCAGCCGCGGCCCGCCGCCGAGGCCGGATCTCCGTAGCGCTTCTCCAGCGTCCCGCTGCCACCCGCTACGGGGAGACCGGCCAGCAGCGGCCGCAGTTTGGGCGTCCTCGGGTCCTTGCCGTCCGGCGCCGCCGCGACCGCGAGGATCTCGCTGAGCACCTTGGCCGGGATCTTGTTCTGGTCGGACAGCCCGCTGCCGTCGTTGATCTGTACCCCGGTGAGATCGAAACCGGCCTGCTTGAGCACGTCCATCGTCGCGGCCGCGCCGCCGGTGAACGACGGCTCGGCGCCCTTCGCGAGCGCGATCTGGCGGGCGAGGACGTCGGCCATCAGGTTGTCCGAGAGCTGCATCAGCGAGTTGGCGAACTCGGTCAGCGGCTGCGACTTGACCTCGCCGAGCACCTTCGCGTCCTTCGGCGCCGTCGTCGTGCCGCCTGCCTGGGCTTCGAGCTTCCCCGCGATCTTCTGGGTCAGCGCGGCCGCCGGATTCGCGACGCGGGGCGCGTGGTCGTTCTTCGGGTCGGTGCGGCCGCCGTCGGCCATCACGGGAAGGACCGGCGCCATGTAGGTGTTCCCGGCGGCGGTGTCCTCCGGGTCCCAGCCCTTCGCGGCCGTCGGCCCCTTGAACAGGCTGATGTCCAGCTGGACCTTGGAGATCTTGCCGCCGACGGCCTTCTTGACCTGGGCGACGAGGTCGTCGACGTGGGCCGCGCCCGGGTACAGCGGTGAATCGGTGCCCAGCGGGAGCGCGGTCAGCGAGGGGTCGCCGCCCGCGACGAGGACGACCGTGCCCGGTTCGGCGCCCTGGACGATCTTCGTCGAGAACTGCGTCCCGTGGTCCATCGACAGCAGCGCGGCCGCGACGACGAGGATCTTCGTGGTCGACGCCGGGGTCAGCGGGGTGCCGGAGTTCTTGTCCCACAGGACCTCGCCGGACGCCGCGTCCACGACGGTGCCGGTGAGCGTGCCCAGGTCCGGGGCACCGGAGGGCCCGGCCAGCGCGGCCGCGAGCCCTTCCTTCGTCGGCCCGGCGCCGTTGATGTCCGGTCCGTGCAGGACCCGGGTGACCCCGGCCGGCTTGGGGATCTCGCCCTTCGGCGCGTTCGGCGCCCAGGGCAGGCCGAGCCGGTTCGACACCTTCGGCATCGCGGCGGCGCCGCCCATCCCGGCGAGCAGCAGGACGACGACCAGCGTCGTGATCAGCAGGGCCTTGCGCTTGCGCTTCGGTTTCGGCGCGGGCGCGGACTCCGCCTCGGCGGCCGGGGGTTCCTGAGACGGCGGCTCGGGCTTCTGGATCCCGACGGTCGCTTCGGAGTCGAAGCGCTCTTCGGCGGGCTCGATGCGGACCGGGCGCGCGTGCATGGTCGCGGACGGGACCGGCGCGGGCGACGGCGGCTCGACGCGGCTCGGCTCGGGACGGCGCGGCGATTCGTGGACCGGTGACTCGTGGACCGGACGCTCCTGGAGCGGGGGTTCGGGCCGCGGCTCGGGTCTCGAGGCCTCCTGGTCACGCCGATCGAACTGATCCCAGTCCGGTTTGTCCGTTTGCCGCGGCTGGACGGGTTGGACGAAGACCGTCTTCGGCGCTTCGGGCTCGACCGGCGTGGCCGGTTCGAACGCGGACCACTTCGGCGTCGGGGTCTCCGGAACGTCCGGTTCCTCCTCCACCTCCACGACGGGCTGGAACCACGAGCCGCTTTCGGGTGTGACCTTCGGCACTGACAGCTCTTCGGTCTTGCCGTTCGCTGTCCCCGTCATCGGCAGCCAGACGGTGGCCTCGCCTTCGCCCTTCGGGCCCTTGGGCTCGGCGGATGAGCTGTCCTTGTCGTCCGACGGCCACATCGGGGCATCGTTTTCCGGCACTCAACGCTCCTTCATCCACCGTCCGGGGAAGGGGCCAAGCTCACATACGACCACATCGATGCGACCACCCGGGACCCCGTGGTCCACACTAGTGAAGACAAGACCATGAACTCGGTGAGCCGTCCGCGACGGCGGGGCGTACCAAAGACGAGAGCAGCGAGGCCGGCGTGGAATTCGACGTCACTATCGAAATCCCCAAGGGGGAGCGCAACAAGTACGAGGTGGACCACAAGACCGGTCGGATCAAACTCGACCGGACGCTGTTCACCGCCACGCAGTACCCCGCCGACTACGGGTTCATCGACGACACCCTCGGCCAGGACGGCGACCCGCTCGACGTGCTGGTGCTCGTCCAGGAGCCGACCTTCCCGGGCTGCCTGATCCGCTGCCGTGCGATCGGCATGTTCCGGATGACCGACGAGAAGGGCCCGGACGACAAGGTCCTCGCGGTCCCGACGAACGACCCGCGGCTCGAGCACCTCCGCGACATCCACCACCTGAACGAGTTCCACAAGCTCGAGATCCAGCACTTCTTCGAGGTGTACAAGGACCTGGAGCCGGGCAAGAGCGTCGAGGGTTCGACCTGGGTCGGGCGCTCCGAGGCCGAGGCCGAGATCAAGCGTTCGCTCGACCGTGAGACCGACCGGCTGGCCAAGGAGGCCATCGACGGTCCGGCGGCTCACTAGTCCGCTCAAGCACCGAAGGGGCCCTTCACCGCATCGCATGCGGTGAAGGGCCCCTTCGCGTCCCTTGAGTGCCCGGTCACGTCTCGTGAGTGGCAAGGACGGTTCTAACCGTCCTTGCCACTCACGAGCCCCAACGCTTAGCCGCCGCCCACAGCCCCTACGTAGCCGAGGACCC